>NZ_JBDTJZ010000107.1:0-15169 GCF_039935595.1 Mucilaginibacter sp. | reverse complement strand
GGCTACAGGAAACATCACTTTAATAAAAGCCTTGTTTTTTAAACTCCACTCTACAACGCCCTTATCATTGCCCCCGGTAAATAGTATACCCGGTTTTTGCGAAAGCTCCAGCGCGAAGATGGGGTTGGAGTGCCCGGTAAGTTCAACTACTTTTTCAACTTCCATATCCCGTATAAATGATTTCTAAGTTAAGTACTATTGTTTGATTACTTCAGCATCATATACTGATTTTGCTATTTGGGCAATAACAGATTCGCGCGTGTCTAAATCAGCGGTAGAATTGGTTATAAATACGGCTATTGCCAAATGTTTACCGTTAGGTAGGGTTATTATACCAACATCATTAGTTGCGGCTGATATACCTTTTTCGTTAGTTGAAGAACGTCCCGTTTTATGTGCTACTTTAATATCGTTAGGTAATAACCCTTTTATTTGTTTGACACCTGTACTGGTTGCATCCATCAATTGCCATAAATAATCATGGCTTGATTTTGATAAAAATGCAGGTTTTGTTGCAATATCCAACAAGCGTACCATTTCTTTTGGTTCAACCCAATTAGTAAATTGTATATCCCAGTTTTGTGCCATCTCAAATTCGGTTGCCTTAATCGCTATTTGTTGGATACCAAAGCTGTGCATATAATCATCCACAACAGCAATTCCTCCTAATAATTTGAGTAGTATATCACAGGCGTTATTATCACTTAGCGAAACCATATAACTTAATAGATCTTTAATAGAAATGCCAACATTCCCTTCGGGAAATTTATCACGAAGAGGACTGTATGTTTTTTGTAAGTCGTTTTTCGTAATTGGAATTAATTGATCTAAACGCAGATTGCCCTTATCTACCTCATTTAAAACTGTTATGGCGATAGGAAATTTCATTACGCTTTGCATAGGTAAATGTAGGCGGCCATTGTAGGATAGCGTATCCCTGCTTTCTATATTTAACATAGCAAAGCCTACCACGCCTTTAGCGTTTAATGCAATTTGCTTAATTTTATACCTTAACGAATCTGACTGAGCAGATGTAGTTATCGAATAAATGAACAAAAGGGAAGTCAGCCTAAGTTTGAATTTTCCCATAAACAGAAGATCAACTTATTTATGCCTTTGTTCTAAATTTTTAGCAATGGTATCCAAAGTCAATCCCTTTTCGCGCAGCAAAACTAACAGGTGGAATATAAGGTCTGATGACTCGTTTATCAGGTCAGTTTCTGTTTCTGCAAGTGCAGCTATAACTGTTTCAACACCCTCTTCGCCAACCTTTTGTGCTATCTTATTTAGACCTTTATTGCGCAGTTTATTTACGTATGATCCTTCCTGCGGGTTTTCGTACCTGTCGGCAATAATTTGTTCCAGTTGCAGGATGAAATTTTGGTTGTACTCTGTGTTAAAGCAGCTACGGTTGCCGGTATGGCAGGTTGGGCCATCGGGCTTAACTTTTATTAATATTGTATCGTTATCGCAATCCAATTGCATACTTTTTACATGGAGAAAGTTATTACTTGTTTCGCCTTTGGTCCATAATCGGTTTTTTGAACGCGAAAAAAAGGTTACTATGTTTTCCTTTACGGTTTTATCATAAGCTTCCTGGTTCATATAGCCCAGCATTAGCACTTCAAGCGTTTGCTCGTCCTGTATAACTACCGGCACAAGTCCGTCTGTTTTGTTGAAATCGATATTCATGTTCTATTCGTTAATGTCATTTCGAACGTGAGTGAGAAATCTATAAATTGAAAGGTGTGCGACCTGCTTGTGTATAGATTTCTCCTCGTTCCTCGTCGAAATGACAAATGGGTTTAATTATATTCTTACTTCTATATCCCTGCTTTTTAAAATCGCTTTTAAATCAGGTATTAATATTTCGCCGTAATGAAATACAGATGCTGCCAAAGCCGCATCTACGTTGGTTTTTTCAAATACATCCACAAAATGCTGTACCGAACCGGCACCACCTGAGGCTATTACCGGGATGTTTACCGCATCATTTACTTGTTTAAGTAACCTGTTATCAAAACCTGCTTTGGTGCCATCGTGATCCATAGAGGTTAATAATATCTCGCCGGCGCCACGACTTTCGGCTTCCAGTATCCAGCTTAATGTTTCCTTTTCAGTAGGTATGCGACCACCATTTAAGTGTACAATATTTTTACCGGCATTTAAACGGGTATCAACTGCCACTATTACAAACTGTACTCCAAAGGCTTTAGCCAGTTCATCAATTAAAGCCGGGTTACGAACAGCGGCAGAGTTAATGGATATTTTATCGGCCCCGGCATTTAATAACGCGTCGGCATCTGCAATTTCGTTAATACCACCACCAATGGTAAAAGGTATATTTATTTGCCGGGCTACCGCTTTAACCAGCTCAACCATGGTTTTACGACGCTCGTGCGTAGCGGTAATATCTAAAAATACCAATTCATCCGCGCCCTGGTTAGAGTAGTTCCAGGCCAGCTCAACCGGGTCGCCGGCATCGCGCAGGTCAACAAAGTTCACACCTTTTACAGTGCGTCCGTCTTTAACGTCTAAACAGGGGATTATGCGCTTTGAGAGCCCCCCCCGCCCCCTGAAGGGGGTGCTTTGCGAAGAGCTTATTTCGTTTTTTATTATACTCAAAACTGTTTCTAATTGATTAAGTATTTGTTCATTTTTAAAACGCAAAAACTTTATGCCATCGGCCTCTAAGCTTTTTTGTCTTCGTATATCGTTTGATGCAACCTCTGGAAGGTTATGAATACTTCCATCCAACTCAATAACTAATTTATGTTTATGACAATAAAAGTCAGCAATATAAATACTTAGTGGATGTTGCCTTCTAAATTTTTCGCCTAATTGATTGTTTTTTAGATAATGCCATAATATTACCTCAGCATCGGTCATTTTATATCGTAAAGCTTCTGCATTTTGGAAGATCAAACGATCGGCACCTAAAAACATTTGCTTTTTCATCAGCTATGGTTCCCCCTTTAGGGGGTTAGGGGGCTTAAATTGACATTAAACTCTCCAAATTCCAGTTTTGTATTTCTTCGACAGTAATATGACCTTCATAAATAGCTTTGCCTACCACGCATGATTCTATCTTGTAATTACTTAGTTCTTCAATATCTTTCATTGAGCTTACACCGCCGGATGCGATCAGTTTTATAAATGGCGAATGATCCAATAGTTTTTCGTAAAGTTCAACACCCGCGCCGCCCAGTTTACCATCTTTGTTAATATCGGTACATAAAAAACGGAAGAACCCTAAAGCCAAACATTTATCAACATAGTCCATCAGTTTAATTGGCGAGCTTTCCATCCAGCCCGAGTATTTAATTACTTCGTCCAACACGTCAATAGCTATAACTACATTATCTGAACATCTTTCACGACCGCAAATGGACCTGCTCAGCTCATCTAAAAACATAGGGTTAGTAATGGCTTGTGTGCCGACAATTACGCGATGAATGCCTGAATCTATCAGTTCTTTAACCTTATCGATACTGCGTATGCCACCGCCATACTGTACTTTCATTTCAGTTTTTCGGATCACATCAAACAGGTATTGCTGGTTCGAAAAATCGTTTTTAGCCCCGTTAAGGTCAATTACGTGGATAAAGTTGGTACCGTTTGACTGGTACTTTTCTATCATTTCTTCCAAAGAAACGTCGTAAGTAGTTACCTGGTTATAATCACCCTCGCGTAAGCGAACCACTTTCTTATCCAATATATCAATAGCCGGTATTATATACATGTTTTTACAATTTTGAGAAATTTGTTAATAGTTGTTCGCCGTACACGCCCGATTTCTCAGGATGAAACTGTACGCCGTAAAAGTTATCCCGCCAAATTGATGCCGAAAACTTAATATTATAATTTGTTGACGACAAAGTATATGCGTTATTATATTCAATAAAGTATGAATGTACAAAGTAAAAATGTGAACCCGCCGGAATATTTTTAAAAAGCGGGTTATCTTTCTCTGTAAAAACCTGGTTCCACCCGGTATGCGGTACCTTGTGGTTGGCATCGCTAGTAAATTTTAAAGTCTTAATAGGGAAAATGTTTAACAGGGTTGAATCGCCTTCTTCTGAATAAGCGGTGAGCAATTGCATCCCCACACAAATACCCAATGTAGGTTTTTTAAGTGCCTTTATTTTGGGTACCAGGCCGGTTTGCTCCAGTTTGTGCATGGCAGCACCTGCATGACCAACGCCCGGAATAATATAACGGTCGTACTGTTCCAGGTCTTCCTCACTATTTACCATTCCATAGGCAATGCCCAGCCGCTCTAAAGCAGCCGTTAATGAGAAGATGTTCCCTGCACCGTATCTTATTATCCCAATCATTTAGTTTGCAGTTTTGAGTTTGCAGTTAGCAGTGGGTAATTGCAAAATACTGCAAACTGCCCACTAATAACTGCAAACTATAACAATCCTTTAGTCGATGGTAAAACCATATTATTTACATCGCGCCTTACGGCCATTTTAATGGCTTTGGCAAAGGCTTTAAATATCGCTTCAATTTTATGATGCTCATTTTGGCCTTCGGCTTTGATGTTTAAATTGCATTTTGCCGCGTCGCTGAATGATTTGAAGAAATGGTAAAACATTTCTGTAGGCATTTCGCCAATCTTTTCGCGCTTAAATTCGGCATCCCAAACTATCCAGTTGCGGCCGCCAAAATCAATAGCCACCTGTGCCAGGCAATCATCCATAGGCAGGCAAAAACCGTAACGTTCAATTCCTTTTTTATTCCCCAACGCAGTAGCAAACACTTCGCCTAAGGCAATACCTGTGTCCTCGATGGTATGGTGCTCATCAATATGCAGGTCGCCTTTGGCAATAACTTCCAGGTCAATACTTCCGTGGCGCGCAATCTGATCCAGCATGTGATCAAAAAAGTGCAGCCCGGTTGATACCTTTGACTCGCCTTTGCCGTCCAGGTTTATTTTAATATAAATATCTGTTTCTTTGGTAGTACGCCTATGCTCAACCACACGTTCGCCCAGTTTTAAAAACTCGTATATCTTTTCCCAATCCGTCGTTTCAAGCGCTACCGTATCTTTTATATCATCATTATTTACGGCTTCGTTTCCGCCCAAATTGGAATGATTATTTAACCAAATAGCTTTAGCTCCTAAATTTTTACCCAGTAAAACGTCGTTACGACGGTCGCCTATGGTAAACGAATTTTTAAGATCGTATTTAGTGGTATCGAAATATTGGGTTAGTAACACCGTGCCCGGTTTGCGGGTAGGGGCGTTGTCTTTGGGCCAGGTCTTGTCAATATAAACCGCTGAGAATTTTACCCCTTCATTTTCAAAAGTCTTTAAAATAAAGTTATGTACCGGCCAAAAGGTATCTTCAGGATATGATACTGTGCCGAGGCCGTCCTGATTGGTAACCATTACCAATTCATAATCCAGTTCTTTAGCTATTTTAGGCAGATATTGCAGTGCGCCCGGATAAAACTCCAGTTTTTCAAACGAGTCTATCTGTTCATCAACCGGCTCCATTATCATGGTGCCGTCGCGGTCAACAAAGAGTATTTTTTGCAGATTGCTCATTTGAAATTTTGTAAAGTGTTTATCAATATTTCATTTTCATCAGGTGTGCCAACCGTTATGCGCAGGCTGCCTTCGCAAAGCTCAACTTTCGAACGATCGCGTACAATGATACCCTTTTCTACTAAAAAATTATAAATTCCTTTAGCATCTGTTGTTTTTACCAATATAAAATTAGCATCCGACGGATAAATATCAACCACAAAATCAAACTTTTTAAGGTTAAGTACCAATTGATCACGCTGGGTTAATGTTTCCTTAATCCAGGCGTTAACCTGGTCCACATTTTGCAGAGCCTGCAGCGCCAGTTGTTGCGAGGCTTCGTTCATATTATAAGGTGGCTTTACCTTATTCATTACCTCAATTATCTCTTCGCTGGCAAAAGCCATACCCACACGTAACCCGGCCAATCCCCATGCTTTTGATAAGGTTTGTAGTACCACCAGGTTAGCATATTCTGTCAACTCCTGTATAAAGGTTTTTTGCCGACTAAAATTGATATAAGCTTCATCAACCACTACAATGCCATTAAAGTTGGCTAATAATGTTTCCACATCATCCCGGTTTATAGAGTTGCCGGTAGGGTTGTTGGGCGAGCAAATAAATATCAGTTTGGTATTTTTATCTATTGCTTCGGCTATACCTTCCATATCCAGCTGGAAATCTTCGGTAAGCAGTACTTTGCGGGCTTCAATATCATTAATATTTGCCGATACCTGGTACATGCCATAGGTGGGAGGCACCAGTATCACATTATCAATGCCGGGGTTGCAAAAGCTTCTGAAAAGGATATCAATAGCTTCATCGCTGCCATTACCTAAAAATATATTGCGTATGGGTACGCCCTTAATTTCGCTTAAACGTTTTTTAACGTTGTATTGAAGGGGATCGGGGTAACGGTTGTATTGTTGTTCAAGAGGTGAGCCGAACGCGTTTTCGTTGGCATCTAAAAACACAGAGGCCTCGCCCTGGTACTCATCACGCGCGGACGAATAGGGGGTTAGGTTTTTGATGTTTTCACGCAGGAGCCCCCCTAACCCCCTAAAGGGGGAGTTACCATCGGGGCCGCTATAATATTGTTTGTTTATATCTTCACTCATTGTATTCACTTTAGGGTAATTACTCCCCCTTTAGGGGACTCATTCTCACACTCACCGCGTTTTTATGCGCGTGTAAGCCTTCCAACTCGGCCAATATCTCAACCGATGGGCCAATATTTTTTACGCCTTCCGGCGATAGATGTTGAAAGGTGATTTTTTTAACAAACGAATCAACCGATACACCCGAATAGGCCCTTGAATACGAGCTTGTTGGCAACGTATGGTTAGTGCCCGATGCATAATCGCCCACACTCTCCGGTGTTAAATTGCCCAGGAATACTGAGCCTGCATTGATGATCTTATCAGTTAGCTGTTGCCAGTTTTCAGTAGCCAGTATTAAGTGTTCAGGTGCGTATTGGTTACTAAACTGCATTGCCTCATCCAGCGTATTTGTTATCACGATGTACGAGTTATACAGCGCTTGCCTAACTATCTCGGCACGTGGTAATACAGCGGTTTGTTTTTCAATTTCTGCCAATACATCCTCAGCCATTTTTGCTGATGTGGTAACCAGTATACTTTGGCTGTCAATGCCGTGTTCGGCTTGTGCTAAAAGGTCGGCAGCCACATATTCAGCCTTTGCGGTATCATCTGCAATAACCAAAACTTCTGATGGCCCCGCAGGCATATCAATAGCTGTGGTGGTGGTTGATTGTATGATGGTTTTGGCCTTGGTAACAAACTGGTTGCCGGGGCCAAATATCTTATCAACCTTAGTAATACTTTCTGTACCGTAGGCCATAGCCGCTATTGCCTGCGAACCGCCAACTAAAAATATTTTATCAATTCCCAAAGCCAAAGCCACGTAAGCAATAAAGGCATTTACCTTACCATTTTTTTGCGGGGGCGAGCATACCACAACATCATGGCAGCCCGCAATTTTTGCAGGTATGCCCAGCATTAAAAAGGTACTTGGCAAAACTGCCGTTCCGCCGGGAATATACAAGCCAACTTTTTCAATGGGCCTAACTTCGCGCCAGCAGGTTACACCGGGCATGGTTTCTACCTTGTCCTCGGCTTTTAACTGCGTTTGGTGAAACTTATAGATGTTTTGATAGGCAATATCCAGCGCGGCTTTTTGCTCCGGTAAAACGGTTGAAGCTATTTCGGTTAGTTCAGCCTTATCCAAGTAAAGCTTATCCAAAACAACCTTATCAAACTTATTGGCATAATCATACAAAGCCTTGTCGCCATTTTGCTGTACGGTGGCTAAAACCTCCTCCACAATAGCGCGTATCTCATTAGCCGGGTCAACATTGCGCTGCACCAGCTTGATGATATCGTTTTTACTTAAGTCTGAATAATTAAATATTTTCATTAGTTGGCAGTTTTTAGTTTGCAGTTGGCAATAAGCAAGTTTAATAACTGCAAACTGACCACTGCAAACTGCTCACTATAGTATTATCTTTTCAATAGGCATTACTACAATGCCTTGTGCGCCGGCTTGCTTAAGCTGGCTTATCCTGTCCCAAAAATCGCGCTCGGGTATTACGGTGTGTACGGCTACCCAGCCTTCTTCGGCCAATGGCAGTACCGACGGACTTTTAACACCCGGTAATAAAGCCAATACATCGGTAAGATTATCTTTAGGTACATTTAATACCACGTATTTAGTTTCTTTGGCGCGTAATACCGATTGAATACGTTGTATCAATTCCTGCACCAGATCATCATATTCGGTATTTTTTGAGCTGATCAATATCGCTTCTGATGACATAACATCTGCAAATGGTACCAAACCGTTGCTTTTAAGCGTACCACCTGTTGAAACCAAATCGCAAATAGCATCGCTTAAGCCAAGTCCCGGAGAGATCTCTACCGATCCGGAAATGGTGCGGATATCAGCATGTATTTTTTCTTTCTTCAAAAACTTACCCAGTATAACCGGGTAGGTGGTGGCAATAGCTTTTCCGTTTAGGTCGGCTAATGTTTTAATGGAATTATTGTTGGGCACAGCTATTTTTAACGAGCATTTGCCAAAACCTAAGCGTTGCAGGTAGCTTACCTCAACTTCGGTTTCTTCAATAACGTTTTCGCCTACAATACCCAGGTCGGCAATGCCGTCCTGTACATATTCGGGTATATCGTCATCACGCAGAAAAAGAATTTCCAGCGGGAAGTTAGAAACCGGCGAGATAAGCGAGCTTTTGTAATTTTCAAAATTTAAGCCGCAATTTTTAAGTAATTCAACAGATTTTTCGTTGAGCCTGCCAGATTTCTGGATAGCTATTTTAAGTGTTTTCACAAATTTGATTTAAGGAACTATAAAAAAAGTATAAACAGGTGTTGTTATTTCGCGTAGAAACATACATTATCCTATCACCACATGGTGGTGATGGTTGAGATGAAGATGATGTAGTTTAAAGCTTCCCATTTTTTTATATAGCTAATAGATGGATAAGTATAATATGGTGCAAATATAGTGAGTAATTGGCAAAAACAAAATATAACTATGATTATTAGGATTTAAAGGATGGCAGGATGACAGTCAATTTGTATATTATATCAATTAAATCCTGCAATCCTTTAATCTTGGTCAATATTCATATACCGCCCCATCTTTAAACTCATATAGTTTAACTAACTTTTGCCGCTTTAAAATATCTTTAAGGTCTATCAGTTCCGGGTTTGTGTAGTTATTAAACCAAACCAGATAATAATGCTTAACCGCATAAAATTTAGCTATTTTATTCGTGAAGAACTGATGAGGTAGTAATTTGGCTTGTACACCTGATGCAAAGTAAACAGCTTCGTAAGCGTTAGAATATATGGGCACACCGGGTTTATAAATGTTGGTGTTGTATTTTAAAAAGTTAACAAATGGCGATTTATTCCAGGTGTCATCGGTATAGCCGGGGACTCCATAATCCGACTCGCTATCATACCTGTCAATATCTGCATAAAGTTGGTTGTAAGAGAATATCAGCAGTAGTAAAGCAAATGCCGACCAAGCCGCAACACTTTTAAATTTATTAAAACGCAGCTTTTTAATGGCTTTATTACACCACCAGGTGCAACTCCATAATAGCGGAATAAATAAAGGCGCCAATAATCGTGTATCTAATTGCTGAAATCTTGAGAACGTAGCAGATATGACCATGAAAAAGGCATACAATACTGTAAACGTAAGTATTATATGTTCGTAGCTATCTGTTTTGCGTGTAAGATTATGATATATAAACAAGCCGGTAATGCCGGCTAATATGATAATTGCCAGCGGCATTGCCAGGTAATAATGATCTTCGGATATATTTAACCAATCGCATAATACGGTGCCTAAATAGTAAACATTTTTGCTGAATGATGTTATTGAGGGTTCACGCGGACCGGTTATTGTTTTGGCAAGCAACGCGTTGCGTAAAAGATTTAAGACCAGTAAAGAAACCGCTGTTACACTATATATTATTATATGTATGATCTTTTTTTTGAGGATAAGGTTTCTGTCTAATAGTAAAAGCAATCCACCTGTACCAATTATAGTTACACCGGCATAACGGGTTATAGTACTTAATGCGGCAATAAACGCAACTATTAGCAGGGTAGTGGTATTATGTTTTACCAGGTACCGCTTGTAAGCAATAATAAACACCAGAGATAACAAAATAAACAAGGTCTCTGACCATAAGTAGGTATATATCTGTAATAATGAGGGGCTCAATACAATGGCAATTAACATTAACCATTTATAAACATAGTTGGCATTATTAAATCGTTGCATCAGCCAGCCACATAAATAAATAACGGTTGCAAATAACAACCCATTTAAAATGGGGGCGGCAACAATTGGGTCAATGCGGGTGATAAAGGTTATTACCCCTAAAAACAAGGGATAAAATACCGGGAAGTCAACAATAGGCGAATTATTGAAGGTGGTTAACGTACCATGACCGCTAAAGCTACGGGCGGCGCTGGTATACATAATGGAGTCGGGCGAGATGCCAATACCGCTATATCTGGTATAAAGATAGATGAGGTAAAAGCCAATCGCCGAAAAAACCAGGGTATCATACTTTTTTAGGTAATTGGATAGATCCATGTGTTACTTAATTAAATCCAGTATACTGCTAATCGGCTGATCGCTATCTATTAAAATACCTGTTACACCGGCGGCAGTGCCTGCTTCAACGTCGCGCTCCCTGTCGCCAATAAAATAGGATAGGGCAGGGTCGATATTATATTTTTCGATACCTTGAAGCAGCAACCCCGGTTTGGGTTTTCGGCAATCACACTCACCTGTAAAATCGGGATGGTGCGGGCAATAAAATATATCCGTGAATTCAACACCGTGGTTATGATAAGTTTCTTTTAATTTTTGGTGCATTTTGGCCAGCTCATCTTCTTTAACCCAACCTTTGGCCAGCGCGCCCTGGTTAGTAGCCACAATTAGCAGGTAGCCCTTATTCTGCAGGGTTTTTAACGCCTCGAAATTGTCCAGTATATGAAAATCCTCTAACCGGCAAACGTAATCACCTAATTCATGGTTAAGTACCCCGTCACGGTCTAAAAAAACAGCTTTATTTTTCAATGTTAATAGTATAAATTTTTTGCAAAGGTAATAAATCCTCGCACCTCTCATTTGTTTTGCCAAACGTATTAAAAACATAAAAAAAGTATGGTTATTAGTATTTTTCACATTATTTTACTAATTTAGGTAAGGTTTATAACCTGATTATTAACAAAAAAGGGTGCCGCGAAAGGAAAGTCAATTTTACTATATTGTAATACATTGACAGATTTGTTAACAATTTAATAATTTGCAAGCATAAAAATATGATGTTATTTAAGATATCTTAAAAAGTTTAAGAATATTTTAAATTGCCTCTCATAATCTGTAATTTCGTAGTTACACCATATTATATTATAAAGGTTTATTTTAAAGATGGATCAAACTGAAAGCGACCAAGGTCTGTACAGGCCAGAATTTGAACACGACTCGTGCGGAACAGGATTTATAACCAATATTAACGGCCATAAGTCACACCAAATAATTGATGATGCCTTAACCATGTTAGAGAACATGGAGCATCGCGGTGCCTGTGGCTGCGACCCTGACTCGGGTGATGGTGCAGGTATACTGATACAGTTGCCCCATGAATTTTTTATGGAAGAATGCTCTGACCTGGAGATCAGTTTACCTGAGCCGGGCGAGTATGGTGTGGGGATGATATTTTTTCCAAAAGAATCAGGCGTTAAAAAAGCCTGCCGTACTACTATTGATGCTGCAATTGAAAAACTGGGGTTGCATAAATTAGGTTATCGTAAATTAGTGGTTAACTCATCAGTTATAGGCGAAACCGCCCGTAGCGCTGAGCCTGATATTGAGCAGTTATTTATTGCCAGGCCGCATTCAATAACCAATGCCGACGATTTTGAACGTAAACTTTACGTATTAAGAAGATATATTAACAAAACGGTAACTGAAAGTATGCCCGCTGCCAGACAGCATTTTTACTTCCCTTCACTGTCTTGTAAAACTATAATTTATAAGGGCCAGCTAACTACTTACCAGTTAAGGCAATATTATCCTGACTTGACCGATCCACGTATAGCGTCAGGTTTGGCGGTGATACACTCACGTTTCTCAACCAATACCTTTCCGTCATGGAAACTGGCGCAGCCTTTCCGTATGATAGCGCATAATGGTGAGATCAATACACTTACAGGTAACTTAAACTGGTTCTATTCGGGTTTAAAATCATACGCTTCTTCGTATTTTACTAACGAAGAAATGGAAATGTTGCTGCCGGTGGTTGATAATAACCAATCAGATTCGGCCTGTTTGGATAATGTTATAGAGATATTACAATTTACGGGCCGCTCATTACCACATGTAATGATGATGTTGATACCTGAAGCATGGGACGGCAACGAACAAATGGATCCGATTAAAAAGGCATTTTACGAGTTTCATGCTACGCTAATGGAGCCCTGGGATGGCCCGGCTGCTATAAGCTTTACTGATGGTAAACTGGTAGGTGCTGTGCTTGACCGTAATGGTTTGCGTCCTCTGCGTTATACCATTACTGATGATGGCCGTGTAATAGCTGCGTCAGAAACCGGTGTGTTAAAAATTGACGAAAAAACAGTTTTACGCAAAGGTCGTTTACAACCCGGTAAAATGTTATTGATTGATACCGAACACGGTAAGGTCATTACTGATGAAGAAATTAAACAACAAATAGCCTCACGCCAGCCTTATGACCGCTGGTTGGAGAATTATAAAATAAAATTAGAAGACCTTAGCGAACCGCGCCTGGCCTTTGCCAATTTAAGCGCCGATTCTGTTTTCCGTTACCAGCAGGTATTTGGTTACAGCCGCGAGGATATTGATACCATTATCAAGCCAATGGCTTTAGATGGTAAGGAGCCTGTAGGCTCAATGGGTACTGATGTGCCTTTGGCAATCCTATCAGATAAGCCACAGCATTTATCAAGTTACTTTAAGCAGTTTTTTGCGCAGGTAACCAACCCGCCTATAGACCCTATACGCGAACGTTTGGTAATGAGTTTGGCTACCTTTATAGGTAATAATGGCAATTTACTGGATGAAGATAAAATGCATTGCCATTGTGTAACGCTCAAGCACCCGATATTAAAAAATCATCAGTTAGAAAAACTGAGGAGTATTGATACCGGCATGTTCCATGCAAAAACTTTGCAAACATATTTTAATGCCGACGGACTTCCGGGTTCATTGCAAAAAGGTATTGAGCGTGTTTGCCGTTATGCAGAAGATGCGGTTGCTGATGGTTTTGAGGTATTGATATTATCAGACCGAGCAGTGGATTCAGAGCACGCGCCAATACCATCATTATTAGCGGTATCTGCCGTACATCACCACCTGATAAAAAAAGGGTTGCGTGGCGCTGTGGGTATTGTGGTTGAAACCGGCGATGTATGGGAAGTACACCATTTTGCTTGTTTATTGGCCTTCGGCGCTACTGCTATTAACCCATACCTGGCACAAGCCACTATTGAAAATTTGAAAGAAAGCGGCGCTTTAGATACGTCGTTAGATACTAAATACCTGTTAAAAAATTACGTAAAATCTATTAATGATGGCTTGTTAAAAATATTCTCAAAAATGGGAATATCAACCTTGCAGTCATACCACGGATCGCAGGTGTTTGAAATATTGGGTTTAAATAAAGAGGTAGTAAATAAATACTTCTGCGGTGCAGTTACCCGTATAGGCGGTTTAGGCTTGGACGAAATTGCCCGCGAATCGCTGTGTAAACACCGTATTGGTTTTGGCAGTGGTAAAACTGAAAGTCGTTTATTGCCCGAAGGTGGTATTTACCAATGGAAACGCCGCGGCGAAGAACACTTATTTAACCCGACTACCGTACACTTATTACAACATGCTACACGCAGCAACAGCTACGAAGTATATAAAAACTATGCTAAGGCTATTAATGAGCAAACCGAAAAGCATTTTACCATTAGGGGATTGCTTGATTTTGCCCATCATCGCGAAGCGATATCAATAGACGAGGTTGAACCGGCAGAAAGCATTATGAAACGTTTTGCTACCGGTGCCATGTCATTCGGATCAATATCTCATGAGGCACACAGCACAATGGCTATTGCCATGAACCGCATAGGCGGTAAAAGCAATACCGGCGAGGGTGGTGAAGACGAGATGCGGTATGAGTTAATGGCCAGCGGCGATTCCATGCGCTCAGCTATTAAGCAGGTGGCGTCAGGACGCTTTGGGGTTACTTCAAACTACCTGACCAACGCCGACGAATTACAGATAAAAATGGCACAGGGTGCAAAACCGGGCGAGGGCGGACAATTGCCGGGCCATAAAGTAGATGACTGGATAGCCAGAACGCGCCACTCAACACCGGGTGTAGGTTTAATATCGCCACCACCGCACCACGATATTTATTCAATTGAAGATTTAGCACAGCTTATATTCGACCTTAAAAATGCTAACCGCGCTGCACGTATCAATGTGAAGCTGGTATCAAAATCAGGCGTAGGTACTATAGCCGCAGGTGTGGCCAAAGCCCACGCCGATGTAATTTTAATTGCCGGTTATGATGGCGGTACAGGTGCATCGCCAATAAGCTCGGTTAAACACGCGGGTTTACCATGGGAGCTTGGCCTGGCCGAAGCTCATCAAACCCTGGTACGCAACAAACTGCGCAGCCGTGTAGTATTACAAACAGATGGGCAGTTAAAAACAGGTCGTGACCTGGCTATTGCAGCCCTGATGGGTGCAGAGGAGTGGGGGGTTGCAACCGCGGCATTAGTAGCCGGTGGTTGTATCATGATGCGTAAATGCCATTTAAATACCTGCCCTGTAGGTGTTGCCACCCAGGATGCTGAATTAAGAAAGTTGTTTACCGGTCAGCCGGATCATATTGTTAACCTGTTCCGCTTTTTGGCAGAAGAGATGCGCGAGATCATGGCCGAGTTAGGCTTCCGTAATATAAACGAAATGGTTGGCCGTGTTCAGTTCCTCAAGGTTAAAGAAGGTGTTAAGCACTGGAAAGCCAAAAAGATC
>NZ_JBDTJZ010000106.1:0-22935 GCF_039935595.1 Mucilaginibacter sp. | reverse complement strand
TATGATTACGCGTTGCCTAACTCAAATGGTAGTTTACGATAACGCTTACCGGTCGCAGCAAAAATTGCATTGCCCACAGCAGGTGCTATCGGCGGTAAACCTGGTTCACCTAAACCTGTTGGTGCATCTTCTGATGGTACAAACTTTACAACCACATCTAAAGGCGCATGTTTCATGCGTAAAAATTTGTAGGTGTGGAAGTTGGTTTGCTCCACCGTGCCTTTGTTAAAGGTTACCTTGCTAAACATAGCGTGGCTCAAACCATCAACTATAGCGCCCTGCACCTGCGATTCGGCACCGCTTTTATTAATCACACGACCACAATTAACCGCGCAATATACTTTGGTAACCCGTAAGTCGCCTTTTGGTGATTTGGTCAGCTCCACCACATGTGCTGCATAGGTAGCAAATGAGTAATGCATGGCAAAACCATAATAAGTATTAGGCTTTTTGTTTTTGCCCCAGTTACTCATTTGGGATACCAGGTCGACAACGCTTTTAAATTTGTCTACATCGTAATTGGCTTTGCCGGTTGGATTGTTTTTGTATTTATCCAGCAGCTCCAAACGTAAAGCGATAGGGTCCTTCTTCATTTCGTGGGCCAGTTCGTCCATAAATGATTCATCAGCAAAACACACCGCGTTACTGGTAGGTGCGCGCCATGGCCCGGTTTGTATATTACTTGGCAAGGTATGGTTGTCGACCCTAAAATTTGGAATAGAGGCTGCTGGAAAACCTGAGGGTATTGATGCACCACGGTCAGCTAATACTGCAGCATTTAAATGCCAGGCAGCAATGGTATTATCAGGGCCAATGGTAGCGCGGTATTTATACATATATGACGGGCGGTAAAAATCATTTTGCATATCATCCTCGCGCGCCCAAAGCATTTGTACAGGTACCTTTGCGGCTTGAGATATCATTGCCGCATCAACACCATTATCTGATTGGAGTTTACGCCCGAAACCACCTCCCTGACGTGGCATTTTCAGTACTATGATATCCTGAGGAACTTTTAGGTTATTCGCTACATCGTTTCTTAACCTTGAAGGAATCTGCGTAGGCCCATAAAGATCTACTTTACCGTCCCTAACATCCGCGAAAAAGTTAAGCGGCTCCATATTGGCATGCGATAGGGCAGGCAATTCATAGGTTGCTTCAATAACTTTTCCTTTTGCTAATGCAGCTTCAACATCGCCGTCATTTCTTGAGGGTCTGTCGGTTGTTTTGCTCAATAATTCGGCAAATGAAGCAAAATGGTCAGTTGTACTTTCTAACGGAGTTTTATCTTCCCATTCAACTTTTAAAGCTGCCTTTCCTTTTTTGGCGGCCCAGGTGGATGTAGCTAAAACGGCCACTAAATTTCTTGAAGGTACAGCCACCACATTTTTAACCCCGGTTACTTTGCGTGCTTCGGTATCATCAAATGATTTTAATGTTTTACCAAATGCCGGGGCTTTTGCAACCGCGGCAAATAGCATACCATCGCGGCGGGTATCAATACCAAATAACGGCTGGCCTGTTACAATTTTTTTATTATCGATGTTAGGTACACTTGTACCTATTATTTTAAAGTCTTTAGGATCCTTTAATTTAACGTCGGTTGGTACGGGTAGGGTAGCAGCTTTTGCTGCCAGTTCGCCATAACTTAGTTTTTTACCGGTAGGTTTATGTATCACAAAGGCGTTCTCTGCATAGCAATCCGCCTCATTTGCACCCCAGGTTTGGGCCGCTGCAGTTGTCAGCATTTGGCGGGCAGTAGCGCCGGCCTGGCGTATAGGCATGTACCGTGTTCTTACCGAACTACTTCCGCCAGCCATCTGGTTGCCGTATTTGGTCTCCAGCGGAGCCATTTCTACTTCAACCTTATCCCATTTTACTTCCAGCTCTTCCGCTAAAATCATGGGTAAGGCTGTTTTTACACCCTGGCCAATCTCGGGGTTTGGCGACATGAGAGTAACCAATCCCTTTGAATCTATAGATACATAAGCATTAGGGTTAAATACCCCCGGAGTATCGGCGACTGCTATTCCATCAGCCAATAAATTAAACCCTATCATTATCCCGCCACCGGCAACTGAAGTTACCTTTATAAAGTGGCGCCTTGAAACTGTTGAATTGCTCATTTTTTGGCTCCTCCTTCCTGTGCTGCCAAATGAATGGCTTTGCGTATGCGTACATGCGTACCGCAGCGACAAATATTAGTCATGTTAGCATCAATATCCGCATCCGTAGGGTGGGGTATCTTTTTTAATAAAGCAGCAGCAGCCATTATCTGGCCGGCCTGGCAATAACCGCATTGAGGTACATCTACCTCTTCCCACGCCAGCTGCAAAGGGTGGGTGCCCGTTGGGCTTAAACCTTCAATAGTAGTAACCTTGTAGTTACCAACAGCGGCAATCGGGAACTGGCATGACCGGGTTGCGGTACCATTAATGTGCACGGTGCAGGCGCCACATTGTGCAATGCCGCAACCAAATTTTGTGCCCACTAAATTCAAATGATCGCGTAATACCCACAGCAGTGGTGTATCGGCGTCTGCATCAACAGTTAATAGCCTGTTGTTTACAGAGATTTTGTAAGTAGCCATAATCGATTTATAATTTAAGTTAATTACTCAAATTTATTGTTTATCATTTCATTTACAGCATGAAACCGGTAACTGAAACGTTACAATACTTATAAAACGGAAATTTAGAATGATTAAAAACAAAAAGCTTACTGCCTTTTTGTACTGCACGTTTTAACTCACGCCGACAAGTGAAGCGCAGATCGGGTGAGTGCACACCACTAAGCTTCCACTTCCTCCACCAACTTGGTTGTAACCACTCCAAATTTGTTTAAAAAATCAACTCCTTCATCACTTGGGATACCTTTATACTCAGCGTATGAGTGTTTAAAAAATACCCGGGTTATCCCTGCCGAAAATATTAGCCTTGAACATGCAATACAGGGTGATAATGTGGTGTATAAAGTTGCGCCTTGTAAGTTGGCACCGTTTTTAACTCCGTAAAGTATGGCATTCTCTTCGGCGTGTAAGGCTAAAGAACAACTTCCTTTCGAGTCGCGGGCGCAGCCCACGCCCGGCCATTCCTCGTCGCAGTTATGCGTGCCTTTTGGCGGCCCGTTATAGCCTATGGATATGATACGGGTATCCTTAGTTAAAACCGCGCCTACATGCGCCTTAACACAATGCGAACGCTGCGCCAGGTCGGTAGCCAGGTTCATGAAAATACTATCGAAAGATGGTCTCATTTTTTTATCATTGGGTCATTGGGTCACTAAGTCATTTTTTATTTGACATTGCCAATGAATTTGATGTAAACATTAAGTTTTAAGTGGATTGTTTCTAACTGTTGTAATAATACCTGGTAGGTATCATTATCAATCAGCTTTCTTGTATTTGACTTTTTTAAAAAGCTTTTCGTTTCAATTATTGAACCACGACTAAAATAGCAGAAATTTTTGTTCTCTTTATAATGATATCGGCCGAATCCTTCAGCAATATTTGCACCTATCGAGTAGGCAGAGCGCATTATTTGTTTACCAACAGTATCTTTTGCGAAGTGGTCCCAACCCATTACGATGTCCCATATCTTATTTGAAAAATCTTCAGCTAAAGTATGCACTTCCAAATCCTCAATTCTATTACTCATAATTTATTGTCTATAAAAATGACCCAATGACTCAATGACCATCAACATGATCCAAATCAATACCCTGTTTACGTAATTCAATACTTACTTTCCAGGCAAAAAATGCCAGGTAGGCAAAGCCCAGTAAAGGCACTATATAGGATAGATGTATACCCCTGGTATCTGCCAGCATACCCTGCACCGGCGGAATAATTGCTCCGCCTAATATCATCATAATTAAAAATGCCGAACCCTGGCTGGTGTATTTGCCCAAGCCGGTGATGGCCAGCGCGAAAATAGAGGGCCACATAATAGAACAGCATAAGCCGCCACTTATAAAGGCGAATGTAGCCAGCATACCACTTGTAAATAAACCTATCAACATAAAGGTTACACCCAATATGCCAAATATTACCAGCGTGCGTACGGGTTTTTGCTGGCCGATAAAAAAGCAAATGATCAATATTACTATGGATATGGCATATATAAAAAAGTGACTTACATCGCCGCCAATGTAGTTTACGGCCAGCACTACGCCAAAAGCAACAAAAGGAACAACAATGGTTAATATGCTTTTAAGGGTTTTTGATAAATTGAACGCGCCTATAGCGCCTGCCCATCTGCCTATCATCAAGCTTCCCCAGTATAAAGAAACGTAAGGCGCAATGTCCGAATCTTTAAAGCTGCCAAAGGCAGGAGTTTTTAATAAGGCACCTAAGTTACTTTGTATAGTAACCTCGGTACCTACATAGGTAAATATGGCTATCATGCCTAAAATAAGCTGTGGGTATTGCATAGCGCCCCAACCCTCGCTGCCTTTTTTTGCTGCCGACAAAGACCCGATTAATGTAAATAATATAATTGCCAGCGCTGCATACACAAAATAGGGTTTGGGTATACCGGTTAAAGTGGTAATTGGGTCAACGGCTAATACGATGCAAAAGGCGATGAAAATAATAAACAAAGGCAGATTAGGCTTGGTGCTTATTTCTAATACATCATCGCCGGTTACTTTGGGTAGGTTTGACAGGTAAAAGAATAAAGCTAAGGCCACAAATAAACCTGTAACTATATAATACAGGCTATTCATTGAGGTTAGCTCAATATGCCCTGCATCAATACCGGTTGAAGCCGTGCCAAATAATACTACGGTAAATATTAGCGGCCCCAATATGCCACCAATGTTATTTACACCACCGGTAAAATTTAAACGGTTAGCGCCTGTTTCGGGCGTACCCAGCGCAATAACAAACGGGTTGCCTGCTGTTTGTTGCAGGGAAAAGCCGAGAGCTATAATAAAGCCTGCGGATAATATTAACCCAAACGACCCTGAATTTAATGCTAACGGCATACTAAGCGCACCTGCTGCGGATATTAACAGGCCCACCGCAATAGCATTTTTATAGCCCAGCTTGTCAACAATATCAACCCGCTTTTTTTGCGATATAAAATACAAAATACCCGAACCTATAAAGTATCCGCCATAAAAAGTACAATCAATTAATTGCGACTCGAACTGTGTAAGATGAAAATGCGCCTTGCAAAAAGGGATAAAAACTCCGTTCGACGCGGCTGCAAATCCCCAAAAAAACCAGATAGTTGCCAGCGTTAACAGTGCGGCCGTATAATTTTTTGATTTGCTATTTTGTTGCATACCCTGTAGGTTTATAATTTTAACGACACTAACATAAATGATTTTTTATTATAAGTTGTTATGTAATATAGAATTAATATACACACAATATTAAAGTTGTTTGTTTAAGGATAAAAGTTGCATATTCGCATACCAAAACGAAACCTAAGGGCTATTTAATGATTGAAGCGGTAATTTCTGGGATTGGGATCGGGCTTATTTTAACGTTTATTACGGGGCCGGTTTTTTTTGCTTTAATTAAAACCAGTATTGAGCGGGGCTTTCATGCAGGTGTGTACCTGGCCCTTGGTGTGGTTTGCAGCGATGTGGTTTTTGTGGGTGCTATCCTGTTCGGCTCGCAATTGTTTGATATCTCTGAACATGCCAAAACCATTGCCGGTGTTACAGGCAGCGTAATATTACTTACCATAGGCATTTATTACCTGTTTAAAAAAGCCGATATTAACTATAATAATGTAGCACCAACAGGTTTAAAACGCACCGGCTATTTTTTAAAGGGCTTTTTAATGTGCATATTTAACCCCACTATCCTGTTTCATTGGATAACGGTTATTGGTACGGCCAGTACCATATACCACCAGGGCGTACATAACCGTACGTTAAAAATCGCCATCATGTTTTTAACTATTTTAATTGTGCAGTTTGGCTTAGATACCACTAAGGCATTTTATGCCAATAAGCTGCGCGATAAGATTTCGGTTAAACTGGTACACCGCTTAAATGAAGTGGCAGGTATCGCCCTCATTATAGCTTCGCTGATATTGATGGATAGATTGGTTACACATTTTGTATTCAGCCCTCCGGCCCCCTAACCCCCTAAAGGGGGAACTATAGTTGAATAAAAAGTAAAAATCCCTTGTTTATAAACAAGGGATTTTTACTTTAACACCAATATGCGTTTCAAAAACTCCCCCTTTAGGGGGCTGGGGGGCTTTACATATACGCCCGTTGATTCTTACCTTCCATCCAGTTAACAAAGGCGCGGTTTACTACTTTGTTACCACCCGGAGTTGGGTAATCGCCGCTAAAATACCAGTCGCCGGTATGATCGGGGCAGGCCTTGTGCAGGTTATCCAGAGTTTGGTAAATTACCTCTACTTTGCAATTAATATCCTTTGGCGTAATTATTTGTGCTATGCGATCTGATATTTGCTGATCTGTAAATGATTCGTAAATAGCTTTAACATAGTTTACCGCTTTCTCTTTAGGCAGTTTGGCACTATCCACACATTTTTGGTAGGTTTCCAGTATCACGTTTTCTTTTCCGGCTTCTTTTAACAAGCTTATAGCCGCCTCAAAAGCCACAAACTCGCCCATGCGCGACATATCAATGCCATAACAATCCGGATAACGTATTTGCGGCGCCGACGAAACTACGATAACCTTTGTAGGGCCGAGCCTGTCCAGTATCTTTAATATACTTTGCTTTAAAGTAGTACCCCGTACAATCGAATCATCAAGCACTACTAAAGTATCGGTGCCGTTTTTAATGAGGCCGTAGGTAGTATCGTATACGTGTGCCACCATTTCGCTACGGTCAGCATCCTGTGTAATAAAGGTGCGCAGTTTAACGTCTTTAATGGCTATTTTCTCCACCCGTGGGGCCATCCATAATAGTTGGGTAAGTTCCTCTTTGGTGTATTTGCCTTCGTGATTAAGAATTGCTTCGTGCTGAAACTTGCGAATGTATTTATGCACCCCTTCTACCATACCATAAAAAGCAACTTCGGCAGTGTTGGGAATATACGAGAATACGGTATTCTTTACATCATGATTAACCGCTTCTAATATCTGCGGGCACAACAAACGGCCCAACTGTTTACGCTCACGGTATATCGAAGCATCGCTGCCGCGCGAAAAATATATACGTTCAAATGAGCAGGCTTTTTTCTCAACCGGCTCGCTAAACATGGTTTCGGTTATCTTACCGTTCTTTTTCACTATCAGCGCATGACCCGGTTTTACCTCTCTGATTTCGTCAATAGGGATATTAAAAGCGGTTTGTATAGCAGGGCGCTCAGAAGCGGCAACAACTATCTCATCATTATAATAATAATAAGCAGGGCGTATGCCTACCGGGTCGCGCATTATAAACGCGTCGCCGTGGCCCAGCATACCGGCAATGGTATAACCACCATCCCAGTTACGGGCAGATTTTTGTAAAATTTTAGCCACGTCCATATCGTTGGCTATCAGGTTACTTATTTTGGCATTATCATCCAGGCCTTCGCGTTTATACTGATCAAACAGGCCCTGCACTTCGGTATCAATAAAGTGCCCCATTTTTTCTAATACCGTAACCGTATCGGCTTTTTCTTTTGGATGCTGACCCAGGTCATACAATTGCTGCAGCAACTCATCAACATTGGTCATGTTAAAGTTACCCGCAATAACCAGGTTACGTGTCATCCAGTTGTTTTGCCTTAAAAACGGATGGCAGCTTTCAATGCTGTTTTTGCCGTGTGTACCATAGCGCAAATGCCCTAATAATACCTCGCCAACAAAACTTACATTTTCTTTCAGCCATTCCGCGTCGGCCATCCTTTCGGGGGTTTCTTTCTGGATGTCGGCAAATTTTTTCTGTATGTACTCAAAAATATCAGCAACGGCGTTTGATGCCATAGACCGGTGACGACTGATGTACCTTTTGCCCGGAGCAATATCCAATTTAATAGTAGCAACGCCTGCGCCATCCTGGCCCCGGTTATGTTGTTTTTCCATTAAAAGGTAAAGTTTATTCAAGCCATACAGTGCCGTACCGTACTTTTGCTGATAAAAAGAAAGTGGCTTTAACAAGCGGATAAATGCCACACCGCATTCATGTTTAATCTGATCGCTCATGATTTGTGATGAGCCGCAAAGTTATAAAATTAAGTGACGTGCTGTTATGCCAATTGTCATTAATTCGTATAAAAATTTAACAAAAACATTAAACGTAATTAATATACATTTTAATCAGTTTCCAGGTGCTGTTCAATAGCTTCGCCTATCTCCTGCAGGGGCATGTTTTCTGTTATTAAGGCACTTTCTACATATACCCATAGGCCGGCATCTGTCTTGCCAATGCGGTGGTAAGCTTCTTTTGCCGAAACATCAAATAATGGCGGCAGGTCTGAGTATTGCTTAACGGTATAGGCTGTGCCATTAATTTTAATGGTGAAATCAGGAGTTTCCATAAAATATAAAATTAATGTGTGCTATAAATACAAACGGCGATGTTAAAAGTTTGTTGTGGTTTGATCCACTGGGTAAAACTAATTGAATTCAAATTCCTTTAACTTAAAGTGCCATTAATATTGCATTTTAGCAGTCAGTTATGAACAAACTCTCCAACTCCACATCGCCCTATTTGCTGCAACACGCCAATAACCCGGTTAACTGGTATCCCTGGGGAACCGAGGCCTTGCAAAAGGCTAAGGATGAAAATAAGCTGATATTAGTGAGCATTGGTTACTCGGCCTGCCATTGGTGCCATGTAATGGAGCATGAAAGTTTTGAAGACGAAAGCGTGGCTGCTGTGATGAACGAGTATTTTGTATGCATCAAAGTTGATCGTGAGGAGCGCCCCGATGTTGACCAGATATATATGAGCGCCGTGCAGTTAATGAGTGGCCGCGGTGGCTGGCCATTAAACTGTATTTGCCTGCCCGACCAGCGGCCCATATACGGGGGCACGTACTTCCGTAAAAACGACTGGACCAGCCTGCTGTTTAACCTGGCCGATTTTTATAAAACAAAACCGCATGAAGCTGAAGAATATGCTGTACGCTTAACCGAGGGCATACAAAATTATGAAACGCTAAATATGGTAACCGGGCACCAGGAATATACTAAAGAAACCCTTGTGCCGATTATTGACAACTTTAAAAAATACTTTGACAGGGCAGAAGGTGGTCTGGGTAGCGCGCCAAAATTCCCGGTACCCAATAACTGGCTGTTTTTAATAAGATATGCACATTTAATGCAGGATGAGGTAATTACCCATCAGGCCAAACTTACCCTCAAAAAAATGGCTTACGGGGGTATATATGACCATATTGGCGGCGGCTTTGCCCGCTATGTGGTTGATGGCGTTTGGCATGTGCCGCATTTTGAAAAAATGCTTTATGATAACGCCCAGCTTATAAGCGTGTATGCCGAAGCCTATACCTGGAACCAGGAAGAATTATATAAACAGGTAGCGAATGAGACAATTGGTTTTACTGAACGTGAATTGTTATCGCCCGAAGGCGGGTTTTATTCGGCATTGGATGCAGATAGTGAAGGGGTGGAGGGGAAGTTTTATGTATTTACAAAAACCGAAATTGAAGATATTTTAGGCGACCATGCCAGCTTGTTTTGCATTTACTATAATGTTACCGAAGATGGTAACTGGCAGGAGGAACATACTAATGTGTTTTTCCGTAAGGAAACAGATGAGAAGTTGGCAGAGCAGTTGGGCCTATCGGTAACCGAACTGCAAACAAAAATCGCGGTAGCAAAAGCTAAAATTTTTGAGGTGAGAAGCAAGCGTGTACGCCCCGGGCTGGATAACAAAATACTGGCCTCATGGAACGGGCTAATGCTAAAAGGTTTATGCGAGGCCTATCGAGCGTTTAACAACAATACCTACCTGCAGCTGGCTTTAAAAAACGCAAATTTTATTACCGATAATTTATTGAATAACAATAGTATAAAGCGTATATATAAAGCAGAACACCATATAGCTTTTTTAGACGATTATGCCAATGTAATTGATGGTTTTATAGCATTGTATGAGATTACCTTTGATGAACAGTGGCTGCATCATGCTAAACAACTGGCAGATACAGCTATTGCCCATTATTACGATAAAGCCAACGGCCTGTTTTTTTATACGGCTGATGATGACGAACAGCTAATAGCCCGTAAATCAGAAATTATGGATAGTGTTACGCCGGCATCAAACTCGGCTATGGCGCGTAATCTTAAAAAACTGGGTTTGTTATTTGATAACGATGAATACACCGAAATAACCGCGCAGTTATTACGTAATGTGCTGCCTTCTATGGCTAAGTATGCGCCATCGTATTCCAATTGGGCCATGTTATTATTGGATGAGGTTACAGGCATAAATGAAGTAGCCATTACGGGTACTGATTTTGAAAAATATCGTATAGAAATTGAAAAAAAATATATTCCTAATAAAATAATGTTGGGTGGTAAATCAGGAAGTTTACCTTTGTTGCTCAACAGGTTTGGCAGCACTACACAAATTTTTGTGTGCAAAAATAAAACCTGTGGCTTGCCGGTTACTAATGTAGCCGACGCGCTAAAACAAATTGAATAAGCAAATACTTATATAAATAGCAACAAACAATAAAGTATAATGAAAATTGAACCGCAACACGTAGTGTCATTAACCTATGATCTATATAGTCCGCAGCAGGATGGTACAGAAGCTTTGGTTGAAAGTACATCAGAAGAACAACCTTTAACCTTTTTATTTGGAGTGGGCCAGATGCTGCCCAAATTTGAAGAAAATTTAAGCACCCTTGCAACCGGCGATAGCTATGATTTCCGCATATCGGCAGCAGACGGTTATGGCGAATTTGACGATAGTGCCGTAGCTAACCTGCCTATTGAGATGTTTAACGGTGCCGATTTGCCCGAAGTTGGAGCCGTATTACCCTTGCAGGATAACAATGGCAACCATTTTCAGGGTGTGGTAGTATCCATTGCCGAAGATTCGGTTATTGTTGATCTTAACCACCCTATGGCCGGCCAGGAATTGCATTTTAAAGGTAAAATATTAAATGTTAGGCCCGCAACCCCCGAAGAATTATCACACGGCCATGCACACGGGCCGGATGGTCATCATCATCACTAAAAAAATCAGCGCCCGGCAGTAATGCCGGGCATTTTACTTCATATCAATATGGCCATCGTCGTTAATACGGCAACTAACCATAATGCGTGACGAAATTGGGTTTTTGTTTAATGTTGCGGGGATAAAAGTTTTGTCTTCTTCTGGCAATGGTTTAATATTTACATTTATCACCTGTTCACCTGCCGATAAAGATATAAGGTGAATTTTAAAATAGGCCAGTTTACCCCCAGGGCTAATCAACAATTCAAGTTCGATATTTTCCTCAAATAACTCAGGAGGGAGTTTAAAACAATTTAAAAAGGGAATATAGCCAAAATATCTGCCCCCGATTTTTATCGGTTTGGTTAATATGTCAGTATTTTTAGGTTCATAATCAAACAGGTATTGAAAGTTTGAGGTACTATCTTCTGTCGCTTCATATTGTAATGTATTGGTGTCATAATTAAAATTCTCAATCAATTCGCCATTCCTGTTAAAAAAATGCCATAGGCCCGCTCTTTTATCGTTCTGATATTTGCCGCTTGCAAGGGCAAATTTCTTTTTATAAAGTGCCTGGTATAATCCCTGCTTAATTTCCCTGTCGGTACCAATGCTATAAATATATTTTTCTGTTACGTAAGGAGATATTTTACGGGTACGTTTATACAAAACCTGGCTAAAGCCAATGTTGGTTGCAAATACCAACGCAATAATGATGATGTTTTTCAAAACAGGTTTTTTATCGCCAATTTAAAGTTAATAATTAAATTGCTGCCAAAATAATCACAATTATGTCAACTCCAGCTGACCAATCAACCTATAAGCCTGTTCGTTTTTCTGAAACTATAATAACCGAGTTAATGATACCATCATACTCCAACTTTGGCGGAAAGATACATGGCGGTATTTTATTATCGCTGATGGATAAGGTAGCCTATGTTTGTGCCGCCAAACACGCGGGTAACTATTGCGTAACGGCATCTATTGATACGGTTGATTTTATGCAACCCGTTGAGGTGGGCGAGTTGGTATCGCTTATGGCCTCCGTAAATTATGTGGGCAAAACTTCGCTGGTGGTGGGCATAAGGGTGATATCAGAAAATATTAAAACCAACGTGGTAAAACATACCAACACCAGTTATTTTACCATGGTGGCAAAGGATGAGCAAAACAATCCTGTGCTAATACCGGGGCTGGTATTAGAAAACAAGGACCAGGTACGCCGTTTTATTGAAGCGCGCCGTCGCAAGGAAATTAAACGAGGCTATAAACAGGAAATTGAGCATATTGCTATTCCTGCGGATTTTGAGCAATGCAAACAACTGCTGGCGGATGAGCGTTGCGCGGTGTCATCATAAATTATCAGTTGCCCATGTTTTTATAAGAGGAAATTTTTTTAAAAGAATTGAAATATACTTTTCTTGAAATAAAACTGTTATATTAGTGTCATAATATAAAACCTGATTAATGAGTTTTTTGAGCGAAGTGTTGCACCCTCCTTCATATGGATGGAAGGATGAAAGTGGTGCCCTGTCTAAACCCCGTCCGGGACAAATTTTAAAAGAGTTTTTTTCGAGGTTAAATATTTTTAAAGACAAAAAGAACTGGCTATCTTTTATGAGCTGGATAATGGTGCTTTTGCTGGCGCCATTTTTAATTATTTTCTTTTTTAAATACTTCACATTCAAATTATTAATAGCCGCGTTTGTGTACAGCATGATCATTATGGGTACACACGGAACCATTTGGCATCACCGTTACTGTACGCATGGCGCATATAAATTCAGCAATAATTTCTGGCGGTTTTTTACACAAAATTTGACGCTTAAAATTATTCCCGAAGAAATTTATGCCATATCGCACCACGTGCATCATGCACTGTCTGACACGCCCGGCGATCCGTATAACGCCACAGGCGGCTTTTTATATTGTTTCCTGGCAGATGTTAACCATCAGCCAATAGCACGTAATATGAGCGAAAATGATTATGGCAAGTGTGTAAAGCTAATGCGCCATACCGGCGTTAAAGTAAATACCTACAAGCAATATAA
Organism: Mucilaginibacter sp.; assembly: GCF_039935595.1. GTDB lineage: Bacteria > Bacteroidota > Bacteroidia > Sphingobacteriales > Sphingobacteriaceae > Mucilaginibacter. The sequence goes on along the minus strand of NZ_JBDTJZ010000106.1, from coordinate 9,768 downwards.
AGTTTATGGCACTTTAGCCAACCCAACGCGTACCATTATCAGTGTAATATTAAGCTGGGGTTTTTGGTTCACAGCGTTTTATTTAATGGGCGGCATTGGCCTGGCCTTTGCTTTATTTGGTGCTGCAGGATTTTGGGCCGTAGGTGTACGTACCTTTAATTATGAAGGGCATGGCAAAGGTGAAGACAAGCGTCGCGAGGGTATTGATTTTAACCGCGATGATATGTCTATCAATCAGGTATGGCCCGGCCTTGTAGCCGGCGAATGGCACAATAACCACCATTTGTTCCCAACAAGTGCACGCAGTGGTTTTAAGCCCTTTCAAGTTGATACGGCCTGGTATTATATCAAATTTATGAGTATGATAGGCGCTGTAAAATCCTATAACGATTCAAAAAACGAATTCTATCAACAATATTACAAAGCCCCGGTTTGTGCGCTTCAAAAACAGGAAGAAGAAGTGTTGCAGGATAATGAAGTTGAACAAGTGCTGGTATCAGAATATTAAAACATTTAAACATAATTTACTGTTGCAATGGTAACTAAAATTTAAACCCATGAAAAAAGCAACAGCAACATTGATGATGGTATTGGCCATTACAGTAACTTCAATTGCGCAACAAGTAGTAAAAAAGGAAGACAAGGTTAAAAAAACAACCACAATTCCGCAAAAAGTGCATAATATTTTTAGTAAGCATAAAAAATACAGCGGTACTAAAACAAAGCATATTGTAAAAGTTGAAAAAACTAAAAGCTAAACTACTTTTTGCCTTAACAAAAAGGGGACCAGTTGCATAACTGATCCCCTTTTTTATGGTTAAATAACTGTCTGTTAAAAAAAGTATTGCCTATTTATAAATAGAATTTTTACCTTAGACAACCAATTGTTTTAACCACTACAGTCAATTTTATGAACAGGAATTTATCTTACTTGCTTGCGTTGCTATTAGTTGTAATTTTCTTTAATAATATTGCAAGCGCACAAATACCAACAGGTATTTTTGAAGGACAAAATGATGTAGGTAATGTTAAACCCAAAGGAACAGCAACCTACAATTCTTTAACCCAGCAATACACCTTAACATCATCAGGAGCCAATATTTGGGCCAATGCTGATGCTTTCCATTTTTTATGGCGTAAAATTAAGGGCGACTTTATTTTGCGGGCAAATGTGCAGTTTATAGACCGCAAAGGTGCCGACCCGCACCGTAAGCTGGGCGTAATGGTACGCTCATCCTTAGATGCCGGTTCAAAATATGTTGATGTAGCTGCGCATGGTAATAAGGTTGCGGCGCTACAATACCGCCTGGCAGATAACGACAGCACCAGGCAAATAGAATCAAAAACAAGCGGTGCCAATGTATTACAGTTAGAGCGGAGGGGGAATGTGTACACCATGTCTGTTGCTAAACAAGGCGATCCGTTTACCAATGATACCTTTACAACCACCGAAATTGGCGATGATGTATACGTAGGTATATTTTTATGCGCCCACAATGCCAAAGCTGTTGAAAAAGCGGTGTTTAGCAACGTTAGAATAGTTGTACCCAACAAACCTGATTTTAAACCTTATACTGATTACATAGGCAGTAATATTGAAATACTGGACTTATCTACTAACAGAAGTAAGGTGATCTATCAGTATGATAAATCTATACAGGCCCCAAACTGGACAAGGGATGGCAAAAAGCTGCTGTACAACAAGGACGATCTTTTATATACTTATGATTTAGCCACCAACACGCCAACTTTATTAAACACCGGCGATGTTAAACGCAACAACAACGACCACGTTATATCATTTGACGGCAAAAGGCTGGCTATAAGTAGTTTTGGCGCGAAAGGAGGCCCCGATAATGGTAAATCAGTAGGTTATGTATTGCCAATTACCGGCGGCATACCCAAACGTATAACTACTACTGCGCCATCATATATACATAGCTGGTCGCCTGATGGTAAGTCAATCGTATTTATGAGTACCCGCGATAATAATTCCGACATATACCGGGTATCACCTGATGGTGGCCTGGAAACCAGGTTAACAACTGACCCCGCTTATGATGACGGTTGTGAGTTTACCCCTGACGGTAAATACATCTATTTTAATTCAACACGCTCCGGCCATATGCAGATATGGCGCATGAAGCCCGATGGCAGCGAGCAAACCCAATTTACGCATAGCGAGTTTAATGATTGGTTCCCGCATGTATCGCCTGATGGAAAATTTATAGTTTATATATCTTTCCTGCAAACCGAGGTGAAACCTGACGAGCATCCGTTTTACAGGCACGTATACTTACAACGGATGCCTATAAGTGGCGGCAAGCCCGAAGTTATAGCTTATTTATATGGCGGCCAGGGTACCATAAACACTCCGTCTTTTTCGCCTGACGGGAAAAAAATAGCGTTTGTGAGTAATACGGATCTGTTATTCCCGATTTTCCCTATTGAACATCAGCAAAAAAAATAATATTATTACATGCAGATATAAACAGCCGTTTATAGGGTACTGCTTTGTGAAAACTTAAATTGACAACAAGACTAAAAAAATGAAATTAAGATTAGGAATGATTGGTGGTGGCGAAGGCGCGTTTATAGGTGCTGTACACCGTATTGCCGCCCGTATTGATGATGAGTATGAATTGGTTTGCGGCGCTTTTAGCAGCAATCCCGAAAAATCAAAAGCCAGTGGTGTAATGTTGGGTTTGGATGCCGCACGCGTGTACAATTCCTACCAGGAACTGATTGAAAAGGAAAAACAGTTACCGGCAGATAAAAGAGTACAGGTTATCAGTATTGTTACACCAAATCACGTTCATTTTGATCCAACCAAATTAGCTTTGGAAAACGGCTTTCATGTTATTTTAGATAAACCGATGACCTTCTCGTTGGCCGAAGCTAAAGAACTGGAAAAAGTGGTTAAAAGCAGCGATAAACTATTTTGCCTTACCCATACCTACACCGGTTACCCAATGGTAAAAGAGGCTAAACAGCTGATAAAAAGCGGTAAACTGGGTGCTATACGTAAGGTTTATGTAGAATATCCGCAGGGATGGCTAAGCGAGTTTGTGGAAGGTGGAGATAATAAACAAGCCGAGTGGCGCACCAATCCTGCAAAAAGCGGTATTGCAGGTTGCATGGGCGATATTGGTACCCACGCGTTTAACCTGGCCGAATATGTTACCGGTTTGCAAACTACTAAAATGTGTGCCGATATTAATATAGTGGTTGAGGGTCGTAAATTGGATGATGATGGCGCGGTATTGCTAAAATTTAATAATGGTGCAAGCGGGGTGTTAACATCTTCGCAAATTGCAGCAGGCGAGGAAAATAATGTTAAAATAAGGGTTTATGGCGAAAAGGGTGGCCTGGAGTGGCAACAAGCTGATGCAAACTCGCTGCTGGTTAAATGGGGCGATAAGCCTGCCGAAATAAGGCGTACAGGCGCGGGTTATGTAAGCTCGTTTGCAACACATAATACACGTACACCCGCCGGGCACCCGGAAGGTTACCTGGAAGCGTTTGCCAACTTATATCGCAACTTTGCTTTAACTATTAAAGCGGGTATTGAAGGTAAACAGGCTACACCCGAGATGCTGGATTTTCCGGGCATTGAGGATGGTGTAAGAGGGATGGCGTTTGTAGAAAATGTTATTGCCTCGGGCAAATCAAATGAAAAATGGACAAATTTTAATGTGTAATAACTTAACAACTGTCATCTCGAACGAAGAGAGAGATCTATACACAAGCCATTCCCGCTATTCAATAGCCGATGTATATGTATAGATTTCTCACTATCGTTCGAAATGACACAAAGAAAAAATAAAAAATTATGACAACTATTAAAGGACCGGCAATATTTTTAGCGCAGTTTTTAGGCGACAAACCACCTTTTGATACCCTTGAGGATATTTGTAAATGGGCAAAAAGCCTGGGATTTGAAGGTGTGCAGATACCCACATGGGCAGGTAACTACTTCGACCTGCAAAAAGCAGCCGAAAGTAAAACCTATGCCGACGAGATAAAAGGTTTGGTTAATAGCTACGGTTTGCAAATAACTGAACTTTCAACCCACCTGCAAGGACAACTGGTTGCCGTTAACCCGGTTTATGATAAACTTTTTGATGGTTTTGCCCCCGCGCAATATCATAACAACCCTAAAGCAAGGCAGGAGTGGGCCGTACAGCAACTAAAATACGCGGCCAAGGCATCGCAAAACTTAGGTTTAAATGCGCACGTTACTTTTAGCGGCGCGCTTTTATGGCCAATGGTTTATCCATGGCCCCAGCGCCCTGCAGGTTTAGTGGAGACCGGTTTTACCGAACTGGCTAAACGCTGGAAACCTATCTTAGATACTTTTGACGAAAATGGTGTTGATGTTTGCTACGAGATACACCCGGGCGAGGACCTGCATGATGGTATTAGCTATGAAATGTTTTTAGATAAGGTAAACAACCATAAACGTGCTTGTTTGCTGTATGATCCATCGCACTTTGTATTGCAGTGTTTAGATTACCTGGATTTTATTGATATCTACCACGAGCGTATTAAAATGTTCCATGTTAAGGATGCTGAGTTTAATCCAACAGGTCGCCAGGGCGTGTATGGCGGTTACCAGGGATGGGTTGACAGGGCAGGGCGTTTCCGTTCATTAGGTGATGGCCAGGTTGATTTCCGCAGCATATTCAGCAAAATGGCGCAATATGATTTTAAAGGATGGGCGGTAATGGAATGGGAATGCGCCCTTAAACATCCGGAAGACGGTGCAAGAGAAGGCGCTATCTTCATAAAAGATCATATCATCCGTGTAACTGAGAAGACATTTGATGATTTTGCCGGAACAGGCACTGACGAGGAATTGAATAAAAGCGTTTTGGGTATATAACCATGCCTAAAAACTTTTATTTGAAACCATCCAATTATTAATATCTTTATTAATCAATTATAAACCTAAAATTTAAAGAAGAATGCAAATTAATCGTTCACAATTATTTACGGCAAGTTGTCTTGCCTTAATGGTAACCGGCCTTTCGTTTGGTATAAGGGCAGGCACGTTAGACACCATGGGCGCGCAGTTTAGTCTGGACAAAACTCAACTTGCGTCAATTACATCTACAGCTTTTACAGCCTTTTCAGCAGTAATTGTGCTAGGCGCATTTATTGTAGACCTTATTGGTATGAAACGCCTGCTTGTTTTGGCATTTTTATTCCATATAGCCGGCCTGTTACTTACAATATTGGCAGCTAATTTCTGGCAATTGTATGTCGGTACGTTATTGATAGGTTTTGCCAATGGCACTGTTGAAGCAGCATGTAATCCGTTGGTTGCTGGCATGTACACTGATAATAAGGTAACGAAGCTTAACCATTTTCACTTATGGTTTCCAAGCGGAATAGTGATCGGCACTATGGTCGTATTCTTGCTTAATAAAGTGGGGGTAACAAGTTGGCAAGTACAAGTTGGTTTAATGCTAATACCTACTGCAATTTACGGGTTCCTGTTCTCTAAACTTGAGTTCCCTGTTACCGAACGTGTATCATCAGGTGTTAGTTATGGCGGTATGTTTAAGGCGGTGCTTAATCCACTATTTATTTTTATGATAATCTGTATGGTAGGCACAGCAACAACCGAGTTGTTTACTGGTCAATGGATAGATGTTCTTTTAAGGAACGTTTCAAGCAACGCCTTGTTATTGTTAACCTTAGAAACAGGAGTAATGATAATTGGTCGCGGTTTTGCTAAACCTATACTTAAAAAAATCACCCCTCAGTCGCTATTATTGGTTTCTGCAATTTTAGCTGCATTAGGGTTATACATGTTTACTACTGTAAGCGGCCCAATGTTATATCTTGCCGCGATTATATTCGGCATGGGAGTTACCTTTTTTTGGCCAACAATGCTTGGCTTTGTAAATACCCATCTGCCTAAAACCGGCGCATTAGGTTTAAACTTGATGGGTGGCGCAGGTATGTTTTCGGTAGGTATATTCACGCTATTTATGGGCGGGTACTACGATAAAGTAGAAAAAAGTGCCGGTGGTAATAAATTGTTGGCCGGGCATGCAGTACTAAATGCAACGCTTGTTATTCCTATCGTTTTAATAGTAGCCTTTATAGGCCTTGTTATTTATATGCGCGGTCGTGGTAAATCTGCCGCGGCTGTACAGGATACAGCGGTTGCTTAATTATAGCAGTTGATCATAACAAAAAATGCAGTATAGTTTCTATGCTGCATTTTTTGTTATATTTAACTAACTAATTATAAACCAAATGGCTTCACAACAAAATCGCAGATCGGCGATAAAAAACATTATTGCAGGTGGTGCTGCTGTAGCTTCCGCAGGCGCATTATCATCATTTGTATCAGAAAAATCAACTATGCCGTTAAAACTTAAAGGTAATATTAATCACTCGGTGTGCGCCTGGTGCTATAAAATTTCGCTGGAAGAATTATGCATAGCTGCTAAAGAAATAGGCATTACCGCTATTGACCTGGTTGGCCCCGCAGGCTGGCCCACACTTAAGAAATATGGGCTGCACTCATCCATGTGCTGGGGTGCCGAAATAAACCTTACCGATGGTTTTAACGATAAAAAAAACCACGCTAAACTATTTGAAAATTATTCAAAAATGATTCCGATGGTTGCGGCTGCCGGTTATACAAATTTGATTTGCTTTAGCGGCAGCAGGCGCGGCATGGATGATGAGACAGGATGGAGCAATTGTGTAGAAGGTTTAAAACCATTGGTAGCTATAGCCGAAAAAAATAATGTTATTATAGCTATGGAACTGCTGAATAGCAGGTTTGACCATAAAGATTACCAATGCGACCGCACCCCGTGGGGAGTGGAGCTGGTTAAACGTATAAACTCGCCGAATTTTAAATTACTGTATGATATTTACCACATGCAGATTGATGAGGGCGACGTGATACGCACCATACAAAATAACCACCAACACTTTGTACACTACCATACCGGCGGCGTACCCGGCAGGGCCGAGATAGATGAGAGCCAGGAACTATATTATCCGGCAATAATGCGAGCGATATTGGCAACAGGCTATAAAGGTTATGTAGGGCAGGAGTTTATACCTAAAAGAGAAGATAAAATTGCTTCGTTAAAACAAGGCGTGCAAATTTGCGATATTTGATGAATGATAAATATCGCTGCCGCACATAAGGTTTATAATAAAGGCAAAGCCAACCAGGTAAATGCTGTTAATGGCATTGATCTTTTTATTCCCGATGGCCAGTTTGTAGTTATTGTGGGTTCAAATGGTTCGGGCAAATCAACCTTATTGAATTTGATTGCGGGTAGTGTGTTGCCAACCTCGGGTACCATTAGCATTGATGGAGAAGATGTAACTAAATTGCCTGATTACAACCGCAGCCAATGGATAGCACGTGTTTTCCAAAATCCGTTAAGCGGCACTGCGTCTGAGTTAAGTATACTGAATAATTTCAGGCTGGCGGCTATACGTACAGGCGCTAAAGGGCTTACAATTGGCATTAATGAAGCGTTTAAGCAAAAAGTTAAGACGACAATAGCCACATTGGGCATGGGGTTAGAAAACAAGCTGGAGCAGCCCATGGGCACACTATCGGGCGGACAAAGACAAGCTTTAACTTTGCTGATGAGTGTAATGGACACTTGTAAGATTTTATTGTTAGATGAGCCTACTGCCGCTTTAGATCCACGCTCGGCCGATGTAGTAATGCGCACCGCTCAAAAGCTTACCGAAGAGTTTAAACTGACTACCATATTGATCACCCATAATTTAAAGGATGCCTATAACTATGGCAACCGGGTTATACAAATGGCCGAAGGGGTAATTATAAAAGATTTAGATATTCATCATAAATCTAAATTAAAACAAGCCGATTTATTTGACTGGTTTGGGTAAGGGTAAAAGTAAAAGTGTTGCACCTACGGCGCAAATTTTTCTTTCTTGTTCTGTTCTACAAACAGGTAGCTCCTACGGAGCATTAGCTTCCGTTTAATTAATGTTTATTTAAAAAAAATACTACATAGGGACAAACCTTGTAGTTATTTTAATAGACATGTAATTCAGCTGCGTAAGTTCTACAAACAGGTAGCTCCTACGGAGCATTCACTTCTGTTTAATTAATGTTTATTTAAAAAAAAATGCTACATAGGGGCAAACCTTGTAGTTATTTTAATAAACATAAACATATAATTCAGCTTGGTAAATGCTGCCGTAATAAATAATAGATAGATATCGCTATTCATGCTCCGTAGGAGTTACCTATTTGTAGAAACCCGGGACTGCCCCAATAATAGATAGATATCGCTATTGATGCTCCGTAGGAGCTACCTATTTGTAGAAACCCGGGAGACTGCCCTAATAATAGACAGATATTGCTATTGATGCTCCGTAGGAGCTACCTATTTGTAGAAACCCGGGACACCTAATATAATTGCTCCATAGGAGCTACCCTTACACCGTAAAAAAATTGGCAAAGTTATTGTATTCATCAATTCACTATGAAAAACAACATCTTTCAAAACATAACCGACGCATACCAACTGGTAAGTGGTGCCAGGATAAAAGCTAAACAGCAGGACGAGATTTTTGAACTGGGCGATTATGATGCCAATAAAAGGGGATATACCGTTTATCCTTTTGAAGAAGGGTTGAAGTTTACCGATTTTAGTGTAGTTATCTCTGAAAACGAATTAAAAAACAACTACCTGATAGAAGATCAAAAAACAGCTTCATTACGTGCCAATGAAATGAGCCCCGAAGTAAGGCTGATGAGCAGGTATTTAAAAAGTGCTTAAAATCAATATAGTTAAAGTCGTGCTGAATTTATTTCAGCATCCCACACACAAAGTATGCATTATGAGATGCCGAAATAAATTCGGCACGGCTAGGAATTATTATTTTTTTACGGCCCTTGCTTTTTTAACCTCGGCAACAGTAACTGCTGAGGCTTTATTGCCAAAGTTATTGCGTACATAAGTTAATACGTCGGCAATTTCCTGGTCCTTTAAAAAATCTTGTGCAGGCATCACATTCGAAAATGTTTGGTCGCCAACATCAATTGGTGTATTTAACCCGTTTAGCACAATAGCCGCTAATGCAGGTTTAGGGCCCAATACAAATGTAGTTTTAGCCAATGGCGGGAACATATTACCCGAGCCTAGTCCATCTACCATGTGGCAGGTTATACAAATTTTGCTATAAACCAATTTACCGCGCCCAATGCTTGCTGATAAACTGCTGGTAGTCCGCTTGGTAACACGTTTGGCGACATGTTTTTTAGCTTGCGCGAATACTGATCCTGTTGATAAAAGCGTAAATGCACAAATTGCTGCGATCTTATATAATTTCATTTTTTTATTTCTGGTAGGTTATTTTATAAACACCGCCTTTATTAGATGTATCATCACTTACATAAATAGAACCATCCGGGCCCATTGCTAAACCGCAGGGGCGGCGCACGGCACGGCCTGATTCAGTTTGGGCCTGTGTACCTGCAAAACCATTTGCAAATACTTCCCACTGGCCATCAGGCTTGCCGTTTTTAAAGGGTTGAAAAACAACGAAGAAGCCCGCCTGTGGCTCAGGTGATCTGTTCCATGAACCATGGAAAGCTATGAACGCTCCGTTTTTATATTTTTCAGGGAATTGGTTACCGGTGTAAAACAATAAACCATTTGGTGCCATGTGGCCGGGGTAAGCGGCAACAGGGTCAATAGCGTTTTCGCCACCTGTTTTTTTACCGTCGCCACCATATTCCGG
>NZ_JBDTJZ010000105.1:0-2941 GCF_039935595.1 Mucilaginibacter sp. | reverse complement strand
GCCCGATAACTTTTTATTGGTACCCGGCGTTGGCGCCCAGGGCGGCAGCCTGGCTGATGTTTGCCAATATGGTATAACCAAAGATTGTGGTTTAATAGTTAATGCGTCGCGTTCTATCATCTACGCATCAAACGGCGAAGACTTTGCCGATGCCGCGCGTGCCGAAGCCTTGAAAATTCAACAGCAAATGCAGGTGGAGTTGGAGAAGGCGTGGGTTATTTAATTTCGGATTTCGGAATTTCGATTTCGGATTTGTTTTAATTTGATAAACGTATACTTAATTAAAAGCAGGTCTGCGTCAAGAATTTTTTTATCCAAATAATTACCTTAGTATTTCCATTGAACTTTATCCATGAAAATACCTGAGGTTATATTTAGGTTTCAAACCGAACAAACGACAAGCGCTTCTTTGGAAGCTATTAAATACGAAATTCTACAAAAGTTAAAAGAGTACGATTACAGAGTAACCGCAGTAACAACAAACTCTGTAACTTTTAAGGAAAAACCGGGAATGGTAGTTACTGGTGTTGAATCTAAAAAACTATTATCTGGCGGTGAATTTCTAATTAATCAACTCGAATACAGCAACACCTTAGTTTTTAATTATCGTATTAACATTCTGCCTGGTTTTGTAATCTTGTTTATAGTTTTAACCTTTTGCATTATTGAAAGAATGTATTCTGGTATACCATTTTTTGGGGGCTTTTTTTTAATTGCATCAGTTTTTCAATATTTTTCTTTTAAAACCGCAGGAAAAGAAATATTGGATGAAATAATTACCGAGGCCATCGATATAACATAAAACAAAAAAGGTTTGACTATCGCCAAACCTAATCTTCAATCTTTATTCACCAATCTTTATCAGGCAAGTGCCTCAGACATGGTACGCATCTGTATCTCAATGATACGTGAGCCCGGCGACTGTGTGCACGCCAGCAATACCGCGCCTGCAACATCCTCCGGCTCCAACATGGTTGATTTAGCCACACCCTCTTCGGTACGGCCCGTGCCAATGGCAAATTCGGTTTTAACACCACCCGGGCAAATTGCACCCACCTTTATACCGTGCGGACGCAATTCTTTATCGAGCGCCTGTGCAAAACCTACCTGTGCAAATTTAGTGGCGCAATAAACTGCCTCGCCTGCAAAGCCATATACGCCTGCCATTGATGATAGCATTAAAACAGTTCCGCTTTTTTGTTTGATCATGTGCGGCACAACGTGACGGCTAAATAAAAAGGTAGAGCGGATGTTGGTGTCGGCCATGGTCTCGTAGTCGGCCAGGCTGGTATCCACCAGGTCCTTATAAATACCCATGCCGGTATTATTTAGCAGGATATCAATTTTGCCGGTAACAGCCAATGCCGCTTTAACGGTTTCTTCGGCGGTTTTTTCATCGCGGGCATCGCCTACAACTATTGAAGCATTTGAACCCAATTTTTTTATTTCGGCGGTTAGTTCTTCCAGTCTCTCGCCGCGGCGGGCAGTTATTACAATGTGAGCACCTTCGGCAGCTAAAGCCAACGCGCTGGCGCGACCTATCCCTGCACTGGCACCCGTAATTATGGCAACCTTTCCGGTTAATTTTCCTGACATGATGTTTTTAGTTTTTTTTGTTTGGTGGCTGCAATATACAAACGCTTAGGTCGTGATTCAAAAATATCCTACAAAACGTGGGCAGTTGTTGCGTACCTACGGCACGCGTTTTATATTAAAAATATTTTACTACAAATGTTTTGTGCCTACGGCACAAATAAGCGAATTAACTAACCGTATATTGCCCTAGCGGGCAATGTCATTAAGTTAATGAATTGAGTCCCATTTAATATCGAACACAGAATGTCCAATGTCGAATAATGAAGTTAAAACTTCGATGTTCGATATTCAAAATTCATTATTCGATATTATTTAAGCTTCTGTTTCCCTTAACTTAATGACATTGCCCCAGCGGGGCTACCTATTTGTAGAAAAAATCAACAAACAATTTCAGCTCCGTAGGTGCTGCCCGTCGCCAACAAAACATTTACCCTAACACCACCATACGCTCCGGATAGCGGGTGGCATAATTATGCACCATTGTTTTAATGTAATCATTACCCGGATACGGGGTAAGGTAGTTTTTAAGCTGATGAATATCCTCTACCTGAAAATAATGCGAAATATAACCCATACCATAAAACTGCCCCTTCTCTATCAGGATGCAGCTATGCTCATCGTCGGTACGGCCTTCATCGCGGATGGCAAATGTGGGTAGGGCGTCGCGCAGTTGGTTAAGGGCATAGGTTACTTTTTGATTATAGTCTTCAACGCTTTCCTGTCCGGTACAGGCGCAACCTTCGCCTATATTACAAGGCTGGTTGTTTTTTTGAATAAAGCAAAGCTTGGCACATAACCCAAAATCCTCAATTAAGCGATTTAACAGACTATAACCTTCCAGTATAGTATTACAGGTATATAATGTTTGGTTACCTTTACGGTATTTATCAATAGCCAGGCGCAGGTATCCGCGCTGGTCCTCAAAGGCGTAAAGACCATAAGCATGTTCAAACCGCTTTAACGACCGGTTATATTTGGGCCAAAGGCGCTTTATTTCTACGGCTTCCAACACAAAAGCTATCAGTTCTGTACCACATTGCTGGTGTGTTACCTGATAAATATTGCGCATAAATTCCTGCCGCTGCAAACCTGGGTTATTACCCGTAAAATGACTGCAAACACGCTTTTTTATATTTTTTGCTTTGCCTACATATATCACTTTGCCTTTAGCATCGTGAAAATAATATACGCCCGGCGTTTGGGGTAGCTGTTCAATAGTGGTTTTAGGCAGATGCGGCGGCAATACCTGCTCTTTGGAATTTTGCTTTAAAGCAGCCTTAATATGGTTATTAGCATCATTTTGCAGCAATAACGAAAATAGTTTGGCCGTAGCCTCGGCATCGCC
>NZ_JBDTJZ010000104.1:0-43736 GCF_039935595.1 Mucilaginibacter sp. | reverse complement strand
GAAACAGTTGACGGCCAGCCGGTATTGCATGTTTCGGGTGAGATATTTGGTGGTTTTAGTACCAAACAAGAATTTGGCAACTATCATTTGAAAGTTGAATTTAAATGGGGCGAGAAAAAGTATGAGCCCAGGTTAACCGTAAAAAGAGATAACGGCATACTATATCATGGTAAAGAACCCCACGGGCAGTTTTGGCATGTTTGGTACCGTGCGCCTGAATTTCAGGTGGAGGAAGGTAATATGGGCGACCTATATACATTGGCCGGTGTAGGTGCTGATGTACGGTCAAGATTAAAAGATACTACCAACAAAAGATTAGGCTATATATATGATCCGGCTGCTCCGCCACGTGCATACGCAACAACCGGTACACCCGAAACCCATCTATCGCATTTAAAAGGTGATTTTGAAAAGCCAAATGGCGAGTGGAACACCATTGAACTTTATTGTTTTGGCGATAAAGCGGCTTACGTAGTTAATGGCCATGTGGCAATGATTCTGGAGAATATTCGTACTGTATTACCGGGAGTTGACCCAACGCCCCTTACTAATGGGCATATCCAATTCCAATCAGAAGGGTCAGAATGTTATTACCGTAATATACAGATAACTAAACTGGATAAAATGCCTGATTTTAAATAACGTGAGTTATAGAAAGAGACATTGACCCGTAGGGTCTACCTATTTGTAGAATATTTGTCCAAATGGATATTGCCCCGTTAGGGGCTACCCAAGTTTGAGAAGGGTAGACCCTATGGGTCATGATAAATTGTTTTAACGAGGTGCTACAAATAGGTAGACCCTACGGGTCATATTAAGTATCATAAATTTAAATATGGGGAAAGTTAAATCACCAAAAGTCAATTACGCCACTCCTGGAGACGTTATAGATCAACAGGAATTTGAGCAAATGATCCGTAAAGCTGAAAGCGGCCCCTTCCATAGTATTAAATCAGGTAAATCTGAAGTGGCGAAACGGAAAGCCAAAAATCTTAAGATGAGTACATAATATCTATTGTCATTTCGACGAGGTACGAGGAGAAATCTATACATAAACATCGCTTCATAGATTTCTAGCCATGCTCGATGACAAGGGGCTAGTAGTTGTATCCTTTACAATTTCACCCCTCTCAAAAACTCTTCAATCCCCATACGCTTTTTGCCTTCTAACTGCACATCAAGTACGTTTATAAAGCCATCCTGCGCGGCAAATTTTAAGTGAGTTTTGCCATCAGTTAAAAAGCCGCCGGGTTGTATGCCGGGTTGTTCATCCTGGTATTCGGCGGCATATATTTTAAAGGTTTTTCCGTTTAAGGTGGTGTAAGCAGTAGGTGCAGGGCTTAAACCGCGTATCAAGTTGTAAATGCTGTGTGCCGGTTTATTCCAGTCAATGTTGCAATGTTCTTTAAATATTTTTGGCGCGCTTCTCAATTCAACACCTTCAGCCAATTGCGCCTGCGAGTGTTCGTTATACCGCCCGCTCTCCACCGCTTTAACGGTTTTTACCAGAAGGCCCGCGCCCTTGTTCATCAGGCGGTCGTGTAGGTCGCCGGCAGTTTCGTGGCCAGTAAGGGTTATTTTTTCGGTAAACAAAATATCTCCGGTATCAATTTCCTGTTTTAAAAAAAAGGTAGTAACGCCGCTTTCTTTTTCGCCATTTATTAATACCCAGTTAATAGGTGCAGCGCCCCGGTATTGTGGCAATAATGAGGCATGCAAATTTAAAGTGCCCTTTGACGGCATGTTCCAAACGGCTTCAGGTAGCATCCTAAAGGCAACTACCACTTGCAGGTCGGCGTTTAAAGCTTTTAACTCTGCCAAAAAAGCGGGATCTTTTAAATTGGTGGGTTGTAAAACCCTTAACCCGTGTGCCTGTGCGTATTGTTTTACAGCCGACTCGCTAACCTTTTGCCCGCGCCCAGCTGGTTTATCGGGTGCGGTTATAACGCCAACAATGTTGCTGCCTGCTGTAATTAACTCATCTAATGATGGTACTGCAAATTGGGGCGTGCCCATAAATACAATTCTCATATTAACCTAACGTTTTTGTATCAAATTCAATTTTACTGATATAATAAATATTTTTTCCGCGTTTGTTTAAACCGGCTTAAGCCGGGTTCCCAGCTTTGGCGTATTTGCTGTTCGGTTTCACCATTCTCAATTTGCTTGCGTAAGGTTTCGTTACCGGCCAGTTTGGTAAAGTAAGCGTTAAAAAAATGCGCCTTATCCGGAAAAACTTTGTATAGTGCTATCAGCCATACTAAATTAAGCCGCCCGGTTAATCGTAACGTTTGCGTATTGTAATTTTTAAGATCAATGCCGTAACAAACCATGTTTTTTTGCGGTGGGTCCTCGCTCATGCCGGCAATACTTACCGGGGTAAATGAATAGCTGTATTTGCCCTTTAATGCCGGGTGCCCAACCACCTGAAACGGAAACATAGTGCCGCGCCCCAAGCTTAACATAGTACCCTCAAACAAGCATAAGCTTGGGTAAAGCAATACAGACTGATTGGTATTTAAATTGGGCGACGGGTTTACCGGCAAAACGTATTTTAAAGTATGATTATAATTAGCCACTTTAATGATCTTTAACCTGCATTTCTCCCTGTTTTGCAGCCAGCCCTCGCCGTTTATCATTTGGGCATATTCGCCAATGGTCATGCCGTGGGTAATGGGTATGGGGTGCATCCCCACAAATGATTTATATGCCGTATCTAAAACTGGTCCGTCAACCGAGTAGCCGTTGGGGTTTGGCCTGTCCAATATCATCAATTCAATATTGTTTTCGGCACAGGCTTCCATCACATAATGCAGCGTTGATATATAGGTATAAAACCGTGCGCCAACATCCTGTATATCAAAAATAACCAGGTCAAGTCCCTTTAAATCGTCGGCAGTTGGTTTAAAATGTTTGCCGTATAATGATATTACGGGCAGGCTGGTTGCGGGGTCGGTACTATCATTCACAGCAGCGCCGTTACTGGCAGTACCCCTAAAACCATGCTCGGGGCCAAATATTTTTTTTACGGCGATTCCGCGTTTTAGCAAGCTATCAACACTTACCATTCGGCGCTTGCCTATAACAGAAGTTTGATTAATAACCATGCCGATATTTTTTCCCTTAATATAGTTAATATATAGCTCGGTTTGGTCGGCACCGCAAATTATTTTTTGTGGTTTTACCGGACGTGTATTTGTTTGTGCCGAAACAGGGCTTAGCGCTGTATGACATAGGATAGCCAGCGTTAAAAAAAATCTTATTCTCACCATAAATAATAATACCGATCAGTTTAAAATAATGCTGTTTTTGCCCATAAAAACGCATCTTTGCTAAGATACAAAAAAACCATTGCTTTGAGTTTCGCCACCTTTATAGCCCGCAGGATAACTTTAAAATCTAAACGTACCTTCTCTAAGTTGATTGTGCGTATAGCTATTGTGGGCATTATGCTGGGTTTGGGCGTGATGATATTATCCATTGCTGTAGTTAAAGGTTTTAAGCGGGAGATACGGGAAAAAGCGCGGGGTTTTGACGGCGACATGAAGGTTGTAAAGTATGGGCCAGATAATTCGTACGAAAACTCGTCTTTTCAGGCTGACACTGTATTTGAAAAAAAGGCTATAAAAAATCCGCTTATTACTGCTGTTATGCCATTTGCCTCCAAGCCCGGTATAATTAAAGTGAATAATGAAATTGAAGGGGTAGTGCTAAAAGGGGTTAACAAAAGTTATAACTGGCAGTTTTTGAAGAAGAATATGGTGGCAGGTAAAGTGATAGACTTTAGTGATACCACACGGTCAAAAACCCAGCTTATGATATCTGACGTTACAGCCAACCGGCTAAAGTTGAAAGTGGGGGACAAAGTTTTGATGTACTTTATACAGCAACCCCTGCGTAAGCGTCCCTTTAAAATAACAGGTATTTATAGTTCGGGAATTGAAGATATTGATAAAACGTATGTTATAGGCGATATTAATTTAATAAGAATATTAAACGGTTGGGATAAAAATGAGATTGGCGGCTATGAATTAAAAATTGCCGATTTTAACAGTATGCCAGTTGCCGCGGCTTTTATTGACGATATATTGCCCGAGAAATTAAAAGAGTATACGGTTATGGAAACATATCCGGCATTATTTGAGTGGCTAAACCTGTTGGACGTTAACACCCAGGTAATGCTCATATTAATGGTTATTGTGGCGGTTATTAACATGATATCGGCACTGTTGATCATGATACTGGAACGTACCGCCATGATAGGTATACTTAAAGCTATGGGGGCCGGTAATTGGGGCATACAAAAAGTTTTTTTATATAACGCAAGCTATATAATTGGAATAGGGTTAATTTTAGGAAATGTGTTTGGTTTAGGATTAAGCTTTATACAGCTTAAAACACATTTTTTTAAATTGGACCCAGAATCGTACTATATGAACTTTATACCAATTAAACTTAACGTATGGGATGTATTGCTATTAAATGCGGGTACCATGACCATTTGTTTATTGGTGTTAGTTATCCCTTCCATGCTGGTATCGCGCATCTCGCCTGTTAAAGCAATAAGGTTTAAATAAGTGGGCGCTTTTATTTTTTTGTAGATTGAAAATTTGCCAATAGATATTATGATACTTGCTTCGCCCAAAAATCAAGCTATTATTGGGGTTGCAGATTATAAGAAACGTATAAAGTATCATTTGATGCACCAAACTGTAACCTGGTATCCGTATAAACATAATTGAAAATACCAGCCAGGTGTGTTTTGCCCGGATATAATGGGGTATTAGGCTTTAAAGTTTGATCTATAAATTGAATATTATAACCATCAACCACATAACTGCCATGGCTGCCCGCATGAACAGTAGTAGTATCGCCGGTAACGGAATAACCTGTTGAAGCAGAAAGGTTTAAAGTTAAATTGGCGGTTGCAGTATCCAATTTGTGGGTGGTATTGCTATAATGTATACGCGTAAAAACACCGGTAAATTTACCTACGGGCAATGGAGGTGGTGCTGTTGTGACTTTTTTACATCCTGCTGCTGAAACTAATGCGGTTAACAACAGTAAATACAAATTTTTTTTCATGGGATTTATTAATGTAACTAATCGTTAGTACGTACAAAAATATTAATACGCTACAATTATAATTTTATTTTATAAGTTTTTTGCCTCGTTCCAAAATACATCCATCTCGGCCAGGCTCATTTCATGTAGTTGTCGCCCATTTTCGCGGGCCTTATCTTCCAGGTATTGAAAACGTTTTATAAATTTCCGGTTGGTTTTCTCCAGCGCGTCTTCGGGGTTAATATTTATAAAACGGGCGTAGTTTATCAATGAAAATAAAAGGTCACCAAATTCGCTTTCGGCTTTCTCCTGGTCAATAGCGCTCCCATCTTCTGTATTAAACTCTGCCTTAAACTCTTGTAACTCTTCTTCTACTTTGGCCCAAACCTGACCTTTTTCTTCCCAGTCAAAGCCAACGCCACGAGCTTTTTCCTGTATACGCGATGCTTTAACTAATGCCGGTAATGATGCCGGTACACCGCCTAAAACCGAGCGGTTACCCTCTTTGAGTTTTATCTGCTCCCAGTTACGTTTCACATCATTTTCGTCATTTACATGGGTGTCGCTATAAATATGGGGATGACGGTTAATCAGCTTGTCGCAAATGCTATTAAGTACATCTGTAATATTAAAATCGTTGGTTTCTGATCCTATTTTGGCATAAAAAACCAGGTGCAGCATAATGTCGCCAAGTTCTTTTTTTATCTCTGGCATATCGCCGCTTAGTATAGCGTCCGATAGTTCGTAAGTTTCCTCGATGGTTAAATGACGCAGGCTCTCCAATGTTTGTTTTTTATCCCAGGGGCAATTTAAACGGAGGTCATCCATTATGGTTAATAAACGTTCAAAAGCGCCGGATGGAGTGGGAGAGGATATTGGTGGTATTATAGCCATATTTTATGATGTGCAAATTTTTTAAATGTGCAGATATGCAAATGTGCGGATTTTTTTAATGAGGGTCAATTTGAATAGACTATGGATAAACAGGCATCTGCACATTTGCACATCCACGCATTTGCACATCTATAACGTCGCCCGCAGCATTTCGCGTTTACCTGCCGCGCCGGGTATTTTTTGTATGGTTAGGCCAAGCGTTTTAAGCATACGTTTTAAATTGCCGGTTATAGCATAGGTTACAAACACCCCGCCGGATTTTAAAAATTTTATGGTGTGGGCAATTGCTTCTTCGCCCCACATTTCGGGTTGGTGTGCCGCGGCGAAGGCATCAAAGTATATGATATCATACTTGTTATTATTGTAAAAGTTTAATAATGGGGAGTTGGCAATTTGCAGTGTGCAGTTTGCATTTAATTGTATTTGCCCTTTTAAGCCATCTTCATATTTGTTTATAAAGCTTTCCCAAATTAATGCAGATACATATTGGTCATACCCGGTTTGTGCTATCATATCAGCACTTAAAGGATAAGCTTCTATGCCTGTATACGCTAAATTAATGTTATGACTGGTGCAATAATCAGCACTCAATAAAAAATTAAGCCCGGTGCCAAAGCCGACTTCCAAAATATTGGCTGTTACTGATCCCGAGGTTTCTAAAAAATAGGTTAATCCGGCTTTAATAAATACATGCAAACTCTCCTGTAGGGCACCATGCCGCGAGTGGTAATTTTCGCCTACCTGCGCGTTGTATATGGTGTTTGAGCCATCGGCGGTTGATACAATTTGTAAATCGCTTTTATATGCAGTCATGTAATTATTTAAGATAGCGAAGATAAGCATTCGCTGCAAAACGTTATTTTTGCAGGCTATGAGTATTTCTAAAACATATTTGCCTAAAGAGGCCGAAGAAAAATGGTACAGTTACTGGCTGCAGCATAAATTTTTCCGGTCGGTGCCTGATGACCGCGAACCGTACACTATTGTAATTCCGCCGCCTAACGTAACCGGTGTTTTGCACATGGGACATATGTTAAATAATACCATACAGGATGTTTTGATACGCCGGGCCCGTATGAAAGGTAAAAATGCCTGTTGGGTACCCGGTACCGATCATGCCAGTATTGCTACCGAAGCAAAGGTTGTTGCTATGCTGAAAGAGCGTGGCATAGGCAAAAAGGATTTAACCCGCCCCGAGTTTTTAGACTATGCCTGGGAGTGGAAAGAAAAATATGGTGGTATAATACTGGAGCAATTAAAAAAGCTGGGAGCATCCTGCGATTGGGACCGTACCTGCTTTACTATGGATGAAGAACTATCGGCAGCGGTAATAGATACGTTTATCCATCTATATAAAAAGGGTTGGATATACCGCGGTGTACGCATGGTTAACTGGGACCCGCAGGGAAAAACTGCTGTAAGTGATGAGGAAGTTATACGTAAAGAAGTTAACCAAAAACTATATTATATTAAATACAATGTAGTACCTGATGAGTTATCAATGATGAGTGAGAGCCTTGCTACTCACCACTCACCACTCACTACTCACTACTTAACCGTTGCTACCACGCGCCCGGAAACAATTATGGCTGACGCGGCAATATGTATTAACCCTAACGACGAACGCTACCTGCATTTGCATGGCAAAAAAGTATTTATACCATTAATAGGCCGCGAAATACCGGTGATTTTGGATGAATACGTAACTATGGATTTTGGTACAGGCTGTTTAAAGGTAACCCCGGCACATGACCTGAACGATTACGAACTGGGCCAAAAGCATAAACTGCCGGTTATTGATATTTTAAATGACGATGGTACGCTGAACGAAAAAGCTACTATTTTAATAGGGGAGGATCGTTTTGCGGCGCGCAAAAAAATAGCGGTATTGCTGGAAGAAGCCGGAGCGTTGGATAAGGTGGAAGAGTATAAATCGCAGGTAGGATTTTCTGAGCGTACCAACGCGGTTATTGAGCCAAAATTATCCATGCAATGGTTTTGCAAGATGGACGAAATGGCCAAACCTGCTTTAGATTATGTATTGAACGGCGAGGTAAAATTAATACCCGAAAAATTCATTAATACCTACCGCCACTGGATGGAGAATGTGAAGGACTGGTGCATCAGTCGCCAGCTTTGGTGGGGGCAGCAAATACCAGCCTGGTATTTACCTAACGGCGAATACGTGATTGCTAAAACTGTTGAGGATGCTTTGGTAGAAGCCAAAAAACTAACTCAAAACCCATCACTTACAACTCAAGACTTAAAACAAGATGAAGACGTGGTTGATACCTGGTTCTCGTCATGGTTATGGCCCATATCTGTTTTTGACGGGTTTAAGGACCCTGATAATGCCGATATTAATTATTATTATCCTACTAACGACCTGGTAACTGCACCCGAAATATTGTTTTTCTGGGTAGCCCGTATGATTATGGCCGGGCACGAGTTTAGGGGCGAAGCGCCGTTTAAAAACGTGTACCTAACCGGTATTGTTAGGGATAAGTTGGGCCGTAAAATGTCAAAATCATTAGGCAACTCGCCCGACCCGTTGGACCTGATTGAGAAATTTAGTGCCGATGGTGTACGGGTAGGTATGTTGCTATGCTCGCCTGCCGGTAATGACTTGATGTTTGATGAAAGCTATTGCGAGCAGGGCCGTAATTTTGCCAATAAAGTGTGGAACGCGTTTCGCCTGGTAAAGGGCTGGGAGGTTGATGATAAATTGGCAAATCCTAATAAAATAGCTATAAATTGGTTTGAAAGCCGCTTTAATCAAGCATTGGTTGAGATAGAAGATGACTTTGCCCAATACCGTTTGTCAGAAGCACTTATGGCTACTTATAGGTTGGTTTGGGATGATTTCTGCGCATGGTACCTGGAAATGATCAAGCCGGTTTATTTACAGCCAATTGATTGCGAAACTTATATACGCACCATAAGCTTTTTTGAGAATATACTGAAGATATTACACCCTTTTATGCCTTTTATAACAGAAGAGCTATGGCACGATGAATTGTTTGGAGGCAGGACTGAAAAAGATTGTTGTATTGTTGCCCAATTACCTGATAATGGGGAAGTAAATACACACTTGTTGAATGATGTTGAAACAGTTAAATTGGTTATCACTCAAATCAGGAATGTCCGTAATGGTAAACAAATATCACCCAAAGAAATATTATCCTTATCAGTAAAAGCAAATTCGGCAATAAACTATGATCAGTTTGAGCCGGTAATAAAAAAATTAGGCAATGTTGACAGCCTTACAAAAGTGGCTGATAAACCTGGCGGCGCCATCAGTTTTTTAATAGCTACTGATGAATTTTTTATCCCTTTCAGCGAAAATATAGATGCTAAGGCCGAAACGGAACGTTTGCAAAAAGAGAAGGAATACCTTAATGGTTTTTTAAAATCGGTTAATGCAAAGCTATTGAACGAACGGTTTATGAGTAATGCAAAGCCCGAAATTATTGAAGCCGAATTAAAGAAAAAAACGGACGCCGAGGCGAAGTTGAAAATACTGGACGAAAGTTTGGCTGGTTTGGCAACCTAATTGCATAACCATAGTGTTACAATGATTGGGATTTGTTTCAATCAGTCTATCGAATTATAGATTAGTAAACACAAATGGATAAAGGAATTAGTTTTTTTAACTTTTCTATTGCTAAAATTACGCCTAAGGACGAACTAAGTCTTGATAGCACGCGCATACGTATGCTGTATTATGGTTTGTTGATGGCTATTTATGTGCTTGCCGTACTGCAGGTTAATATATATTATCAGCAATTGGTTAAGCTTGCTGTTACTAACGCGATTATTCTTGGCGGGGCAATTATTTTATTTAAGTGGCTCACTTACCGGGCCAACTGGAAAGCCATTACCCATTTATTATTAATTACAGGAACCCTTTTAAATTTAGCGGATGTATTTATAGTGCTGCAAAAGGTTGATAAAGTTACCGTTGGTGTTATTTTAATGGTGATGGCATTTAGCTTTTATATGCTGGGTAAAAAAAATGGGTTTTTATATTCATTTTTAAATATAGTACCCATTGTGTTATTTGCAGTTTTGCAAAATTACTATACTTATAATATCGGTATAGTTGCGGAACATCCGGGTACTTCAACCCTCATCATCGGCCTGGTAAGTTGTTTCAGCATTATTGCTTTAATTCATAGTCATTTTTACAGTTCGTATTTGAGCACCAATAACCTGCTTAAAGAAAATTACGAACAGCAAAAAGCGCTAAACGAAAAATATAAGCTGGCTATTGAAAAAGCCGAAAAATCTTTTGAAGAGAAGGCCGAGTTTTTATCAACTATGTCGCACGAGATACGTACGCCGCTTAACGCGGTTATTGGTATGAGTAACCTGCTTATTATGGGCGGCCCGCGGCCAGATCAAAAGGAGAACCTTGAAGTATTAAAATTCTCGGCAAGCAATCTCCTATCTATAGTAAATGATGTGCTTGATTTTAATAAGATAGAATCGGGCAAACAGGTGTTTGAAAATGTAAAAATAAACCTGGGTGAACTGATGCAGAATATTTGTGCCGGCCAGATTATATCGGCACAAGAAAAAGGGCTGCATTTTAGTTTGGAAGTGGATGAAGTGTTGAGCCAAAAAGAAGTATTTGCCGAACCTACACGTATTACCCAGGTTGTATTTAACTTAATAAGTAATGCCATTAAATTTACCCACCAAGGTAATATACAGGTAAGAGTTAGCTGCCTTGAACAAAAAACAAGTTTGCTTACTGTTAACTTTGCTGTTAAAGATACAGGCATAGGTATTGAACAAGACAAACTAAAACTAATTTTTGAACCTTTTACCCAGGAATCATTAAGCACAACAAGGCAATATGGCGGTACAGGTTTGGGCCTTGCCATAGTTAAACGTTTACTTGAATCGCAAGGATTGCGCATACAGGTGGCCAGTAAACCGGGCGCAGGGTCTGAATTTTCATTTAACATGGAGTTCACGGTAGCTACCGAAGTTCAAAATGCTGCCGCAGAAATACAGGCCGACGCCATACAGGTAATTACCGCCGCTCGTGAAAATAACTTAAATGCCTTAAAAGTGCTTATTGCCGAAGATAACCCCGTTAACGTAATGCTGATGAAAAAGCTGCTTTCAAAATGGAAGATAGTACCTACCATAGCCGAAAATGGTGAACGGGCAGTTGAACTGATGCACTATGGAGAATTTGATATTGTATTAATGGACCTGCAAATGCCATTGATGAATGGGTTTGACGCAGCTGTTGAGATACGTAAAATGCACGACCCTAAAAAAGCAAATGTGCCCATAATTGCGTTAACCGCATCGGCTTTGTTTGATATAAAGGAAAAGGTTTATGCTTCGGGTATGAATGAATACGTATCAAAGCCATTTAAGCCAAGCGAGTTGCTCGAAAAAATGCAAATACTTACCGCTGCGGTTGCCTAAGTTTTTTTATCTGTACGCGGGTAGGTCATCAATAAACCTATACTGCTGTTTGTCAAAATCTATTTCGCAATAATAATGTTGCAGGCCGTTGCTTACTGCCAGTAATGCTATTTTATGCACAATGTTATAACGCGCTATCTGGTCAAAAACCCTTTGATCAATACGTACCGATGGCGCCTTGCACTCCACCAATAAAATTTTCTCCCCGGCAGGGTTAAAAATCAAAATATCCGATCGTTTAGCCATGCCATTTAACCGGTGCCCGCCTTCCAGTTTAATTAGTGTTTTAGGATAGTTTTTTTGATGTATAAGATATTGTACAAAATGCTGGCGCACCCACTCTTCGGGGGTAATAATAATATTCTTTTTCCTGATCTCATCAAACAAAGTAAGCTGCCCACCCTCGTCCGTTATTTTAAATGGATAGGGTGGAAGGTTGAGCGGCTGCAGTTGGTTCATGATTAAGTCAAAAGTAAAAATTCAAAATTAAAAAGCTGTTCTTTTTAAACCCCTCTCTAGAATAGAGAGGCTGGTCGAGCGAAGCTATGACCGGGTGAGTCAAGAATATATTTACAAACATACCTGATTTTTGACTTTTGAATTTTTACTTTTGAATTCAATGACTGCCGCTGATATAATTAAAGATCTTAAAAGTCGAAAATACAAATCCATTTACCTTTTACACGGCGATGAACCCTATTTTATTGACCAGGTAAGTAATTATGTTGAGCACCATTTACTATCAGATGCCGAAAAAGGTTTTAATCAAACCGTGTTATACGGCAAGGATACGGATGTAATGACGGTATTAGGCGCAGCCAAACGCTACCCCATGATGGCCGACTACCAGGTAGTGCTGGTAAAAGAAGCGCAGGATATGAAATGGGGTAATGATAGCGACGACAAAAAAGCTATTAACCCGCTATTAAACTATTTAGAGAACCCGCTACCCAGCACCATATTGGTTTTTTGCTATAAGTACGGCAAGTTTGACAAACGCAAAAAAACATACAAAGCCATTGAAAAATCGGGGCTGATATTTGAATCAGCTTCGCTATATGATAACAAGATACCTGCCTGGGTAGAGAGCTATCTTACCGAAAAAGGTTATAAAATTAACCAGCAAGCTTCGTTGATGCTGGCCGAATACCTGGGGAATGATCTATCCAAAATTGCCAACGAGTTGGATAAGCTGATGCTTAATGTATCCGCCGGGCAGGAGATCACCCTTAAGCATATTCATGATAATATTGGCATTAGTAAAGAGTACAATGTATTTGAATTGCAAACAGCTTTAGCTAAGAAAGACGCGTTTAAAGCCAACCAGATCATCAATTACTTTGAAGCCAACCCTAAGGCTAATCCTATAGTTTTGGTATTAGGTAACCTGAACAACTTTTTCAGTAAAGTGCTGGTATATCATTACGTGCGCGATAAATCGCCACAAAACCTGGCCCGCGAAATGGGGGTGAACCCCTATTTTATAAAAGACTACGAGCAAGCGGCCCGAAGCTATCCATTAGGCAAAACCGTACAAATAATAAGCTACCTGCGCGAGTACGACGTTAAAAGCAAAGGCGTTGAATCAAACACCGATCATGGCGGGTTGATGAAGGAGTTGGTGTTTAAGATATTACATTGAAGTAAACTTAGTATAAAGTATATGAATATAAAATTTGATAAATTAATTTGGTTGGTGTTGGTAATGGCATGTCAAGCCTGTAAAAAAAGCACTGTTCAAAATGTAGATGTAAAAGAGAAAACTGCCATCGTAAGTACGTTTGCAGGAAATACAAATATAACGTCATCAGTTGACGGAACGGGTGAACAAGCCGGCTTTGGATATATAACAGGGATTGCTTTTGATCCATCAGGTAACCTATTTGTCGTTGATGATGCTAATAAGATTAGAAAGATCACCGCTGGCGGAGTTGTAAGCACATATTTTTTAAATCTTGTTAATGGGTATGCAAATTTAAATATTTCGAATCCTGCGGATATGGTAGTGGATGGTGCAGGGAATATTTTTGCAACAACAAGTTACGGTAAGATAACAAAAATCTCGCCTGATAAAACGGTAACATTATTGGCAGGATATTCTGACGGGAGAAATGACGGTACAGGAGCCAATGCAAGTTTTAGAGAACCTTTCGGGATAGTACAGGATGTTTCAGGAAACTTTTTTATTGCTGATGCCGGAAATGGCTTGATAAGAAAAGTTACCCAGGCTGGGGTTGTTACTACTTTTGCTGGGAACATTACCTCTGCCACAATTGACGGAACAGGTACCTCTGCCAGTTTTAAATCGCCAACTGGAATTTGCATTGATAGTAAGGGTAACATCTTTGTGTCTGATAACGCAGCTAATGTGATCAGGAAGATTACCCCAGCTGGTGTTGTTACCACTTTTGCCGGTAACGGTACAAAAGGATTTGTTGATGGCACAGGTACTGCTGCAAGCTTTAGTATACCTCAAGGTATGACTATTGATGCCTTAGATAATTTATATATTGCCGATAGTGGTAATTATGCCATAAGAAAAGTAACACCCAACGGAGTTGTCACTACCGTGGCCGGTACCGGTAAATTTGGTTTTGTAAACGGTCCCGGAGCGACAGCTCAATTTTCAATGCTAATAGATGTAGCTGTTGACAAACAAGGTAATTTATATGTAGGAGATACAGGCAATAGGCAAATTAGAAAGATTACGTTTCAATAAAAAGTTAATAAATACTGATTGTAGCGTTTGTTGAAGGAGTGGGTGTTAAAATATTGAATTAACGATTGAAGATATTTTGTTTCCCATTGCCTGTTGCAATCAGGACATTAATCTTCTACAGTAAATTCTTTTTTTAATTTAATATCTTCTGATGAATGACCTATCATCACCTGAAACTTTCCGGGCTCTACCGTCCAGTTCATATTTTTATCTAATAAGGCCATATCATCGGGGTGCAAAATAAAGCGCACGGTTTTGGTTTCACCGGGCGTTAGTGTTACCCGTTCAAAACCACGAAGATCAAATTCATAAGTGGTAACACTGCTTAATTCATCTTTCAAATATAATTGCACTACGTCATCACCAACTAAATTACCGGTATTGGTTACATCCACACTTACTTCTACATCAGCCTGATTATGAACTTTTTCGGTTACCTTTAAGTTGCTGTAGTCAAATGTAGTATAGCTTAAGCCGTATCCAAATGGGTACAATGCGCCATTTACACTGGTTTTACCCCAGCCGTTTGAACCAGCTTGATTTGCTTGCGATGCAGGTTTGAAAGGAAAGTTTAATTCGATCTGACCTGTGGTTTTGGGGAATGTTATGGGTAGTTTACCGCCCGGGTTATTTTCGCCAAACAATGTTTCGGCAATTACTTGTCCACTTTGCGGGCCCGGGAACCAGGCTTCTAATATCGCAGGCACATATTTATTTTCCCAGTTTATAGTTAAGGGTTGCCCGTTTATCATAACCATTACAACCGGTTTACCAGTAGCCTGCAATGCTTGTATCAATTTTAGTTGCCTGCCGGGCAGATTTAAACTCGTCCTTGAAAGACTTTCGCCAACCTGATCAACACCTTCGCCTACCACCGCCACAATAACGTCAACATCTTTAGCTTTGTCCACAGCATCTTTTATATCTGCCTGTTCCTTTTCGGTTAATGGTGTTTCAATAATTTCGCTTTCCGGCCAGGTAGCATCAATTATATCACAACCTTTTGCACTAACTACCGTGCCTTTATTACCAACGTAATCTTGTATACCCTTTAATACGCTGGTAACTGGTTGATGGGACGGACCGTAACGGCTGGTAGCATATTCAACGTTTTCGGCAAGGGGGCCGGTTACTAATATGCGCGGAGTCTTTTTTATATCAAGCGGAAGCAGATTGTTTGAATTTTTAAGTAATACCATACTTTCCCGGTTCATTTGTAATGACATTGCTTTTGCCTGCTCATTGTAAACAATTTTGTCTGCCGCCTTAGGATCTTTTACGTAAGGATCATCAAATAAACCCAGCCTAAACTTTACCCGTAGCACATCCGCAACCCGTGAATCAAGCGTTTTTTTGGATACTTTACCTTCGGCAAGCAATTCCCGCAACGGTATAATATAAGTTTGTGGCATACTAAAGTTGGTACGCACATTCAACCCGGCTTCAAATGCCTGCCGCACTGCCTCTTTACGATCATTGGCTACATGGTGTTTGCTGTATAAATATTCCACGGCTTCGCTATCTGATACCACATAGCCGTCAAAACCAAATTTTTGACGTAAAAGTTCAGTTAAAAAATAATAGCTGCCGGTTATGGGCTCGCCATCCCAGTCGTTGTAACTACTCATTACCCCCATAGGGTGTGCCTCCTGTATAACACGTCTAAAAGGATATAAATAGATCTGGTACATTTCGCGCGGGGCAACATGCGGGTCAGTTCTTGCCGAACCGTCTCTGCCACCCTTTGGTACGCTATAAACGGCATAATGCTTTAAGGTAGATGCTACGCCTTCTTCTTGTATGCCCAGGGTCATTTGTTTACCCATTTCTGCAATATGGAAAGGGTCTTCACCATAACATTCAACTACTCGTCCCCAGCGTTGGTCGCGGGCGGGGTCTAATATAGGGGCATAAACATTGGTATAACCCAACGCCTTAGCTTCGCGGCCAACTACCTGGCCTGCTTGCCGTACTAATTGTTTATTAAAAGTGCTGCCTATGTTAATTGGTGCAGGTAGGGGAGTGGCCCGGTCATGATTAAGGCCATGTATACCCTCATTGGTAAAGTCAACAGGAATACCCATACGAGTTTCCTCTACAAACCACTTTTGTATAGTATTAATAGCGTCTGCATGTTTGCTGTAAGGAAAGCTATATTGGGTAGTTGCTGCATCGGTACGCGAAGTGAGGTTATTTAATTCTTCGTCTATATTGGCAATTCCATCTTTCCAGACCTCATTTTTCCACGACGGAGCGGGCATCTCTTCCTTTAGTACCCGTTTATAACCATACAGCGTGGCCAACTGACAGGTTTTTTCTTCAACAGTCATCTGACTTAACAAATCATTAACTCGTTTTTCAATCGGTTGCGACGGGTCCTCAAAAACATCCATTTTTCCGTTCTTGTTAAAATCAACCCATCCTTTATGGTATATAGATTTTTGTTGAGCGAAGGCAGGACTGCTGATGATTAGTAAGCCCATCACCAAGTTAGGTAAGGAAGTTCGAGAGAAAATCATAATAAAGTTAATTGACTAAAGACTAATCGATTTATAATTCAAGTACTAAGGTAGATTAAAGATGTACAACCCTGCAAATTTTGTTTACTGGGCGAACTTACTATTTGAAAAGAAAAGCCGTTGAATTAAATACCGATCATGGCGGGTTGATGAAGGAATTGATGTTTAAGATATTGCATTGAGCATTACTCTTTTTGCTTCCGTATAGCTACATTACCATATGTACTAATAATGGATATGAATGCACCGCCGCCATTGATCTTACCACTTATGGTGTTTAGATTATTAGATGCCCCATAAGTTTTAACAATATCCATATCCGAATAGATATCTCCGTTATCCACTTTTATATTTACGTTGGCTTTAATATCTTCCGGAAGCGATATGTCAAAATCACTCATGAAAGATGATAGGTATAGTAAAGCTTTTCCATCATTGAGGGGTGAGTTCTTGAACTTGATATTGCTGATGATGATCTTGGAAGTAGTAACAGCATTTGAATTTACTGTAAGTGGGCCTGTTATGTTATCTATTTCAATTAAAGGCATAGCCCCCCTAACATCCACTTCCCCAGTCAAATTTTTTAAAACTACCTTTCTGTCTTTTGACCCGGTAGCCGACAGTTTTAAATGAGTATTTCTGGGTATTTTTATCAAAAATGCTTCATGAAAACTTACTCCAAAATTTACAAGAACCCGGTCTGTGTATTCCTTTATAACAGGAGCTTGTTCCTGTTGTAAACGAAATGCAGGCGTAATTAATGACGTAATGTTTTTTAACCCCAATGAGTCCGCAATTATGTTTTTTGAAGGTGCGATATTATAAGGCTCAATAGTTAAATCGTCACCATCGTATCCTTCAATGTATAGTGATGGGCCGGTAATTGTTAGTTCTACAAGGTGGTCCTTTTTGTTTTTTAATGAATAATTTACAAGTTTGGGGGATGATTGAGCAGTTACATTTTGCGCGCTGATTATAGCAGCGAAAAATAAAATTATTAGTTTCATAGTTTTATATTTAATAATATGTCAAATTATTTTTGCTTCCTTATATAAAAGGTAGCATGCTGAAAACTGTAGCCGCCACTAAAAGTTGTTATTTTTATACCACCGCCATTTAAAGTGAGCGTTGATTTGGGTCCGGTTTCTAAATTCATATCTGAATATATTTCTCCTCCTGTAAATGATATGTTTGCTTTTAAATCTTCTGGTAGTGAGAGAAAAACATCACTTGATCCGCCATTAATAATGTAAGGTGATGGAAAATTTAAAGATGAAAAAGGCCACTCGATATTATCTTTCCATAAAATGTTGTATAGCACAACCTTCCCTTGTCTGCTATATACCTTAAACGGGCCTGCCACGTTACTGATATAAGTTGTTCTGATTGATCCCTCAGTTTGAAACGCGCCTTTAAGATCTTTAATCGCTAGATATGAATCTGTGCTGCCATCATTTGCATATATTGAAAAAAGATATAAATGGTTAGGTACTTTAATATGTAAATATTTGCATTTGGTAGTGATGTTAATTTGGTACAACAAACTATCATCCTGTAATAATTTATACCCAAGGGCATTGTCTTCTTTTGGACGGTTGCTTAATGGAATACGGTTTAATCCTTTTGCGTACTCTGGAACAGTTTTTGGAAACTTATCAGTTATAGCTTCTATTATTAGGTCGTCACCGTCATACCCTTCTATATCAACAGATGCACCATTAGTACCTAAAGCAATATGTCTTGTTTTATTTACCTGGATCTTTAAAATGTTGGTAGCACTTTTTTGTGCGAATACGCTTTCGCAACAGAAATATATTATTGATAAAAGAATGATTTTTTTCATGTCCAATATTTTAATTAATAAAGCTTTCAATACCACCCCTTATTTTGTTTTGTATAATTACATCCGTATTTTTATTATCAAGCAAGGCAAGCATTTGGGGAATGGCCTCTTTCGATTTTGTCTCCACCAATACATCAACCAGTAAACTTTGAACCAGCAGATTATTTTGGCGGCTTAAACCGCTAATTAATACTTGTTGCGCACCATCTATATTAATTAATGGCCGCATGGAGTTTATTACCATTAATCTAACATTTGGATTTGGGTCTTCATTTAAAGCCAGCTCCAGTAATTTTAATTCATCCTTACTTAACGTTTTTTTAGTAGATAATTTGCCGATAGCATCTATTCGTTCAGACACATACACCGACCGCAGTTGTTGTGCTAAAGCAGAAGGCTCTTCAACTTTAGCTTTTGGTTTTACTTTAGCAGGAAGTTTTGGAGTTATTGCTAACGGTGCTATTTTAACAACTTGCTGCTGAAGAGGCGCAGGTGCTGCCTGCTTTACTATAAGCGTTTTATATTTAATTACTTCAACCGGTGCAGCGGTAAACCTGCCTGCAAAAAACATAATTATACAAACTGCGGCAGCTGCGGCATAAAGCCATGCTTTTGATTTTAAATTTATGATTTTACCTGAGTTTTCATTTTGCTTACTAATATGTAGCATGTTGTAAAACTGTTCGTCATCATTTCCATCTACAATTGTATTATCCATCATTTGCCATAAAGCCACCATTTCATCAGCCTCTTGTTTTAACGCAGGGTCGTTAGCCAGTAAGTTTTCTAATAACAGCCTGTTTTGAGCTGATATTTTTCCGGTTACATATTCAGCTAATAGCTGTTCTATTTCTTCCTTTTTCATAATTGATTAATTTTAAAATAGGTTTCGCGTAAAGCCTGCATCGCCCTGAATACTCTTGTTTTTACTACACCAACCGAGCATCCATTAATAGTAGCTATCTCGTCGTATTTCATATCTAAAAACTTGCTCATCATTAATATTTCGCGATGCGTTTCGGGCAAGGTTTTTAAAGCTTGATGCAATGCCTGGTGCTCATCATTAATATGATCATAACTCTCCGGTATTTTATAATCAGTTAATCCGACATTCATACGTTGTTTTTCTTTTATGTCCTGGTACCTGATGTTTGAAGCAATACTGTAAAGCCAGGTATTAAAACTAGCCTCCTCTTTATAACTATTCCTGTATTTAATTAATCGGTAAAAAACCTGCTGAACATGGTCTGCACTCGCCTCTTTATCACCGTAGTTCCTGTGAAAAAAAAATTGGTATAGTTTTTTTTTGTAACGCCCGTAAATAATGGCGGCCTTATCCAGGTCGCCATTTTTTACAGAGAGCATTAAAAATTCGTCACTCATTTGTGATAAGGTTTATTATAAGAGTATTTCAAAATACATAAAAGGTTACGGAGATATCAAAATATCTTTACCTATTTAATTAACTTTGCTCAAAACATACAACAATGCAACATTGGCTGGTAAAAAGCGAACCTGTAAAATATAGCTGGGAAAAATTTAATAAAGATGGTCGCACCTTTTGGGATGGCGTGCGCAACTACCAGGCGCGTAACAACCTGCGCGAAATGAAGATGGGCGACCTGGTGCTTTTTTACCATAGTAATGATGGTAAAGAAGTAGTGGGGATAGCCAAAGTGGTAAAAGAAGCCTATCAGGACCCAACCACCGACGATAAGAATTGGTTAGTAGTTGATTTGGAACCCGTGCAATCGTTAAAAACCCCGGTAACATTAGAAACTATTAAGGCCGACGAACGCTTAAAAGATGTAGGTTTGGTACGTCAGGGTCGCTTGTCCGTAATGGGCCTTAAGCGCGAGGAGTTTGACCGTATTGTTGAATTAGGAAGTTAAATATTACATCTACATCATATGAATTACAGAGATTTTAGGGGCACCAGCGTAGCAGAAGTTGGTTTGGGTACCTGGCAGTTAGGTAGCTCGGAGTGGGGCAATGTAAACGAAGAAGCAGCTTTTGAAATATTAAAGGCTTACACCGACGCCGGTGGTAACTTTATTGACACTGCCGATATTTATGGTGGCGGGGTAAGTGAAAAGGTTATAGGTAAGTTTTTAAAAACTATTGACCAGGAAATATTTGTAGCCACCAAGTTAGGTCGACGCAGTGATGGCGAATATGGCTGGCCGCAAAACTTTACTTATAACGCTATGAAGCGCCAGGTAGAAGATTCATTAAACAACCTCGGCGTATCACAGTTGTTTTTAGATCAGTTTCATTGCATCCCAAAAGAAGAAATGCAGGCGGGTAAAGTATTTGATAACTTTCGCAAATTACAGCAGGAAGGATTGATCAAACATTTTGGTGCCAGTGTAGAAACATCCGAAGAAGCGCTGATCTGTTTAGAACAGGAAGGGTTAGCCTCATTGCAAATTATATTTAACCTGTTTCGCCAGCATGTGGCTGATGAAATATTTGCCAAAGCCAAAGAAAAAAATGTAGCGCTTATTGTGCGTGTGCCTTTGGCCAGTGGGTTGTTATCAGGCAAATTTACAGCCGATACTCATTTTGATGCCAAAGATCACCGCAACTTTAACGCCAACGGCGAAGCCTTTAATGCCGGCGAAACATTTTCGGGCATTGATTTTAAACAAGGTGTGCAATTGGTTGACGAAATTAAAGCCATGTTACCCGACGAGCGTACACCGCAATGGGCCATCCGCTGGATATTAGATCATCCGGAAGTTACCACTGTAATACCCGGCGCAACCAAAGTAGCCCAGGTACATAGCAACGTAGCAGCATCGGCACTACCGCCCTTAACACCGCATACGCATAACGAACTAAGGAAGCTGTATGACGATAAGATATACAATTCAATAAGAGGACATTTTTAAGTGGTTAGCCGCTGGTCAAAAACAAACGGCGTGGTACCTGAAATTTTAACCGCACCGGCCTCGGGATGTTGTGGGTTTAGCAAATAATTATATTCTTCTTTTACAATAGCCGAAGGCACCTTTAACAAAAGGTGCTTTTTTTCTGCCAGGAATTTATTGCCTATTTCTTTTAAGTTATTAGGCTCGGGATATTCATACCAATGCGCCGGTAATTGTTCAACAGTTATTGCTGCCACATTATAAGGCGCATCAATAGTCATGATACAAAAGTCATCGGGTAAATTAGTGGGACTTAAATGCACCAAAGCCTCCAGTACAGCTAATGATCGTGAGGAGGTTAAATATACCATAGCTCGTCCCTCGCTGTTCCACCTGCCGCCATATAAACGTGCCCCCGTTCCGGACAGATCGGCATAAGCACATTTAACAATGCGGTAAAGTATCATCAGGCAAAAATACCGTACTCAATACGGCCTAACTCTTTAAAAACCATATCAAAACCTATAGAGGTATCTAAAAGAGAAACCGGTGCCTCGCCTTTAAAAACATGAAGCGGGGTTTTCATCCAGGTTTTAAATTTATCTAAAGTGCCAAAAACTTCTGCGCCGCGTGTGTATAAACGAGCTAACTCAATGGCTTTTTCTGAATATTCAGTTTTAATGATAGTATCATCCTCGTAGCGTTGTAAAGTGCGCTCAGAGATATGCATAATATTGGCAAATTCCTGGAGAGTTAATGATATTTTTTTAGCAAGGGCCATTAAACCACGCTTAGGAAGGCCTTTTCGACTGACATTTAATATTTCGTAATCACCCATCCTTGAGTTGCCCATTACATTAAAATCACGAGCAGCATTACCTATTACAGTAGAAAATAAATCAAATGGATTTGATTTTATATTGTATTCAACAGTAGGCTCATTTACCAAACTATTGGTAATGGCTTCAGATTTATATTCTTTTTTGTGCGACATTTATACAAAAATAAACACATTTTGTCGTATTTTCAAATTATTCAGCAATAATTAAAAAATAATTTTTTTTGCCTTTTTGTACCACTAAAAATTGGTTATTTATAAGTGAATCAACTGAGTATATATCTTCTCCGGCCCCAATTTTAACTTTATTTATAGCTACGCCGCCACCTTGTATCATTTTTTTAGCTTCACCTTTTGATGAAAAAACCGCAGTATTGCCAGCCAGCAAATCAATGGCGTTAATACCTTGTTGTAGATCATTTATTGCGATGGTAAATTGAGGCAGTCCCTCAAATAAACCTATTACCTCATCGTTATTAAGTTCGTTTAAAAACTCAATACCGGTATTGCCAAACAAAAAGTCGGATGATTTGATAGCCTTTTCATATTCAGCTTCACCATGTACACGTATGGTAATATCTTTTGCCAAAGCTTTTTGCAGTGTGCGTAAATGTGGCGCGGCATCTTGCTCCACTTCTAATGTCTCAATAGTGGCTTTATCAAACAAGGTAAAAATGCGTACATAAGTTTTAGCATCCGTATCGCTGGTGTTTAACCAAAACTGGTAAAACTGGTAAGGCGATGTTTTAGCCGGGTCAAGCCAGATGTTGCCGCCCTCGGTTTTGCCAAACTTGCTGCCGTCAGATTTTTTGATGAGTTGCGTGGTTAAAGCATAAGCTTCGCCTGCATCTTTACGGCGTATCAGTTCGGTACCGGTTACAATATTTCCCCATTGGTCCGATCCGCCCATTTGTAAAGCACAGTTATGATTCTTCCATAAATAATAAAAATCATATCCCTGTACCAATTGGTAAGTAAACTCAGTGAATGACATGCCCGTATCGCCATTGATGCGGTTTTTAACCGAATCTTTAGCCATCATATAATTTACGGTGATATGTTTACCTACATCGCGTATAAAATTCAAAAAGGTAAATTCCTTAAACCAATCGTAATTATTAACCATTTGCGCGCTGTTTGCGCCGCTGTTAAAATCTAAAAACTTTTCCAGCTGGTTTTTAATACCGTTTAGGTTATGCTGCAATACATCTTCTGACAGTAAATTACGCTCGGCTGATTTGCCCGAAGGATCGCCAACCATACCTGTAGCACCGCCAACCAGCGCATAAGGTTTATGCCCGGCGCGCTGAAAATGTATCAGCGTCATGATCTGGGCCAGGCTGCCTACGTGTAATGAGTCGGCAGTAGGATCAAAACCAATATATCCGGAAACCATGCCTTTATTTAACAGGTCCTCAGTTCCGGGCATAATATCATGCAGCATGCCTCTCCAGCGTAATTCTTCAACAAAGTTCATTTAGTGCTCTTTTATAGGAGGCAAAGATATATTAAAGTGTAATATAAGGAAACACACCTCTTTAAATCAAATTGGATATGTGTGAAAATATGCGAAAAGAAATTATTGTTTTGATTTATAAATAGTGTTTTTGATAAATATTTTTTGCCATTTTAATGCCAATTGCTCTATGTATTTGTTAAACAAAACAGCAATGGATAATGATGATATAAAGCCTGTTATTACCATTATAACTATAGGTAATCTGCCGTTAAATTCAAAATAAATAAATGCCCAAACAGGAAGATGTACTAAATATAAACTATAAGATATCTTACCTAAAAACAGTGGTATCCTGTTTAAAAGAAAGGTGTTAAATTTATTAGCATTAATAGCTGCGATTACAAAACAACACGACCCTAATGTCACTAACAGATCCTGAGTTTGTGAATCTGAAAAATATTTAACAGCTCCGGGTAAGTCTACTCTTTTTATAACCTGAGGATACAAATGCGCATAGTTGTAAGCAAATAAACCTGTTAAAATCAATACTATTTTTGGACCTTGTTTTAACCAGTTGTATGCGTTAAGCAATATATTCTGATGCTTTGCAATTAAGCCACCCATAACAAATATATAAAGGAAATGCAATGTCGAATTATAACTATTAAGATATCCGATTGGAGGATCAAGATTATAGATGTTTGCTATTGTTGAAATAATGCTAATACCAAAAAGTATAATTAATGTATAAATTGGTTTTAATCTTACCAAATATAATATTACAGGAAATATAAGCGCTATACGCATTTCATGTACCAACGACCAGATAACGGGGTTAATGCTATTGGTGTTAAACTTATTGATTAATATTAAATGATCAATTATCGTATTGAGGTTGATAGGTTGTTGCCAAATTGCACTCACCCATGCCAAACCGATATGATTGTGTGCGGTTAACGAAAAGAGAAAAACGCTCAGTGCAATAGCCGCAGTATATGGAATGTATATTCTTACAAAACGTTGAAATATAAAACGCATATAAGTGTAATCAGGGTTTGATTCGTATTGGTAAACCAACACATACCCGCTCAATAAAAAGAAAAAAATAACGGCTTCGTCACCACCTGTTAAAAAGTGTATAGGAGAAAACGCGTCCATAATTTTATAACTGACTATCCCGCCTAAAAGATGGTTTAGTAATACAAACAGCGCAGCTAAGCCCCTTAAGGAATCAAGAGTTTTAACGCGCGGTCTATAAACGGGTTGTATAGTCAACATGGTTTTGCTTCTGCAATAATATTATAATTTACTAAATAGTTAGACTATATAAATATCAACATAGCTGCCAGTTATCTGATTTTATATTATATTGCATATATCACTATGAATTTTTTATCGCACTATTATTTTGACCGCCACGAACGCAACTGTTACCACATACTGGGAACGGTACTGCCTGATCTTTTAAAAAATGCCGATAAAACAATTGTGCTTCATCCCGAAAAAATAAAACATGCCGATGATGATATCAATAACATAGTTAACGGCTGGAACAAACATTTAGCTGTTGACCGCTATTTTCATTCTTCGGCGTTTTTTTTGGAGCATTCTCATCAGCTAAAAAAAATGCTGTCACCGGTAATTACAGGATCACCTGTAAAGCCATTCTTTTTGGGCCATATAGGGGTGGAGTTGATTTTAGATAACCTGTTGCTCACAACAAATAAAATTACCGTGCAGGATTTTTATGATCATTTACAAAGTTGCCAAACTGATAAAATCAAAAGCTTTTTAACTGTTGCAGGCTTAAAAGATACTACCAGATTTTTTAGGTTTTTTGAAGGATTTAAAAAGGACGGGTACCTGCATACTTATGCCGATACCAAACAAATAGCTTATGCTTTAAAGCGGATATGTATGAGAGTATGGAATGAACCTTTTACAAATGAACATGAAGCCGACATCAATGAGGTAGTTATTACCTACCGCCAAAATTTGCTGAACAATTTTATGGATGTTTTTAATGAAATTGAGCATAAAATTGGTGACTGATGAAGGACAATTTGGCCGTTACGGTAACATTTTAAGTAAAATAGCTTCTACAGCGATATAAAAGGCTTAAAAATCAGCATTTAACATCAAATTAATTTTTTTGATATAAAATTATATATCTACCTTTGCAGTCCCAATTAGAAAATTGGGAAAAGGAGATAAATTATTTAATGGCAAAAAAACAAGAAGCAGAAAAAGAATTAAAAGCTAAAGAAGCTGAACTGGGTACAGTTACAGCAACAGGCGAAAAAGAAACAATTGAATCAGAGGCTGATTCAATTTCGATCGAAGAGATCAAATCTCAGATTGCAACAGCACCCCGCGAAGATTTTGACTGGGACGCTGATGACAAGAAGTTTGGTAACTACAGCGACAGCGAACGTGAAAAAATGGAGAAATTGTATGATGGAACTTTTAGCTCTATCACCAAAGGCGAAATTATCACCGGCACTGTTGTAAGTGTTAACAACAAGGATGTAGTATTAAACGTTGGTTTTAAATCTGACGGTTTGGTATCTGTTTCTGAATTCCGTGATACACCTGACCTTAAAGTAGGTGATACAGTTGATGTATTTGTTGAATCGCAAGAAGATGCTAACGGACAGTTAGTACTTTCTCGTAAACGTGCAAAAACTCAAAAATCATGGGAAAGAATTAATTCGGCTTTAGATAACGATGAGATCATTACCGGTTTTGTGAAGAGCAGAACTAAGGGTGGTTTGATTGTAGATATTATGGGCGTTGAAGCCTTCTTACCAGGTTCACAGATCGACATTAAACCTATACGGGATTATGACGTGTATGTGGGCAAAACAATGGAATTTAAAGTTGTTAAAATAAACCACGAATTTAAAAACGTAGTGGTATCGCACAAAGTGCTTATTGAAGACGACTTAGAAAACCAAAAAACCGAGATAGTTGCCAAACTTGAAAAAGGCCAGGTACTTGAAGGTACCGTTAAAAACATTACCGACTTTGGTGTATTTATTGACCTTGGTGGTGTTGACGGTTTATTACACATCACTGATATTTCATGGGGACGTATTGAACACCCACGCGAAGTATTAGCATTGGACCAAAAAATCAATGTGGTTGTTCTTGACTTTGATGACGAGAAAAAACGTATTGCTTTAGGTTTAAAACAATTAACAGCTCATCCTTGGCAAAGCCTTGACGATACTATCGTTGTAGGTTCAAAAGTTAAGGGCCGTATAGTTACTGTTGCTGATTATGGCGCTTTCTTAGAAATTATTCCGGGTGTTGAAGGTTTGATACACGTGTCAGAAATGTCATGGTCTCAAAACTTACGCAATCCTCAGGAATTCCTGAAAGTTGGCGACGAAGTTGAAGCACAGGTATTGACATTAGATCGCGACGAGCGTAAAATGTCATTAGGCATTAAACAACTTACCCCTGATCCTTGGCAAAATGCTGCCGACCGTTATGCGGTTGGTACGCAACACGTAGCTACAGTTAAAAACATGACCAACTTTGGTGTGTTTGTTGAACTGGAAGACGGCATTGACGGTTTAATTCACATCTCCGATCTTTCATGGTCTAAAAAAGTAAATCACCCTAATGAATTTACCAAAGTTGGTGAGAAATTAGACGTGGTTGTTTTAGAACTGGATGTAGAGAACCGCAAATTAAGCCTGGGCCACAAACAACTGGAAGAAAACCCTTGGGATACTTTTGAAACCATCTTCACTATTGATTCAATACATGAAGGTACCGTGTTAAAAGTAACTGAAAAAGGTGCTATAGTTGCTTTACCTTATGGTGTTGAAGGCTTTGTGCCAACCAAACACCTGGTTAAAGAAGATGGCAAGAGCTTAAAAGGCGAAGAAGTTGCTGAGTTCAAGATCATTGAATTTAACAAGGAAAACAAACGTATCGTTATTTCACACTCACGTATATGGGAAGAAGCTCGTGCTGATGCCCGTGTGCAGGAATTTGAAAACCGTAAAAAAGAAGCAAAATCTGCAACTAACGCGGTTAAGAAAGTGAAAGACTCAGTAGAGAAATCAACTTTAGGTGATCTATCTGTTCTTGCTCAATTGAAAGAACAAATGGAAGGCGCAGAAACTAAAGCAGCTGTTAAAAAAGCAGCAGCCAAAAAAGCTGAAACCGCACCAACTGACGAAGAGGCTAAATAAGCTTCGATACTTTTAAATTATACAAGCCCCCATGGTAATCCGTGGGGGCTTTTTTGTGATTTATAAAGTATTATTGTAAATTTGATTATAGAAAGGGGCATAAAGTGGAAAGAAGAAACAATAAAATATCAGAAGAAGTTAGTCCGTTTCCCGGTCATCGATCATATTCCATAGCTGATATAATAGCTGCCGGTGGCGCAACTGCTTTTGCCAATAAAATGGGTAAAAGTCCTGAATCTATCGGGAGCCGGTTGAAAGCATTACCAAAAGATGCTTTTCTTACTGAAGAGGAGGCCTCTGAAGCGATAAAAATGCTGAGTGAAGGCAAATGAACTTATTGCTCGATACCAATATTCTAATTTATCTTGCCAAAGATCCAAGTCGTAAGTTTTTGGCACAAATAATTGATCCTGAGAATCAAAAGATATTTATTTCTATCGTCTCAATTGGCGAATTGAAATCAATTGCATTACAAAATAATTGGGGCAAAAAGAAATGGCAGGTAATAAATTCAATATTAGATGAAGCTATAATTGTTGAGGTTAACGAGGTTTTAGCAGATACCTATGCCGAGATAGATTCTTTTTCTCAACGACGAAATCCAGCTTATTTAAACTATCCTTTTGCAACACCAAGAAATATGGGGAAGAATGATTTGTGGATAGCCTCCATTGCAGCATTGCTTGGTTTGAAATTAGTAACTACTGATACCGACTTTAATCACCTGCATCAAATATTTATAGAAGTTGAATTGATAAAGCCAAATGCATAACACATAATAAGCTTTAGGACAACTTTTAAATTATACAAGCCCCACGGTTTAACGTGGGGGCTTTTTTGTGGCTTTGATTTAATAAGAAACTCAACACTCATAACCTAAAACTCAAAACTATTTTCTACATTTGCCCAAATCCACCCAAACGATGCAAAACCTTACGCTGCTCGACGGTCAAAAATTTCAAATCACTATTCAGCGTTTATGTCGTCAGTTAATTGAAAATCATAATGATTTTTCAGGTTCGGTATTAATAGGTATACAGCCCCGTGGTATTTACTTGGCCAAGCGTGTAGCTGAAGAATTGCGCAAAATATTACCGGATAGCAAAATTGAGCAAGGCGACCTGGACATCACCTTTTACCGGGATGATTTCCGCAGGAGAGAATCACAGCTGGTGCCCAATCAAACCAAGATAGATTTTATTATTGAAGGCAAAAAAGTGATCATGATGGATGATGTGTTGTGGACAGGCCGAACCATACGTGCCGCTATGGATGCCATGCTGGCTTTTGGTCGCCCGGATAAGGTAGAGTTGTTAACCCTGGTTGACCGCCGTTACTCGCGCCATATACCGGTAGCTGCAGATTATGTGGGTATCGAAGTTGATTCAATTGCATCGCAAAAAGTGGTAGTAAGCTGGAAGGAAACAGATGGGGAGGATAAGATAGTATTGATATCAGAGAAGTGATTTCGAATTTCGGATGTTCGATTTCGGATTTAAAATATAAAATGAAAAACAAGCGTCATTGCGAGGAGTGAAACGACGTGGCAATCTCTAAATAGGACATTCCCTTGTGCAGGTTTGCGACCTGTCGTGTAGAGATTGCCACGCTGACGCTCGCAATGACGCTTGAAAAATAGATAAATAACCAATGGCTGGACTTAGCACGAGACATTTATTAGGAATAAAAGATTTAAACCGACAGGATATCGAGCTGATATTTGAAACAGCTGATAATTTTAAAACGGTATTAAACCGCCCGATAAAGAAAGTCCCATCGCTGCGCGATGTAACCATTGCCAATATATTTTTTGAAAACTCTACCCGTACCCGTTTATCATTTGAGCTAGCCGAGAAGCGTTTATCTGCAGATGTGGTAAACTTCGCCGCTTCCTCCTCATCAGTAAGCAAAGGCGAAACCTTGATAGATACCGTAAATAACATACTGGCAATGAAGGTGGATATGGTAGTTATGCGACACCCTTATGCAGGGGCTGCTACCTTTTTATCCAAACATGTTAAGGCCCAGATAGTAAATGCCGGTGATGGCGCGCACGAGCACCCTACACAAGCCTTGTTGGACGCCTTCTCCATCCGCGAAAAATATGGCGATGTGGCAGGCAAAAAAGTAGTTATTGTGGGCGATATATTGCACTCGCGGGTTGCCCTTTCCAACATACTTTGCCTTAAGCAATTGGGTGCCGAAGTAATGGTTTGCGGGCCGACCACGCTTATCCCCAAATACATTGACTCCTTAGGGGTAAAGGTTGAGCACAACCTGATAAAAGCCCTTAACTGGTGCGACGTAGCCAATATGCTGCGCATACAGTTAGAACGTCAGGATATAAAATATTTCCCTTCGCTGCGCGAGTATACCATGCTTTATGGATTGAACAAGCAAATACTG
This sequence comes from Mucilaginibacter sp., assembly GCF_039935595.1. GTDB lineage: Bacteria > Bacteroidota > Bacteroidia > Sphingobacteriales > Sphingobacteriaceae > Mucilaginibacter. The sequence goes on along the minus strand of NZ_JBDTJZ010000104.1, from coordinate 13,465 downwards.
AACTCGCTGGATAAAGAGATCACCGTAATGCACCCCGGCCCAATTAACAGAGGGGTTGAAATAACGAGTGATGTAGCCGATAGCAAGCAATCCATTATACTCGACCAGGTAGAAAATGGTGTGGCTATACGTATGGCGGTACTTTTTTTATTGGCCGGTCAAACTCCGTAAATTTAACGCATGAAATTTATTTCCCGGTTTATCGCTATCGCGTTATTGGCTTGTATGTGCGTAATAGCATCGGCACAAAGCCGCCAGCAACTTAAAACAGATTCGGTTTTTAAATTGGTAAAAGCCCGTATTAATGATAAAGATGCAGCGGGTTTATACGCGCTTATGGGTAGTAAGTATAAAAGTGTGATACACTCCCAAACTTTGCGGGATATAATGGAAAGAGATATGTTCCCTTATGGCCAGATCAAGTCCGACTCGCTTATCAGCTTTATTAATAATAACCAGGCGATGTATAATGTGCAGTTTGACGCGATTACTTATCACCTGATAATGATATTGGACGAAACCGATAAAATACAAACGCTTGTTTTTCAGCCGGCAAGAAATAAGCCAACCATTAAAAATTATAAAGTGCCTACATCAAACCCGATGGTTTCGGCGATGGATAAGCTTGTAGATTCATTAGCGCGGTTATACATACAAAAATCAAATACGGTTGGTCTTAACATAGGTATTATTAAAGACGGCAAAACCAGCATTTACAGTTATGGCGAAACGGCCAGAGGTAATAAAAATCTGCCTGATAATAATACCATATTCGAGTTAGGATCTATCACCAAAACATTTACGGCTACGCTGCTGGCTTATTATGTTAATCAGGGCAAGATCAGCTTAAATGATCCTATCATTAAGTTTTTACCGCCGACAGTAGCTGCTAACACGGCGCTGGCTAATATAAAGCTGGTTAATTTAAGTAACCATACATCAGGTTTGCCAGGTATACCTGATAATTTTAGCTTACAAAGACCTTACGATCAGGGTAATCCATATCAAAATTATAACCGGCAATTACTGTTTGATTATCTGGCAAAATGCAGCCTTAATAGCAAACCCGGCGAAAAGTACCAATACTCAAACATGGCTGTTGGGCTGTTAGGGGTAATCCTGGAAAAAGTGAGTGGCAAGTCTTTTGAGCAAATGGTTAGCGAGATAATTACTAAGCCGTTGGGCATGAAAAGCACTGTACAACACTTATACCCCATGATAGCCTCGCGGTTTGCGCAGGTTTATGACAGCGATGGCAATATTACACAGGCCTGGGACTTTGATGCCCTGGCTTCGGCGGGCTCTTTACGCTCAAGTATTGGCGATATGCTGTTATATGCAAAGGCCAATATGAATACTAAAGGTACTGGGCCGCTTTACAAAGCTATTAACTTAACGCACCAGATCACTTTAAATAATGATGCCCGCGTGGGTTTGGGCTGGCATATCAGTATTATAAACGGGGTTGATTATTATTATCATAGCGGGGGTACGGGTGGCAGCAGCAGTTTCATTGCTTTAAACCCGGTTAAAAACCTTGCCGTAGTAATTTTATCAAATGCCGATGAAAGCACCGATAACTTAGGTGTTGATCTGGTAAAGAAACTGCAATAAATCATTATAGTTTTTATGCTATGGTTATGCTATCTCCCGGCTGGTAAATTTGATGGAATTTGATGCCCTGCTTATCAAAATGTTTGGTATAAGCCTGGTAACGCTGTTTAATAAAAAACTCCTTAGCATAGCCATCATGTACAGGTAGTATTTGTTTGGGTTGTAACTTATCAGCAAAGGCAGCTATGCGTGGTTCAGTAGTAAAAGGTGCCATGGTTACCATCAAAAGCAATTCAACGCCTTTATATTTCAATAGGCTATCTTCTATCGAATCAACCGGGTGCAGCACCTTGTCGTTTATTAACAGCCCTGTCATTAAGGGTAGCGGGTTATCCAATATTAATTCATGTACAACCGTAAAGGCTTCTAGTTTAAAAGGGCCCAACTGCTGCGTGCCATTGCATAATAATTCAAAGGGTATGTTTGCCTCGGTCAGCTTTTCGCCTACCTGCTCATTAGCTAAAATGCTTGCACCGCTTAGCTTAGCTATTATGGTCAGGTTTTCGGTATCTAAATGATCGGGATGGATATGTGTAATAATGATACTGTTTACATCGGCAAAATGCTCAGGCTTAACTATACCCTCGGCGAAGGTAAACTTACCCGGATCTATCAGTAGCTTATAGCCATCCTCTTTAAAAACAAGGCATGAATGGAGGTATTTGGATATTTTCATAACGCTCAATTTAACTCACCCGGTCTTTGCTTCGCTCGACCACCCTCTCTATTCTAGAGAGGGGATTTGAATGAGTTTTGTTTTTATGGTAACCTTATTCTTAACAAAAAGGTTTACAACAATCCCTTCAACTCATTAAATTGAGTTAACGTAGCTATCTGGTCCTTTTCAACCTCGCCAAAACCATAAGCGGCAAATATAAATGGCACACCTGCCTCGGTGGCGGCATTATAATCGCCCATGGTGTCGCCAACATACACCGGGGCCTGCAAGTTATGGTCTTTTACTATATCGCGTATATTATGGGCCTTTGGTAAATTTTTGGTGCCGTAACATTGGTGCCCGCCAAAATAATGTTCCAGACCACTGGTTTTAAAAAACACTTCAATATACCCACTTTGGCAATTACTCACAATGTAAAGCTTGTAATTTTGGGATAAATGTTTTAGCGTATCTTCCAGTTCAGGATAAAGTTCGCCACCCACAGTATATAGGGTCTCCAGTTCATATTTAGCAGCTATGGCCTTAAATGCTTCGCGTTTTTCTTCGGTCAGATAGGGTAATAGCTTTTCAAAAATGGCCTTGTAGGTCATCCCTGTTATGGAGCGTACGGTTTCCCTGGTAAAATCATCCTTCACATAACCAACTTCTTCTTTAGCCTGTTGCCAGGCTTTGGCCACATTGCTGGTGCTGTCCCAAAGGGTGCCATCCAGATCAAAAATTATGCTGTCGTATTTGTTTTTCAGTGTAGTATTCATTGAAGGCAAAAGTAGGATTTATAATTAAATCGCTCAGCTATTTAGTTACCAAAACTACTTCCATTAAACTCAATTCGGTTCCCCGGGTTGCCTCGTTTAAAAAGGCTGGTTTTAAACGAGTAACCCAATAACGTTTAAAGGTTTTAAGCGATTGTATGTGCCAGCCTTTGGCGGTTAACGCAGTAATAACGGTACTTGGGGCATATAGTAAAAATGCGCCTTTAGGTAAGGGGCTATTGCCATCCGCATCTAAATTAATTACGGGTGTATTGCTATAAAACCCCATGGCGGTGGGGTAGTAATCGTCTATTTGTGCAATGGGGTACTTTTTATCATTATGCTCATTTATCCAAACTGCCGCCTCGCTGCCCGCCTGGTAATGCGCCAGGTTTGGATAAAATACCATGTTTAAATATATATTAACGATGAATGAGGTAAGCAAGGTTTGGAAAATGATTTTCTGGATGAGGTTGTCTGTAAGTCTTTGCGGTAAAAACAACAGCGCCCCAAACAACAGCGCCATCCAAAACCTGCTGGGGTCGCTAAAGGTAGCGGCGTTAAAATAATACTGTAAAGCTGCTATAGCTGTTAGCATGAGTGCGATAACAATCAGCTGTGTAATACGAATAGCATTTAGGTTGTTTTTTATGTTGGATAGATATTGTGCCGTAATTATGGCGAAAAACGGGAACACAATATTTAAATAATGCGGCAGTTGGAATTTGGACGCCGAGAATAATAAAAAGGTTAATAGCGCCCCGCTAATGCAATACCACTCATGCGCCTCAATATTTTTACGGCCTTTTTTAATAAATTGAAATATAGCCGCAAACAATAATAACGACCAGGGCAAAAACGCCCATAAGGTGGTATGTATAAAAAACGAGGGGTCGCCGTGCCCTCTTATGGGGCCGGTATTAAAAAAGCGGCCAAATTGGCTATCCCAAAAAAAGAATTTTATGCCGGATACGTTGTGGTGGTCAAAAACCAGTTTTTCGGGGTGGAGGTCAAATTGCTGATAAAGGCAATATAATTCTGGTAGGATGAAAATAAATACCAACACAGCCGCTATAAGCCATCGCCACGCGAACAACCGTTGCCATTGTTTGGTAATTATAAAATGCCCAACTACAGCGCCACCTATTGGTATCAGCGCAAACATACCCTTGGTCATGATGGCACCGGCGGCAAATAAACAGCCCGCCAGCAAATGCCAAAAATTATGAGGTGTATAGCTTTTGTAAAAGTGATATACCGAAGCTATGATGAGCCCGGTTAAATAAGGCTCAGCACGCACGTCGTTATTTGACAGGACGATGTGCTGGGCAGTTAGCAATATCAACACTGCCCATAAAGCAATTTGTTTATTGTATAAAGCCTTTGCAAACAAAAAGGTATACCAGGCACCCATCAGCATAAATAAAATGCCGGGCAGTTTATAGGCCCAGGTAGTAAAGCCAAACAGCTTGAAAGACAGGGCCGTTATCCAAAAAGGGAAGTGGGGCTTATCCAGCCAATCCTTGCCGTAGGCAAATAGGTCAACATAATTATTGCGCTGCACCATGGTTTTGGCAATAGTGGCGTACAGCGTAGCATCTGGCCCCAGTATGGGCGTAAACAATCCAGTTAAATTAATAACTATAGCAACGCCTGTAAACAGGTATAACCATTTGGTATAATTAACAGATTGGAGTTGTTTCATTAACGAAGATAATTATATTACTTCTTGTTATTTAATAACCGGTAACCTATCAACTCTTCCCAGCGTGCGCTGGCAGGGCGGTAATACACCAGTATCTGGTATTCGTTTTCAGTTTCAAAATAATTGCCCTCTAATGCTATATCGTCGGGCTTTTTATCGTGGCCAACCCAAACGTATTGGTAATCATATACGCCTTGTTTTAAAAAAAGGTCGGTATAAAAGCGGCCCTTTACGGGTTCGTATTGTAGTTTGCTGCGCTCGTCAATTTTAAAATCGTTAAAGCGGCCCACGATATATGCATCACCATCTTGCGGCGTTTTGTTGGCAGCCAGGCTAAAATAAACATGGGCATAATCGCCATCGCGCTTAGCATCGTAACCGTCTTGATTTAATATAAAGAAGTTGCCATCATTATCATATAAAAACGAATAGTTGGGCAGGTTACGGCTCGGGTCGCCCAGCAGCATTACCGTGTACGATGTGTCGCGATATATCTGCCCAATACGGTCTGATTTTAATTTTAATGTCCTGGTATCAAAATGCCTGAACTCATTTCGCCCTGCAAAATCATTGGTATACACATCATCGTATACCAGCTGCGATCCTCTGATGGACGATGGCTGTGTCGTCCATTGCCCGGTTTCGCTCCGGCCATTTTGCATGATCAATGCCCGCACATCATTGTTAGGGTTTTGCACCTGCAGGTTGCCCAAATCAACCTGGAAATTTATTTTTTGGTTGGTTTGCCTTAAGGAGGGATTATTGGTAGGTACAATTTCGCCCGACAATGAACCTTTAGCACCTACAATATACAGCCTGCGGGTAAGTATGGGGTTTGCCTGATCGCCGCTTTCATAAACCTTTAAAATATAGTTGCCTGCTATTTTAGGGATAATGTTGGCATTGGGTAGCTTAAGTTCGTAGTGAGTATATTTTTGTTTGGTATTGGTTGAATAGGTGTAATCGGTTATCTGGTCCTCGGCAAAACCCTGCAGATATTCGGCAGGCGAAATGTTAGACAAGTTCCATTTACTATCGCAATGCTGTATGGTATAATAGTAGTTACGGCTGCTACCCCGCAGGTCGTCAAAGGCCAATAAAACCTGCTCTTTAGAGTTTAATGCAATAACCGGAAATGAAGCCACTTTGGCTGTGTTGTAAAACTCCACACTTTTTATGGCAGGGTTATATACATTGTTGTCAAAAGACTGTGCAAAACTCCTGGTAGACAGTAAAAGTAAAACGAAGCAGATACACTTTTTCATACTGCAATAATACTTAAAAAAGGGCTTTATATGCTCGAAATGAAATAGGGCAATTACGCTACTACGCCTCCAACTCCATTATCTGCTCGGCTAATGCCTCCCATTTTTCCTGTACCTGTTTTAGCTCGGCCTGTTTTGCGGCGTAGTCTTGCTTGGTGCTTTTCAGTTTTACGGTATCGTTATATATTGATTTGTCAGACAGCTTTTCATTAAAAGCCCTTACTTCGCCCTCTAATACACCGGCCTGTTCTTCTAATTTGGCCAATTCCTGATTCAGTTTTTTTAGCTGCTGATGTTTATTCTCTCCGGCTTGCACTTTTGCAGGCTCCGGCTTTTTTTCTTCCTTTTTAGGCTGAGGTAACGCCGCCTTTGGTTCCAATTTGCGCTTGGCGTACCAAACATCATACTCGGCGTATGTGCCCGGGTAAACCTTTATTTTTTGGTCCTCAATAAACCATATTTTATTGGCCACATTATCCAGGAAATACCTATCGTGCGATACCACGATCAATGTGCCTTCGTATTGTTGCAGTGCCTGGATCAATATATTAACCGATGCCATATCCAGGTGGTTTGTAGGCTCATCCAGTACCAGGAAATTGGCATCAGCAGTTAATGCTTTGGCTAATGCCACACGTGATTTTTCACCGCCCGACAATACTTTGATCTTTTTAAATACATCATCGCCTGTAAACAGGAATGATCCTAATATCGAGCGCAGCTCGGTATCGGTATGTTTTGGGGCGAAAGCCTGTAATTCTTGTAATATTTGGTGCTCTAAATGCAGGCTCTCCAATTGGTGCTGCGCAAAGAATGTTTGGGTAACATTATGGCCGGTAATAGCTGTGCCTTCAAAATCTTTATCAGCACCTGCTATAATACGTAACAAGGTTGATTTACCCTTGCCGTTTGCACCTATCAGGGCTATTTTATCACCTTTTTCTATAATGGCTTCGGCATCATCCAAAATATCAATTGCAGGGTATTTTTTGGTGATATGCTCCAAAGTGCTTACATGTCGACCTGATTGCCTGCTAAATTTAAAGCGGAAGTTAACCTCAGGATTATCATCGTCCACATCATCCACACGCTCCATTTTATCCAGCATTTTGATACGCGACTGTGCCATTTTTGCTTTGGATGCTTTGGCGCGGAAACGCTCAATCAATCGCTCTTCCTGTTTTATTTTTGACTGCTGGTTTTTAAACTCACCACGTTGTATCTCTGCCCGCAGCGCCTTCTCCTCTAAATAAAAAGAATAATTGCCCGAGTAAACATTCAACTTGCCTTTGCGCGATTCAACCGTACGGTTGATCACTTTATCTAAAAACCACCTGTCGTGCGATACGATTACTATGGCGCCTTCAAATGCTTTTAAATAATCTTCCAGCCATTGTATGGATGGTAAGTCTAAGTGGTTGGTAGGCTCATCCAGCAATAAAATATCAGGGGCCTGTAAAAGTATTTTGGCCAGCATTACGCGCATGCGCCACCCACCCGAAAATGTGCTTAGTTTGCGCTGACAATCAGCCTCGCTAAAACCTAAACCCGCTAAAATTTCATGGGCCTTGTATTCAATATTGTATCCGTCAAGCAGTTCAAACTCGTGCTGCTTGTCGCTTAGTTTATGTAGTAAATCCTCGGTATAATCGGTTTCCAGCTTTTGTAGCAATACCTCAATCTCATCATGCAATTGGTTTTGGCGCTCAAAAGCCTCCATAGCCACATGCACAATATTTTTATCGGAAGAGTATGACAACAGATCCTGGTTAAGGTAACCCATGGTGAGGTCCTTAGCCATTGATATGGTGCCCGATGTAGGCTTATAATCGCCTACAATAATTTTTAAAAGGGTGGTTTTTCCGGTACCGTTAGCGCCAATAAGGCCAATTTTTTCTCCGGGTTTAATATGCCAGTTGGCTTCATCATATAATGCCCGCGCGCCAATCTCGAACGTAAGGTTATTAATAGCAATCATTTCGGCCGCAAAGATACGGTTTTTAAGCGGGCTTAAAAAGGGAGATTAGTGATTGGTGATTAGAGATTAGTTGTTTTGAACTATCTATTAATAAACCTGTCATTAAACTTACTATAAAGCCTATTTCCGAAATTTAATGCCAAACAATTCATCGTAGCCCATACTAAGGCAAAAAAAGGAATAAATAAAATTGCTATTATAAAACCTTCAAAACCATATCGTTTTGTGTCATTAAAAGTCACAGCAGATATATTAAATAATGCTAAAATTCCTCCAAGAACACATAATGGCATGAAGCAAAATGTATAAATCCAAAACAACTTTTTGAAGGAATATGGTTTGTTTTCCATGTACTAATCTCTAGTTAACCAATCACAAATCACTAATACTTCACCGCTTCCAACCACGCCTGCGCCATCAATGCTGCCCCGGCAACTGAGGGGTGTACGCCGTCTACCGTCCAGTAGGCGGGTGGTGCCAGTTTTATGGCTTTATCAAAGGCGGCCTGGTAGGGTACAAACGGGGCTTCGTATTGGTTAGCAATGTCTAATGCTGCCTGCCTGAATAGGTCAAACGTGGGGTACCACTTTTCGTCGACAGATTTTACACCCAATACCGCGTAAGGTTCGCAGATGATGAGCTTTACATCGGGCAACTGTCGTTTGGTGGAATCCAGCAGTTTTTTATAATCGTCAATATAAGTTTGTATAGTGCCTTTATAATTGTTTGTTATGGTATGCCAAAAATCATTAACGCCAATGTGGATGCTTAAAATGTTGGGTTTAATATCAATACAATCGGCCTGCCAGCGGTCGGCCAGTTGGTAAACTTTATTGCCGCTTATGCCTCGGTTATGTATTTTAAGGTCCTTCTCCGGGTTTTTCAATAATAACGTACCCGCCACATTGAGGGCGTAGCCATTACCTAATGATTGAGCCATATTAGCTTCCTGACGTTGTTTGCTGCGCCCGCTATCGGTTATCGAATCGCCTTGCAGCAGGATAATGTCACCTTTTTGAATCGTTACCTTTTTTCCTTTCGCATTAGCCTCGGCAAAGGCCGATGCGGCAATTTGGGGTAAACTTATAGCGGCAAGCGTACCTATTGACGCGGTTTTAATAAAATTACGACGGTTGTTTTTTGGGTTCATAGTTGTTGGTTCATAGTTCATGGTTAATAGTTCATGGTAATTGGCGCCCATGAACTTGATAAGCTAATATAGGTATTCTTTTAATTCAAAATAAAATTCTTGTATGGAGGTAGACTCACCCGGTCTTTGCTTCGCTCGACCACCCTCTCTATGCTAGAGAGGGGATTGCAATAGGTAAAGAGGGGCTTGTGGCCTGCGCACGTGGCTCCCCTCTCTAGTATAGAGAGGGGCGGGGGTGAGTAAACAAACGGGTTAGTAAAACGGCTACATTTAAAAACCAGGATCTAAAAACTATGAACCATCATCTATGAACCATGAACCAAAAAAAGTAACTTCGCGGCATGTATTCGCTTATCAAACCCATACTATTTCAGTTCGACCCGGAAAAGGTACATTATTTTGTAACCCGTAACCTAAAACGGTTTAATAAGTTTCCGGGTGGAGCGGCATTGAGTCGGGCGCTTTGGGATGCAAAAGATGCAGGTTTAGAAAGAGAAGTATTTGGCCTCAAATTTAAAAACCCGGTAGGTTTGGCCGCCGGTTTTGATAAAAATGGCGAAATAATTAACGAAATGGCTAACCTTGGTTTTGGCTTTATTGAAGTAGGCACGGTAACGCCGTTGCCGCAACCGGGCAACCCCAAGCCGCGCATGTTTCGCCTGCCCGCCGATGGCGCGCTAATTAACCGCATGGGTTTTAATAACCTGGGGGTTGATGTGGTGGCCCAGCGCATTGCTACTTACCGCAAAAATCGCCCTGCTGCACAGCAAGGTGTGATAATAGGTGGTAACATCGGAAAAAATAAGGTAACACCCAACGAGGATGCTGTTAGTGATTATATTAAATGCTTTGACCGCCTGTTTGATGTGGTTGACTATTTTGTGGTGAATGTAAGCTCGCCCAATACACCCGGCCTGCGCGAATTGCAGGAAAAGGAGCCGCTAATGCAGTTGTTAAACACCTTGCAGCAGCGTAATCATAAAAACGGCATAAGCCGCCCCATCCTGCTAAAAATTGCCCCGGACCTAACCAACGAGCAGTTAGACGATATTGTAGAGATAGTAACCGGCAGCGGCATAGCCGGACTAATAGCTACCAATACCACCATCAGCAGGGAAGGGTTAACCTCATCCGCAAAAGATGAGACTGGCGGCCTAAGCGGCAAGCCGTTAACCCAACGCTCAACAGAAGTTATAAAATACATCGCCCAAAAATCAAAAGGCGCGTTCCCCATAATAGGGGTAGGGGGCATACATTCGCCTGAGGATGCTATAGAAAAACTAAACGCCGGCGCATCGCTTATACAATTATACACCGGCTTTATTTATGAAGGCCCCGGTTTGATAAAAAGGATAAATAAAAGGATAGCCCGGCAATGAGTAAACCCGGTAAGCCACAAATATTTTCTATCAGCAATAAACAGGAGTTTGAAGTCGCCGCATTAAAGGTTTTTAAGCACCAGGCCGAAAATTGTGCGGTTTATCGCGATTTCATCAAAGGATTGAACATAAACCCTGTTGAAATAACATCAATACAACAAATTCCTTTTTTGCCTATTGAGTTTTTTAAATCGCGCGATGTATTGAGCAGTACGGATAATGTACAGGTTACGTTCACCAGCTCGGGTACTACGGGCATGATAACCAGCAGTCATAAGGTAACTGATGTTAGCTGGTATGAGGATAGTTTTCGCGCTGCTTTTAAGCTGTTTTATGGCGATATAAAAGATTATACCATACTGGCCCTGCTGCCATCGTACCTGGAGCGCGACGGCTCGTCGCTTATTTATATGGCTAATGATTTGATACAGCAATCGGCTAACCCTGATAGCGGTTTCTTTTTATATAATCATGAAGAGCTGGCCCATCAGCTTAAAAAACAACAGGAAGCAAAAAAGCCAATATTGCTTATTGGTGTAACCTTTGCCCTGCTTGATTTTGTTGAGCAATACAGCTTTAACTTTCCTGAATTGATCGTAATGGAAACAGGTGGCATGAAGGGCCGTCGTAAGGAAATGATACGCGAGGAACTACACGAAACCTTATGTAAGGGCTTTGGGGTGGATGCTATCCATTCGGAATATGGCATGACGGAATTATTATCGCAAGCTTACTCCAAAGGTAACGGCATATTTAATTGCCCGCCCTGGATGCGCGTTATTACCCGTGATACCAACGACCCAATGAGTTTATTAAACACCGATAAAGCCGGCGGCGTTAATGTGATTGACCTCGCCAATATTAACTCCTGCTCGTTCATTGCCACGCAGGATCTGGGCAGGGTTTATGCCGATGATAGCTTTGAGGTATTGGGGCGGTTTGACAATGCGGATATCAGAGGGTGTAATTTGTTGGTGGGGTGAGTGAAAATGCCATACAGGCATGTATATTTTTATATATTTTCACTATACTTGATCAATCAACCTGCTTACGCGTGCAAAACTATAATAACAACATCAGTATAAAGGCCTGGGCCGAGGAAGACCGTCCGCGCGAGAAGCTAAGCAGCAAGGGCAGACGCTCATTAACTGATGCCGAGCTGATAGCTATCCTGATAGGGTCGGGCAGTCGTACCGAAACCGCGGTTGAGCTAAGCAAACGCATACTGCACCATTACGGTAATGACCTTAACAATCTGGGCAAGGCATCCATAAACGAACTATCCAAATTTAAAGGCATCGGCGAAGCCAAAGCCATATCCATAATTGCCGCGCTGGAGATTGGCCGCAGGCGCAACGACGCCGAAGTTAAGCAGCCGGATATCATCAAATTTAGCGCGGACACTTACAATATTATGCGCCGCCACCTGGTTGACCTTAACCACGAGGAGTTTTGGATTGTGCTGCTGGCACAATCAAACAAGGTTATAGCTAAAGAACTGATAAGCAGGGGAGGCATAAACGGCACCGTGGCCGATCCTAAAATTATATTTAATATAGCGTTGCAGCATAACGCGGTGGCTATAATATTGGTGCACAACCATCCCTCGGGTAGTTTAAAGCCCAGTCAGCAGGATATCGACCTTACCAAAAAAATAGCTAATGCCGGTAAAATGCTGGATATAGGCGTGTACGACCATTTAATTATCACCAACGAAAGCTATTACAGCTTTGCCGACGATGGTGTTATATAAAGTATAACTCAAATACGTTTTTAGTATAATTGCGCTATATTTATTCCATTAAACCAATTAAACCAATATATGTACAACCAATTTAAAACAAAGCTACCTGCGGTAGTGGCATTAGCTGTGCTGATTAGCGCGGCAGGATGCGAGCAAAAAGCAAAAACAGCTTCCACCGCTGCGGACTCGACCGCGGCTAAACCGGCTCCCAAATATTTGAGCGAGCCCTTGGTAAAGAATATTTACACCGCCGACCCATCCGCCCATGTGTTTAACGGGAAGATATATGTTTACCCGTCGCATGATATTGACGCGGGTATTGCCGATAATGATAACGGCGACCAGTACGCCATGCGCGATTACCACGTACTATCAATGGATAGCGTTGGCGGTAAGGTTACCGATAACGGTGTGGCTTTAGATGTTAAGGACGTGCCTTGGGCAAGCAAGCAAATGTGGGCGCCTGACGCGGCTTATAAAAGCGGCACTTATTACCTGTATTTCCCGGTGCGCGATAAGCAAGGTTCGTTTAGGATAGGAGCGGCTACCTCAAAGAGCCCTGTTGGTCCGTTTAAGGCCGAGCCTAAGCCTATTGAGGGCGCATACAGTATTGACCCTGCCGTATTTACTGATGACGATGGCAGCAGCTATATGTACTTTGGTGGCATTTGGGGCGGTCAGCTGCAAAAATGGGCCACCGGCAAGTACGACGCTAACGGCTCAAAAACCGATTTGAAACAGGATGATAAACCGGCCCTAAGCTGTAAAGTAGCCAAGCTAAGCAAGGATATGCTGCATTTTGACGGTAAAGCACAGGATGTGGTGTTGGTTGATAAAGACGGCAAGCAACTGCTGGGTAAAGACCACGACCGCAGGTTTTTTGAAGGATCATTTATGCACAAGTTTAACGGCAAATACTACTTTACCTACAGCACAGGCGATACGCATTATTTATGCTATGCCATTGGCGATAAACCGATGGGTAAATTTGTGTACCAGGGTGTGTTTTTAAAACCTGTACAAGGCTGGACAACCCACCACTCTATCATCGAGTTTAAAGGCAAATGGTACCTGTTTTACCATGATACCGAGCTATCAGGCAAAAACCACCTGCGCAACGTTAAAGTAACCCAACTGGATCATAAAGCTGATGGCAGTATCGGTTTGATTGATCCGTTTGTGAAGTAATTATAAATAAC
>NZ_JBDTJZ010000103.1:0-44136 GCF_039935595.1 Mucilaginibacter sp. | reverse complement strand
GGCTATACACGGGTATTTGAAGGAAAATTTGAGGTTAGGCCCCCAACTTTGTGTCAATAAATTTTTTAGATCATGAACAATTTGAGTAACAGTGTGCGGTTGACCGGGAGGTTGGGCGCGGCACCGGAAATGAAGGAGTTAGAAAATGAGAAAAAAGTGGCAAAGATCAGTTTGGCGACGCATTATTACCGGAAGAATGGTAAGGGTGAAACTGTTGAGGAAACGCATTGGCACCAGTTGGTGTTGTGGAACCAGCAGGCGGACATTGCAGAGAAATACCTGAATAAGGGTAGCCAGATCGCAATTGAGGGAAGATTGGCGAACCGGTTTTATACGGATAAGGATGGGGAGAAGCATTATGTGACAGAGGTGGTGGTGAATGAGCTGATGTTATTGGGTAAAAAAGAATGACGGTAAGTGTGAACAGCGCGGCGTTGGCAGGGATCGACGCCGTGTTGATTACCGTAGAGACGCGCGTGTGTGCCGGTGTAAGTTATTTTATTGTGGGTTTGGCGGGTGAGGCGGTGAAGGAGAGTTTGTTCAGGGTGGAGAGCGCGGTTACTTCCTGCGGGTTTGATATGCCGAGGCAGAAGATTTTGATCAGCCTGGCTCCGGCGGGCATTCGTAAGGAAGGCGCTGTTTTTGATTTGCCGATTGCGTTGAGTGTGTTGGCGGCTTCGGGTCAGTTAGATTCGGCGCTGATGAATGATTCTTTGTTTACCGGCGAATTGTCGCTGACGGGGAAGTTGAGGCCTGTCAAGGGGGCTTTGTCGGTGGCGGTAGAAGCCCGTAAGGCGGGCATTAAGAACTTAATACTGCCGAAAGAGAATGCCAATGAAGCCGCCATGGTTGCTGACCTGGCGGTTTTTGGTTTTGAAACATTAAGTGAGGTGGTGGATTTTTTGCATGAACCAGGTTGTGTGAAGCCGGCAATTGTTAAAGCTAACGATATTAAAAAAGCGGAGCAGTTATATAGCGCTGATTTTTCGGAGGTACGAGGGCAGGAGAAAGTGAAACGGGCTTTGGAAGTGATAGCGGCGGGCGGGCATAATGGTTTGTTGATCGGGCCGCCGGGTACCGGTAAAACGATGCTGGCGACGAGGTTGCCTGGTATTTTGCCACTGCTGGGTTTGCAGGAATCCTTGGAAACGACACGGATTTATTCGGTGGCAGGGCAATTGGATGGTACCGGTTTGGTGACGGAACGGCCGTTTCGGGCACCGCATCATACAGTGAGTGATATTGCTTTGGTGGGTGGCGGGCCGGTGGCGATGCCGGGCGAGATTTCCTTGGCACATAATGGGGTTTTGTTTATGGATGAGTTGCCGGAGTTTAAACGGAAGGTGCTGGAAGTGTTAAGGCAGCCGTTGGAGGAACGGCAGGTGACGATCTCGCGGGCAAGTTACGTGGTGAATTTTCCGGCAAATTTTGTTTTGTTAGCAGCGATGAATCCTTGCCCTTGCGGTTTTCATGGTCATCCAAATCGTAAGTGTAGTTGCACACCGCAGGCGATCCGGTTGTACCGGTCGAAAATTTCGGGGCCGTTGCTGGATCGGATTGATTTGCATATTGGGGTGCCACCGGCTGACCTCACGGCAAAGCCTGCGGAAAGTAGCGCAATGGTGCGTAAACGGGTAATTGCCGCGCGGGATATGCAGTTAGCGCGGGCTGGTGTTTGTAATGCTTTGATGCGCAATGAGCAGCTGCGTACTTATTGCGCTTTGGGTAAGCTGGAGCTGGACGTACTAAACCAGGCGATGGTACAGCATAAATTGTCGGCGAGGTCTTATGAACGTATTTTAAAGATGGCGCGAACGGTAGCTGACCTGGCTGGTGCTAAAAACATTGGCCTGGTGCATTTAGCGGAAGCTATCGGCTACCGCGCTTAAACAACGATCTCTCTTTGACGGCGGACGATCAGGACGGTCTCGTCTTCCATTTCTTTGTAGCCGAGTTCAAAACAGAAGCAATATATCTCGCCGGTTGTTTTGGTACGGGTGCGGCTGGTGAAATACTTGAAGGTAAAACCGCGGCCGTCCAGGTCTTGTTTGTCCATAGCATGGGTGTCTTTGTTGCCCAAGCATTGATCCAGGATTTGCCGGTTCTTGACCAGGATTTGTTGTACCCGTTTGATATAGGCGGCCAGGCTCATTTCCGGCGAGGCGCTTTCATCTTTGTTATTATTGTAATCGGTCTTGCAGGCATCGCTGCAATATTTCTTGTCTTTACGGCCCGAACCAACCGGTTGTCCGCAATTCAGGCAAAGTTTTTCTTCCATGAGCTAAACGTTTAGAAACGGCTATACCCGGATAAAACAACGGGATAATGATTTGGTTCGCAGAATTTTGTATTATGAAAAACTTAATAAAAGGACGGCTTGACTCGGAGAGTTTCGGCGTAGAAGGACGGCATTTTTTTGTGGACCTGATGAAGGCGAAGAATGATAAGCGGTATTTGCAGATCACGCGGGCGGATTATAAGGATAAGGTTTTTTATGAGCGTTCGTCGGTGATCTTGTTTGAGGAGGATTTTGGTTTCCTGGTGGAGGCCTTGTCGATGGTATTGACACGTTATACACACGGTGAAAATGGAAAAAATTAAGCTGCTGCCGCTTACGGAGCGGCCGAGAGAGAAAGTGCAGGCGCTGGGTGTGCAGGCATTGAGTGATGAAGAGCTATTGGCGATTCTGCTGGGTTCGGGTACGCCAAAATATCCGTTGAACGAGATTTGCACAGCCTTGGGCCAATATGAGTTGAGTGTTATCGCGCAAATGGATATGCAAGCGTTGTGTGCGTTTAAGGGGATTGGCCCGGCTAAGGCTACTATTCTGTTGGCAGTCACGGAATTTTGCCGAAGGACAAAATCGCTGCGGCTAAAGGATGACCGGGCATGTTATGAATATTTACGGCCCTTACTGGCACAGGCGACACAATTACAATATATCCTGCTGTTGCTAACTGCCGGGCGGGAACTGCTGGCCTTTTCGGAAGCGGGCAGCGTCCTGCCCGATATTACTTGGATCACCGAACTGGCGATAGAAGCGGGTGCGGGGCGCATCCTGCTCGCCCGAAACGGCTGGCCTGCTTTTAGTAATACGGAAAGCCGTTACCTCAGCCAACTCCGCAATGCCTGCGAGGCATTAGGACTAATTTGCGACGGATTAATGGCCGTTGGGCCGGAACGGTTTAAAATGATCTGATATGCATATGGGCGAAATTATCGGTGAATATGTTTACCTCAAGCCTTTGGGCGAGGATTTTGTTGGCCGTTGTCCATTTTGTTTGCATCCGCAGCCATGCATGGTCGTTATTCCGAGTTTAAAAACGTATGAATGTTTGCATTGCCGCCAGACCGGCGGGGCGGTTCATTTCATTAAGCATATGGAAAATATCATCAAATGGGATTTTCGGCGCAGCACCCGGCGAACCGTTAAACATACGATTGGAACGGTGTATGTGCTGAAACTGGAAAACGATTGTTATTATGTTGGCTTTACGCAAAACTTGCCCCGACGGCTTACCCAACATTTCGCGCATAAAGGGGCGCTGTGGACCCAAAAACACACGCCACTGAATTTGGTGGATGTTTATTACGATGTGCCGGAATTTGTGGAACACCGCGTCACCAAGCGTTATATTGAGCGTTACGGCCCGGAAAAAGTGCGGGGCGGGAATTATCTGGACACACGGGATCAGCAGGGAGCGTACCGACGCTATCCAAAGCGCTTTTACTTCAAACAAACATATTGACGCTGGGCAGGTTTATTCAGCATGCGATTTTGTTTTTTGATCGGGTTAGTCCTGTTGAGCCTGGGCGCTGCCGGACAGACGGTGGTGACGGGGCAGGTCGTGGATGCAGCTAGCGGGGAGCCTTTGGGGTCGGTGTCGGTGAGTTTTGCGGGTGGCGGTACGATGACGGATTCACTGGGCAGGTTCCACCTGGCCGGTAATTTTAGCCAGTTGAGGTTTTCATTGGTGGGGTATTCGCCACAGACGCGGGCGGTCAGCGGGGCAAAGCTGCAGGTATTGCTGGAGAAGAACGTGGCTGAATTGCAGGGAGTAACGATTGCGTCGGTGAGGACACGGTACCGGAATAAGGGGAACCCGGCGGTGGAGTTGATCCAAAAAGTGATCGATCATAAGGCGGAGAATCGGGGCTTGGCGTCCGGGGATGTGGAGCAGTATGAGCGAATGAGCTTGTCTTTGTTTAATTTGCCGCCCTCGGTCATGGAAAGTAAGTTTTTTAGGCCCTATCAGTTTATGCTGGATACGGTGCAGGGGCAGACTTTTTTGCCGGTGCTGGTGGAGGAGAAATTGTCGTATAAAGGGGTGCAGACGGATTATAAGGGGGTGAATATTTTGCAGTTTATCGATACCGCGGGCGTGAAGCTGTATGTGAACCAGTTATATGGGCACCAGCCGGATATTTATGAGAATAATGTTTTTATTTTAGCGAACCAGTTTTTGAGCCCGATCGCGGATCACGCTCCGAATTATTATAAGTTTTTTATTACCGATACCGTCAATAATCAGGTTAATCTGGCGTTTATTCCCCGGACAAAGGGTGATCTATTGTTTGAAGGGAAGCTGTCGGTCTCCCTGAGCAATTATGCGGTAACGAGTTGTGAGTTAAGACTAAACAGGCAGATCAATGTGAGTTTTGTGCGGAGTTTCGTGATCAATCTGGATTTTGATGGCGGGCGGTTAAGCCAGAGTAAGGTGAAGGCGGATTTCGGGCTGACGAGTAAGGGCTGGGGTATTTATGGCGAACGGCTGGTGCAGTATCGTACCCGGCCCAGGGGCAAGTTGGACAATTTACCGGTGTATGCGAAATTATATAAGCTGGAGCAGTTGCCGTCGTATAAGCGGACGATGTGGTGGCTGACGACGCTGACGGCGGGGTATGCGGATACAGGGCCGGTACAGGTGGGGCCGGTCGCGCATTTTTTATCGTTCAATAGCCAGGAAGGTTTAAAACCTGAAGTTGGTTTCCGGACGACGCCGAAACTGGACAGGACGTTTTATGCGGAGGGCTTTGTCGCTTATGGTACGCGTGATAAGAAAATCAAAGGCAATGCGATCGCCTATATTTCATTAAATAAAGTTGCCCCTTATCGTTTCCCGAATGATTATTTGAAGGCGAGTTATTTATATGATGTCGACGTGCCGGGGCATACGTTTTCGGTGACCAATAGGTCGACCGCGCTGTCGTCTTTTCAGACGGGAAAAACGGATTACTGGCTGTACAGTCGCATCACCGAACTCCAGTACGTGAAAGATTTTGAAAATCATTTTTCGTATGCGCTCGGTTATAAAAACTGGCAGCAATCGCCGGCTAAAGCGTTGGTTTATCAATGGAATGATGGTACCGTCGTCCCTCGTTTGACGACCAACGAATTGAATGTACATTTGCGCTATGCGCCGCATGAGGAACTGATCCAGGGGAGCCGCACGCGGCATAGTATTCATAACCCCTACCCGGTCTATGACCTGCTCATTAATCAAAGTATCAGCGGTTATCGTTATACCGACCTGGGCATCAACGTTTATAAACGTTTTTATATGTCACAGGCCGGATTTTCCGACGTGACGCTGCTCGGCGGCTACGTGCTGGGCCAGGTACCGTTTCCGTTGTTGAATATCAGCCCGGCCAACCAGTCGCTGGCCTATAAGCGGGACGCCTATAACGCGATGAACTACCTGGAATTTGTGAGCGACCATTATTTGGGTATCAATGCTACGCACACGTTCAATGGTTTTTTGCTTAACAAGGTCCCGCTGATCAAGCACCTGAAATGGCGCGAATTCCTTTCCGCCAAAATTTTATATGGCGGGCTGCGTAACCCAGGCCCCTACCGCTTACCGCCAAATGTTTACGCGCTGGGCAATACGCCGTATGCGGAAGTTGGTGCCGGTATCGGCAATATCTTCAAATGCTTGCGCGTCGACCTGATCCGGCGCCTCACCTACCTCGACCACCCCGATGCCCGGACCTATGGCATCAAAATCAGCTTCCAGCCGGAATTTTAATTCGCTATATTTACGTAATGACTTTAGACGATTTTAAGCAACTGGCGCGGCCGGACGGGCTGTCGGTGCAGTTAAGGAGTTTGTGGTATGATGGGCAGGGCGACTGGCAGCGGGCGCATGCGGAGGTGGATCATTTGGATGATGCAGGGTCGGCGTGGGTGCATGCGTATTTGCACCGGAAAGAGGGCGATGTGGGCAACGCGGATTACTGGTATCGCCGGGCGGGGAAGGTTCGGCCGGAGGTTTCGCTGGAGGCGGAATGGGAGGCGTTGGTGGTTGGGTTTCAGAATTGAATTTTTTTAGTTTGACCGGTATAATGAACTAGTTTAATTTGTTTACCGGGAATGAGTTGTACTTTAAATGTTCTGGGGGTTTTGGTTTTGTCGGGTGCAAGCGTTAATATTTTTTCTTTGTCATTCCAAACTATTTTTATTTGAGGACTCTTGCCTTTTAAGTAGTCCTGACTGCTCCCGTCATCTTCATAAAGAATGAAGCTTCCATCAGCACCTGTAAAAATTTTAAGGGTGGTAGGACCGGCCACTTTTTCAGCGGTATACTGGCGAACAGGGTCGACCGGAATGATAGCTCCCGCGCGTACGTAAATGGGCAATATGGACAGGTCAACCAGGCGCTTAATGCGCTTGTTGCCTTCCATTTTTTTATTTTCCCACCAGTCATACCAGTCACCTTTTGGCAGGTAGACTGTTCTTGAAGTTGCCCCTTTTTTATACACGGGCGCGATCAGCAGGTCCCGACCCCATAAATATTGGTCATGAATGGTTTTGCACCGCTCATCATCCGGGTAATGCAGCCACATCGGCCGCATTAAAGGCAAACCCTTTTCGCGTGCCTGCCAGGCTAAAGTATAGGTATAAGGCAAAAGCTGGTAACGCAATTCATCATATTTTTTAACGATTGGTTCAATGGCCGGGTTATTTAATTCTGTCAGTAGAGGATGGTTTTTTCCTTCGGGCGGGCCAAGTGTACCCGCGCCCCAACCCCATGGCAGCCGGGTATGCCAGGTTACGCCATGGCTACGGAAAAGGGCATTAAATGCACCAAATTGAAACCACCGGGCATACAATTCGCCGGTTAATTCTTTATTCGGAAAAAAGCCGCCGATATCTGTTCCCCAATAGGGGCCTATACTGACCGCGTAATTCAGACCTACAGCTATTTGCGTTTCCAAGGTCTTCCATGATGATTCTGTATCCCCCGACCACACCCATCCTCCCCATTGCGCGACGCCGGGATAGCCGTTACGCTGCAGGCTCCAGGGCCTGAGATTGGGCTTGGCCGATAACTGACCCTGGTAGTACAATTGATGACGTTTAATACGTTCATCAAGATTAAACCAATCGCCTTCATCCGGCCAGAACGCATCTACACCGGTATTGACGAGGGGTATGTGCTGATTCCAATAACTTTGTATATGCGAAGCGTCCAATTTTTCGCCGGCTTTAGCAGGGATATTGCCATGCAATCCGGGCAGTTTGTCCCGGTCCCAGGGTACCATATGCAAGACCACTTTCACCTGCAGCGCATGCATATCCGACATAAAATATTTTGGATCACGCTTAAATACTTCCGGATTAAATTCAAATGAAGGTTGCTTTTTATTCCATCCGCGGGGTACAAAGCCGGTACCCAGATAGATCACCGCGTCCAGGGGGATTTTTTTGGTTCTGAACGTATCTACGATACCGATCATTTCTTTTTCCGTTTCCAGCGTCCGGTGCGATTGCATATAGCCTAATGCCCATTTTGGTGGCATAGCGGCAGGTCCGGTGATCATCGAAAAGTTTTTCATCAGGACAGCCGGGTCATGGGCATCCAGCACAAACAAGTCAAACAAACCCGGCACCATTTGATCGATTGGCGGTAATCCTTTGCCTAAATTTAAGGCCTGGTTGGCCATGGTTTGAGGCGAATTTTGCTCCCCGCCCGGCTTCCAGGGGATAAACAAGCCTTGATCTTTCGCGGTGAGGTCCACTTCGGCCCAAGGGGAAACTACGAAAATTGCCCAATTCCCCGGATCAATCAATAAAGGCACGGGATTGCGTGACCCATAGGCATCGCTTTGCCACCTGGGTTGCATTTTATAATAGCGGCCCTTTCGGTCATATTGAACCGGTAAGGTGCGCCAGTCAATGCCTTTTTCGGGTGCCTGCCCGCCTTCGCCTAAACCCAGGACAGGTCCTTTATCTAATTGGAAAGACACGCTCCCATTATCGTTGATGCGGATACGCTGGAGAAGCTGCCCTTTTTTATTGGAAATGGTAACCATGACGGGCGTAGGTGTTACTTCTACATTCAAGTCTCCTACTGATTTTTTTACAGTCTTACTAATATTTGTCAGGCTAATGATAGGTTTACCATAATCCTTATCCAATACCGCCGGTGTTGAAGCAAAATTGCCTTTATAGTTAAGCGGCTTTAAAGTAATACGGATGCTACCCTGACCAGCAGGTCTAATGTCTAATTGTGCTGGTATATTATCAATAACTATTTGTTGTGCATTTGAGCTATAGCGAGTTATTATTATTAAAAATATGCAAACAAATTTAAAATACCTTTTCATTGATGCCATATTAATTTGTTATAAAAGACCGGGTAAACTAAGTGTATAAGAGTACGATTAATCTATATATGTATTTAACTATATTAAATAAAATTGGCTTATAATAAGCCAATTTTATTCTTTTCAATTATAAAATTCTCAATAACCAAAACATCCATTTCTGAGTGCTTAAAACAATCAATAGCTTCGATTGGGGTATTTACGATGGGCTCATCCATTCTATTAAACGAGGTATTTACAACCAAAGGGCAACCTGTAAGCTTATTAAAAGCGCTTATTAACTTATAAAAGTCCGGATGCATCGCTTTATCAACAGTTTGTATCCTTGCCGAATAATTAATGTGGGTTACAGCGGGAATAACAGAACGCTTAAGGGCTAATTGTTCAAAGCCAGTTTTATGTTTATCATCCTCGGTAAGACAAAGTCTTTTATTGTCATTTACGTCTGCAACTAATAACATATATGGACTCTCCGTCTTCAGATCAAAGAAATCTGTCATATATTCTTTCAATATAGCGGGCGCAAATGGTCTGAAGGATTCCCTGAATTTTATTTTTTTATTTAGAATAGTCTGCATATCAGGATGACGAGGGTCGGCAATTATACTCCGGGCGCCAAGTGCTCGCGGTCCGAATTCCATCCTGCCTTTAAAATAACCAATCACTTTTCCATCGGCCAGGTAAAGGGCTATCCTGTTGTAATATTCATCACCAACTATTTCTTCAAAGTGCATATCTGCACTTATTAGCGCCGCTCTTACGGTTTGCTCATCATATGATGGCCCTAATAGTGCGCCTTGCATTTTATCGTGGCTATCCGCTTGAGCTCGGTTGTTTTTAGCATAATGATAGTAAATTGTATAAGCTGCACCTAAAGCACCACCAGCATCACCGGAGGCTGGCTGTATCCAAATATTTTTAAATCCCGAATTTTTAAGTATTTTACCATTGGCTACACAATTCAAAGCAACACCACCAGCCATACACAAACTGTCAATTTTAAATTCGTCGTAAATTGAACTGGTGATTAAAAGCATAATTTTTTCGGTTACTGTTTGTATCGAGCAGGCAATATCCATATGAAATTGCTTGATCTCTTCTATTGCTTTACGGGCTGGTTTACCAAATAGATTGTCAAATGCTTCAGAAATCATTGTAAGGCCGGCACAATAATTAAAATACTTCATATTCAGGCGAAATGATCCGTCTTGCTTTAAGTCGATCAAATTCTGAAGGATAACACTTTCATATATCGGTTTGCCATACGGCGCCAGACCCATTACTTTATATTCATCAACATTTACTTTAAAACCTAAGTAATAAGTAAAGGCTGAATACAGTAAGCCAATGGAATGCGGGAACCTGATTTCCCTTTTTAAATTAATTAGGTCATTTTCGCCGATGGATATTGATGAGGTTGCCCACTCACCGACCCCGTCAACGGTTAAAATAACCGCTTTACTAAAAGGCGAGGGATAAAATGCAGAAGCAGCATGCGATAAGTGATGCGGAACAAACCGTAAGTTTATTTTTTTTTCATCACAGCTATTGTCTATTTCGGACAATGCTTTGAGTATGTTTTTTTTTATAAATATTTTTTCTTTAAGCCATATCGGCATTGCCTTTATAAAAGATAAAAAGCCGGCGGGCGCAAAAGTCAAATAAGTTTCAAGTAATCTTTCGAATTTTAAAAAAGGCTTTTCGTAAAAAACCACATAATCTAAATCCTTTAAACTAATATGAGCCGTATCCAGGCAATAACGAATTGAATTTAACGGGAATTGGTCGTCATTTTTTTTTCGCGTAAAACGTTCTTCCTGCACAGCTGCTATTATAATGCCGTCCTTTAACAGGCATGCTGCACTATCATGGAAATAAGCCGAAATTCCCAAAATATACATCGTGTCAAAATAAGGAATAAATAAACGGTGCCAGCGCAGACGACTGTGCAACAACCAAAAATATTCCAAGAAGCACCAAAAAGATGACCAATGGTATCAGCCAAATTTTCTTCCGGGCACCGAGAAAATGAAAAAACTCTATAATCAATTCCATATTCGCTTATAATTAAAATTGTTGTTTAAATGTCCCTTCTTTTTCTGGTTCAGCAATTTGCCAATAGGAAATTTGGTCTTGAGTTTGTTTTAATTCTAATAGATTTTTTTTAAACAGTTTTAACAACCATCCTAATGGTACTATCATGATAAAAAAAACAATAAATAATATGATTATAGTATTAATATTACCCAAGGTTGTGCCCACCTTGTCCCAAACTATTCTTAATGGGTTTAAAAAACCAGGTATAATAACCGCTAAAAATAAAAATAGCAGAGCGGTTATACCTAAATATAACAAAGGCTTATGGTTAAATATCAACTGAAAAACAAAAATAGCCAGTAATACTCCGCCTAAAATCAATCCAAATTTCCGGTTAATTTGTTTATTACTCATATTACTATTTATATTTAGCCGCCGCTTCATCCGCTCCAACCAAATGATAATCCTGAGATAATTGTTCATGTAACACATTATCTTTTGGAGAAGTATTTAATTTAGCTTTCAAATCAATGATTTCATTAACTTTTGATAAAAGTATAGGTAGTTTCGTATCCTGCGGATGCAGCCTGGAAGCTGTTTGGATATAAACGAGCGCTTTTTCAGGCTGATCTGTTTTTAATAATACCAAAAAAAGATTTTGCGCGTTCTCGAAGATTTGCTCCTGATCAAAAGCCAACTTAAAATAATAAACCGCATTTTGATAATCGCCCAGATCAAAACTAATCCTGCCAGCATAAGTTTTATAGATGGTGTTTCGGGGCATTTCCAATATTACCGCCTCCACTGCTTTTAATGCTGTTTTTTTATCATTGCTTTTCATGCTGTATTGAAAAAGTTGGTTCATGGCATCCATCCAACTTATCCTGTTAACGGATAAAGCACCAGCAAGTTGTTCGGAAATGGTCATGCCACGTTTAAAATTTTTCGGTATGGGTTTATTAAATGGCCAGCCAGATTCCAGCATCATAATTGTATAAGCACCATATAGTGAATCTACCTGGGTAACCGGCATTTGTGTTAATAGCTCAGAGAACGACATCTGCTTTTGCGGTTTTGTTTTAAGCAATCCTGCTTTTTCGATAGCCTGATAAAAAGCTTCTGAAAGCAATGCATAACCGTACAAATTAGGATGAACATGTTCCAGTAAGGTTTCGTGGCCCAATATGCCGTTAGATGAATGTTCAATAAAAATCTCTCTGGCTTGAACCAGGTGGATATTTGCATATTTTTTTGCCAAAGCGATGATGGTCTCATTCATAGCTTCGGGAGCCCTAAAACGTAGCTTATCAAATTCTTTGGCCCTGATATAATGTCGCCGGGCTAAAATATAAGATCGGGCTTCATATAATTTGTTAGCTTGTTCAAATTGCAGGTCTGCATTATCCTGTTGCTTACCACTAATAAAAGGTTTTTGATCTTTTTCATTACTGACTAATGTGCTTAAAAAAAGAGGTATGTTTTTGCTACACAGTAATTGACAAAGTTCATCCATATTTTGCTGATATTGGCTTATACCTGCATTGTATTGCTCCGAACCGAATGCGATTTCCTGATTAGCAGCCATTCTTTTCATTAGATTTTCCCGCTGATCTATCACATTGCCGGACAGTACTTTTTTAAATGTGGCGATTATATTATCAATCAATTGCACCAGACGTAATTTCCTCAATGTCAAAACTGCTTTTATTAACATACGGCTGTTAGCAATATGGCTGGTTGACCCTACGCCAAGCGCGCCGTAATATTCATTATGCCCGGTATATACGAGTACGGCGTCTGGTTCATAATCCACTATTTGGTTGCCAAAGTCCAACACAGTGTAAGAATTTACCGCGGTTAGAGATACGTTTACAATTTCGAAATGCGTATTTGTATAAGTATGCATTAAACGATATAACAACCATTTATGAAATGAGCCGTTGTGATAATAAGGATAGCCTGCAGTTGTTGATTCGCCTAAAACAAATATTCTGACGGTATTTTTAGGTTTAATAATCAAAAAAGGATCAATACTGCCCAGGGTTGCATTCCCTTCGTCCGAAAAATAACGTTGCGACGCATACTTATTAATTACGTAGTAATTAGGTGCATCAGGATCTTGGATAAATAATTGGGTATCTTGCCCATAATGAAAGACACGCAACATAAGCTCTGTAACCAGAAGGATAATTACAGGTAGCATTACTGCTAATATTTTAAACCATTTTTGTTTAGCTTTAGATAATTGCGGTTTCTTCATAAACGTTTAAAATGCGGTAATTCAAGGTAAAAACTTGAATTACCGCATTAAATATAATTAGATTAGTTTTACTGTAGCTTTTGTTCCGGTATATTTGACTTGCTTTGTTGTTTTGCCGGCAGCCAAACCGGTTCCGTTGCCAGGTTTAACCAGTACAATGTTAAAGATATGACCTAATTGCATCCCTGCAAAACTTCCAACCCTGTCGCTTATTGACAACGTTTTTTGTTTATCATCCCATTTAAAGTGAATGATAGCATGCTTGCCTTTTTCATAATTATAATTATCATTTTCGTCCTCATATAAGTCAAATGTACCATTCGCTCCGGCATAAATTCTGACCTCAATAGGGTCAGTTTTTTCTGTAGTATACTGGATAAAAGGACCCATAGGTATAATAGAACCGGCTTTTACATATAGCGGCATAATGTCTATAGGTACTTCCTTTTGTATTTCCTGACCGCCGGATATTTTTTCGCCCGTCCAGAAATCATACCAGGCTGTTCCAGCAGGTAAGTATACATCGTGTTTTTTAATGGTGCTAAAATCAGCAACTGCTACGCCATTTGCCCTACTGGTATAAAGGGAATCTGTAACAGGACAAACCAAAAATGCTTTGCCAAACATATATTGGTTATTGATATCATAAGCCTTTTCATCATTCGGAAAATCCATGGCTAACGCACGCATCATGGTGGACGCGTTTGCAGTGATCGCCCAGGCGTTAGAATAATTATAAGGCAACAGCCGGTAACGCAGGTTGATGAACTTTTCCTGCGTATCATAGGCCCAGTCACCCTTGCCGCCAAATTGAAAAATCTCTCTTGGTGTTTGTGTGCCATGAGAACGGAACATAGGGCAGAAGGCACCAAATTGGAACCAGCGGGTGTATAATTCGCGATATGCCTGATCCTTAACACCCAGCGGGTATTTATTACTTGAAAAAAATCCGCCAATGTCGCTATTCCAATAAGGAATGCCGGTTAATGATAAATTGAGCCCGCCTGATATTTGATTACGTAATACCTCCCAACGCGACTGTACATCGCCCGACCATACAACGGTTGAATTGCGCTGTTGTCCTGCAAAAGCTGAACGGGCCAAAATCACTACTCTTTTAGCAGCAGTTGTTGCGCGCTGATGTTCATAAACGCCTCCGGTTGTCATTAATGGGTATGCATTACGGACTTTACGGTAACTACCGGCATAGGTAAGCATGTTTTCATCCCCAATTTTTGGCCGGGAATGGTCGGGTTCTGTAGAATCCAGCCACCAGCCATCTAAATCAAGTGACAATAGGTTTTTATTAATATAACTCCAATATAAATCACGAGCTTTCGGGTTAAAAGCATCATAAGCTCTTACAATTCTTTTGGGCGGATAAGTTAAATAATCTTTATAAAGAAACCCGTGTTTAGCCATATCTGCATATATTTTGGTTTTTTCGCCAAATGATGGCCATACAGAAATGATCATGTGCCCATGTAACATATGAATGCTATCTACCATCGCTTTGGGGTTTGGGAATAATGGGTTCCCAAATTCTGTCGAATTCCAATAGTTATCGTCTACGCCCCAATATTGCCAATCCTGCACCATAGCATCTATAGGAACATGCAGGTCGCGATATTTTTTTAACACACCAACCGATTCATATTGACTTTTGTAACGTTCACGACTTTGAAAAAAGCCAAAAACCCACTTAGGAAGCATGGGTACCTTCCCGGTCAGATCCCGGTATCTTGCTATCGTCCTGTCTGCATTTCCCGCGCCGTTAATAAAGTAATAGTCTATGCAATCACCAACCTCTGAGTTAAACGAGGTGCCTGTATTATCGTCCTTAAATGTTGTTGTAGAGGTATTATCCCAAAAAACGGAATAGCCTTTTACAGAATACATAACTGGTACCCCTACATTCATATTCCCCTGTTTAAGGGTAACCTGGTGGTTACGATGGTTCATGGTACCGGTTTGGTGTTGACCCAAACCATATATGGCCTCGCCGTCTTTTAGTTGGAATGACTGGGCTACGCTGAAAGTACTTGTTGTAGAGTCCATCATAGGCGTAAACTTTGCACTGGCTTCCTTTTCCTCTAATAATGAATTGTGCTTTGCATTTGCAAATTTTATCTGCTCATTTTCCAGATTAAGAGTAACATTTGTTGAATTACTTGCTATAAGCACAATATTACCTTTCCGACTAATTTTTAAAATAGTGTTTTCCGGATTTTTTATAACGGAAAAGCTTTTCTTTTCGTAAGCCCTTCCTGCCGGAGACTTCAATACCCGTACTATATCTGCTGAATAAAATTCTATATTGATGTCTGTTCCATTTATGGTGGACCTCAATCCGTGGGCAGTTCGTATATACTGCTGTGCCTGGGCCGTAATTATGCACATTAAAAGGATTGTTGTTAAAACGAGTGTTCTTTTCATTTTCTCTTATTATCTTTTCAGTAGAGTCATTTTAAAAAAGGCATAGGACAATTTACATTGTCCTATGCCAACTAATTAATTATAGTCAGGTGGTTTTAATACCCCGGGTTTTGTTTTAAATTTCCGTTGGTGTTTAAGGCGCTTGTTGGGATTGGCAGTAATGCTCTGTAATCACCATTTGGTGAGTGAGATAACCAGGATTTAGTGGTAAATACCCCAAAACGTATCATATCCTGCCTTCGGCGTCCTTCTTGCTCAAATTCCCAACCTAACTCATCAAGCATACGCCCATATGGAATATCAGCGACTGTTTCATGAGTGGTTTGCAGGTGATTTCTTAATCCATAATCATAAACGGTAGGTTTTAAGAGATCTGCTGCTGTTACCGTTGCTTTTCCGGGGTTAGCCGTAAAAGCTCTTTGCCTTACTTGCGTAACTAATG
Source organism: Mucilaginibacter sp. (assembly GCF_039935595.1). Lineage (GTDB taxonomy): Bacteria > Bacteroidota > Bacteroidia > Sphingobacteriales > Sphingobacteriaceae > Mucilaginibacter. Next base: position 28,351 of record NZ_JBDTJZ010000103.1, on the reverse strand, counting down.
CAGCAGCTGTATTACCGTCACCGTTTCTAAGTGAAGCTTCTGCTTTCATCAATAGAATATCGGCATACCTTAATAAAGGAAAATCATTGCTCATACCCACTAATTCTCCCGGAGAAATTTGGAATTTCCCCATCCGGAAACCGTGTACCTCTTCTGAGGAATCTACCCCTGGTAAATCATTAACATATATTAGCGGCTTACCATTGAATTTTCCTAAACTGCCGTTTAACGGTACCCCTGATGAGGTATATTGTTGTCCTTGTATCCAGTTTTGGGCTAAGCGGCTATCTTGCGGATCAAAAGTATTTACAAATTGCGGTATGCCGCAAATACCTCCCCAGGGTGAGTTTTGAAAATTATAGGTCGCCTGGTTCTCCGGCTGCAAACTTTCCATGTGCATGGTAAATGCTGTAGATCCATCATTGGTGTAAGTTTGATCAAATGGAATCGCAAAAATAATTTCTTTAGACCCAGAATTGTTAGTCAAAAACACATTTGCCTGATTGGATTCCAGCGAATATAATCCAGATGCTATTACTGCATTACACGCTGTAATACAATTTGCCCAATCTGGAGTACCTGTGTAAACACCTGCATTAAGATACATTTTGGCTAATAAGGCTTCTGCTGCCCATTTATTAAAACGACCATAGGTGGTTCCATCATTTAACACACTTAATTGTGGTAAGTTGGTGGTAATCTCGGATATAATAAAATCATAAACCTCTTTGCGGGTACTTTGGGTAGGCACAAATCCGGTTGGCACATCAAATTTTGTAACTATAGGAACATTACCAAAAAAATCAATCAGTGCATAATAATAAGATGCTCTGAGCACTTTTAATTCCGCAATTATTTGATCTTTACTTGCCCCTACAGATATTTGACCGGCATCAATTTGGTAAAGCACGCGGTTACAAGTGGTAATACCCGCATAGGCTCCGTTCCAAATCGTACTGCTATTTGATTCATCTGCTGTCCATTTATGCAAGTGCACACGTCGATAAATACCACCGTCGACCCATCCGTTTGGCCTTGCAGGGATTACCGCTTCATCTGCAGATATCTCGTTAGTTCTCCAAATGGCATTGGCACTACGTCCCAGTTCCAAATTTCGCCAGTTGGTATAGCTCGCCCCTACTATAGCGGCTATATCATTGGCCCCTGGCGTAAAATCACTCGCTACCAACTGGCCATAGTTTTTGGAATCCAGCTTGGTACAGGAATATATGCCTGCAATTATAAGGATGATTAATCCGGTTATAAAAATTCGTTTCTTTTTCATTTTAATAATAATTATTATTAGTTAAATAAATGTGTCTATTAAAAACTTGCCGAAAAACCAAGCGTAAAGGTGCGTGTTGTTGGATAAGTATCCCTGCTTTCCATACCCGGGGCAAGGCCTGTCGTTCCCACTTCCGGGTCTATCCCTTTATAGCCGGTTATGATAAAGGTGTTATTCGTTGAAAAATACACCCGGGGATTATGAATATACTTGGAGCGTAACTCTTTAAAGGTATAGCCCAGGGTGATGTTATCAATTTTCCAGAACGCGCCGTTTTCAATAAAGTAACTGTTAAATTCAAGCGGTACCAGTTTGTTGAGGGTTGCTGTACCAAATACTTTTTGCGTGGAGGTTTGTGCTCGATTATAATTGCCTACCGAGGTCGGCAAATAATTCATTTGAAAAGCATTGAGTACCTGGAAATCAAAAGCGCCACGTTGTACAATACTCAAATCCCAGTTTTTATAGCGAAATGTATTGTTCCACCCAGCATAATATTGTGGTATACCATTACCCAAAACCTGTTTATCGCCAAAAGCATGATTAAATTTTGAATAAGGCACAATGCTTCCATCGGGCTCCTGGTATATCCAATAACCATCAGATGATAGACCTACTACTTTAAAGCCATAAAAGTCGCCTATACGATGACCTACCTGTACAATATTGGTAGATGTTTGGATAGGGTCTGCGGTTGAACCAGTAGTAAAATAGGGCACCGTTACCTTGTAGGAGTCGTTAGATAATGAAACTAATTTATTGGCATTGGTGGAGAAGGTAAAGCTAGTTGTCCAGCTAAAATCCTTCTTGCGTATGGGGTTTACATTAATTAACACTTCCACACCCTTATTATCCATGGTACCCACATTCAGCAAGGTTGAGTTATATAAATTTGGCGGACTTGGAACAGTATAGTTATATAATAACCCAACAACTCTTCTATCATACACATCAACAGTACCGTTTATTAAACCTTTGAACATGGTAAAATCCAAACCTAGATTAGCTTCGCGTTTTTCTTCCCATCGTAAATTTGGATTGGGGTTTTGTGTAGGTACCAAGCTCTGGATCCATTGCCCATTATAAAGTACATAGTTACTGTAACCCAGGATACCTACGCCCAAAAAGCTTTGATTCGGAGGATTACCGGTTATACCGTATCCTGCACGTAATTTTAAGTCGTCAAATAGGGTCTGGTTTTCCATAAATGACTCTTTATTAATGCGCCATGCAGCAGAAATTGCCGGGAAACGACCGAATGGCTGGGCCGCTCCATAGAGTTTACTGGAACCATCAAGACGCATACTGCCCGTAAGAAAGTATTTTTCTTTATAGTTATAGGTTAAACGCGAAAAATAACTGATCAAATTGCTTTCGCTTTGGCCGCTGCTTTCAGGATTTGATAAGAGACCGGCTTTTGCGGCGGCGCCTTGCCCTATATTATTGTAACCGAATTGATCCGTTGGGAAATTACGGTTGTTCATATTCGTGCTCCAGCTATTATTGTCAGAGTATTCATAACCTGCCAATAATGAAAAACGATGGTCACCAAATGATTTTGAATATTCGCCGGTAAAGAGTAAATACCGGTTAATAGATTGCCCCTGATCAATGTTAGCCACCCCGTTCAAGTGATCTCGGATGGTGGAAATATTTTGAAAATTATCAAAAGAACGGTTGAGGTAGCCATTTTTTTGATAGGACCCGGTGGCCACAATACGTAAACCTTCTACCGGCAGGGCCGTAATGGTCGCATTGTATTTGCTGTTATAGGAGGTTTGTGGTCGGTCAGTATTATACAGATCTGATAATGGGTTTTGATATTCAAAATTGTTAGGTTCCTGATAATAGGAGCCATTGGCCAATTTTACCGGGGCAGTAGGATTCATTTTTAAAACCTGCTCATAATCGTAATAACTCATGTTTTGGCCATTAAAATTGGTTTGGGTAATACCCAGGTTGAATTTTAACTTGCCATTCAAAACGCTGTGATTAATATCTACACGGCCAGTTATTTGTTGATGGAAGGTGGTTTGTATAGGCCCGTCTAAATAACGATAACTTAATGAGGCCAGATAATTGGTTTGATTATTCCCACCCCTGAATGTAAGATTATGGATATTTGTTAAGGGAAACTGATCTTGTATGGCTTTTGCCCAGTTAGTTGAACTTCCCAGATCATAAGACTTATCTCTGGTGCCGGCAGCAATCTGATCGCGATAGTCCTGAGCAGTTAGTTCAGGCTGTATCCTGGTAAATTTCCCGGTACTTAAACTTCCATTATAATCTATCTGATTTATTATATTACCACTGGCACGTTTAGTAGTTATTAAAATAACGCCATTGGTGCCGCGCACGCCGTAAATTGCCGCTGCAGACCCATCTTTTAACACAGATATTTCGGCAATATCCTCTGGCGCTACGGTTAACAGGTCGCCGGGTACACCATCAACAATAACCAGCAGTCCGGTTCCACCGTTGATGGTATTATTTCCTCTAAGCTGGATCTGTGCCTGGTCATTGGGGTTACCCGACGGGTTTGAAATACTTAATCCCGCAACTTTTCCTTTTAACAGGGATGCGGCATCCGTTACCGGGCCGGCCGTAAAATCCGCCGCTTTTACAGTAGCAATCGCGGTCGTCACGTCCCCTTTTTTCTGGGTACCATAACCGACAACGATTACTTCGCTTAAGGATTGATTGTTCTCTACCAGGGTAACCGCCATATTGGCGCTTACCGGTACTTCTTGCGTGTCAAAACCAACATAACTAAAAACCAAGGTCGCGTTGGGCGGGACCATTAAGGAAAAATCTCCTTCCAATGAACTTTGTGTGCCGGTATTGGTTCCTTTAATTTTAATAGAAACGCCCGTCAACGGCTGGCCCTTGGCATCTTTAACCGTACCTTTTACGCGTATTTCATCGGCTTTGTTAATGATCGGTGCCGAAGCGGTTTTGACCTTCACATCAGCTCTGCCCAAAATGATCCTGTTTTTTAAAACTTCATAGTCAATGCCGTTAACAACCAGCACCTGGTTCAATACCTCTTTTAGGGGTTTATCCTTGTAGTCAACGGTAACGACCTGATTCAAATTGATGGCATCCTTGCTATATATAAACTTAATATTGTTGTCTTTCTGTAAGCGCCTGATTACATCTTGTAAGGTGGTGTTTTGTAGTGAAAGACTGATCTTTTCCTGGAGAATATCCTGTGCATTTAGCGGACTGGAATACGACATCCCGGTTATCGTTGTGGCCAATAAAATCTGGATAAATGTTATTTTCATAATTGGATACCAGGGAATATTAATACATGATTTTAATTTCATATCTTTGATATAGTTTCTTTAAAAATGAGACAATAGTAATCCTGTTCACACTTAATAGTGTAATTCGGGGTTAGAACTTAGGAGTGGTGAGAACACTTCTAAGTTTCTTTTTTTCAGATGTTCTGGGTTTCTAAGTTTGTAGCTGTTTTTTCATGGAATGGGTGTTTTAGGTTAAATTGGATTATTTTAATTCAATATTGGTTTTGCCGATCGCATAATCTATGCCAAGGGTTTTCTGGAGGGCCTGGAGTATTTCGGGTAAATTAAATTCTGTGAAGTCGGCATTTAATACATAATCGTTCAGTTTGTCATTCGTTACGACTATATGGACGTTAAATTTATCATTAAGTAAGGGAACAATATTCCGTATACTTACATTATCAAAAGAGAGGCTGATCCTGTTCCAGATCTTCAGGGATGATTTATCCTGAATTCTTTCTATCCGGGCCGGTTTACGCCCGTTAAAAAGCTTGATATTTTGATTGGGATAGAGCATAACATCCTGCTGTTCAAGTACTGCGCTTATTGCCTTTGCCGGGTCTTTGCGGCTGACCGATACTTTTCCGGTAATTACAGAAACTTCCGCGGGCTTATTTCCCGGTAAATCCCGTATGCGGAAACTGGTGCCCCAAACCTTGGTGACGATCGTATGGCTGTTAATAATAAAAGGTCTTTTCGGGTTTTTAGTAATTTCGAAAAAAGATTCACCCGAAAAGGTGATCATTCTGAATTTTTCAGCGAACTTTTCGGGATACCTGATGGCAGCACCGGGGCTAAGCCATAAAATACTGCCGTCCGGTAATGCAGCTCTATAAATTCTCTGGGTGGTGTTTTTAACGTACAGCATTTTCAGTTTCGCCGGTGCATTTGCGATAGGCGGTACTGGTTTATGGCCGCTATCATAATATAATACCGTAAAGAGGCCAATAACCAGCATAGCGGCAATGGCTGCCAAGGCATACCGGTAATGACGTTTTGGGAGCACTGTAAAAACAGTTTGGGTTTCTTCAACCTGTTGAATGCGATTTAATATATTGGCATATATTTTTTCTTCCAGTTCCAATTCATCGCGTTTATCCAGGCCCGAAGCAAAATCCTGATCGTTACCAAAAGATTCATACCAATCCCATACGGCTTTTTTCTCCGCTGGGGTACAGGTATTGTCCAAATACCTTTTCAGGATATCCGTGGAAATAGGTTTTCTCATTAAAAAAATTGGCTTATAAAAGGATGACGTTTGGTAGCGGGTTATCCCCTACTCCTAATAAAAAAAAATATTTATTTCAGCAGTAAAACTAAAATAAGCAGATAATATTCCGTTAAACCAAGCCGCAATCGTTTCAGGGCTTTGGTCAAATGATTTTCAACTGTTTTTTCGGAAATGCCCAAACTATAGGCAATTTCTTTATTTGTCTTGTGCTCAACGCGGCTTAATTCATAGACCAGCCGGCACTTGACAGGCAGGTGTTTGACCTCCTCATCAATCGTATGTTGCAGGTCCTTCAATACGATTTCTTCTTCCGTGGAATTGTCATACCCGTAATTATGCTGTAGGGAATGCTGGTATTTTTCTTTGATTAATTCTTTCCGGTAATAATCTATGACAATATGGGCTGCCGAGGAATGGAGATAACCGCCAAGTTCAGTAGTGATGACTAACGAATGCCGTCTGAACCATAGACGGGCAAATATTTCCTGCACAACTTCTTCGGCAAGCTCTTTATTTTTAAGTCGTTTAAAGGCCGCGGCATAAAGTTTTTTCCAATGTCGCTTATAAATCTCATTAAACGCCTCCAAATTATCTTGCTTAATTAAGTCAACAAGCTGCTTATCTAAAAAATCAGAAAACGCACCCATAGTATCTATTAAATTATTATTTTCTTTTGCAAGTCATACTTAAGGTGAAGTTCACTTTAAAATTACAATTCTTTAACCAAATATGATGATATAATTATTCATTTTAGCTATCCGACCAGGTAAAACTTGGCAATGTCAATTTTTCTCCGCCCTTCATGGCCGACTCATGTGCCAATATACCCACACAGGTAATATTGGCCGATTGCCTGGCATTAGGGAACGGCTGGCGATGTTGTGCCAGGGCTGAAATAAATTCATTCACCAAATGCGGGTGCGAACCGCCGTGTCCTGATCCTTGGATAAATGAAAGGTGCTGGTTGCTATCCGCATCATATACCCCTCCGGTTGTAAATGATTGTATTTCGGCAGGCAGTAAATGCGCGTAATCAGGTATGGTCACTTTTTCAGGTGTTTCGCCGGTATGGATTACTGATGGTTCATGCTCCACTAATGTCCACTCAAATGATCTTTTTGATCCGTAAACATCAAAGCTCTCGCGGTATTGCCTTGCGGTATTAAATAATGAGCGTGTTACCTCGGCAGCCAGGTCAGAGTTTTTAAACTTGATATGGCAGCTTTCAATAGCAAAAGGCGAACCATATTTGCTGATCAGGTTCTCATCAATTGTGCCAGAACCACAGCAGGATACATATTCAGCATCAGCTCCTGCAAGCGCAACTACCGGCCCAACGCAGTGGGTGGCATAATGCATGGGCGGCAAGCCTTCCCAATAGCCCGGCCACCCGGCCATTTCCTGTTGATGCGATGCGCGCAAAAATTGCAGCTTACCTAATTCGCCTTTTTCATATAATTCTTTTACAAATAAAAACTCGCGGCTGTATACTACGGTTTCCATCATCATGTAGGTCAGCCCGGTTTCATGAACCGCCTCTACGATCTGGCGGCATTCTTCAACAGTAGTTGCCATGGGCACGGTACAGGCCACGTGCTTGCCGGCCCTCAACGCTTTGATGGATTGTTCGGCATGATTTTGAATCGGCGTATTGATATGTACTGCATCAACCTCCGGGTCAAGCAATAGCTCATCAAAATTGGTGTATCTGTTTTCGATACCAAATGCGTCACCAACCTCGTGCAGTTTTTTTTGATCGCGCTGGCAAATGGCATACATATTTGCCTGTTTGTGGCGCTGGTAAATAGGGATAAATTCGGCTCCGAAACCTAAACCGACTATAGCGATATTGATTGTTTTGTTTTGCATAAAATTTTATAAACTATATTGTTGAATTATGGCAGGCTCGGCTACCCATTGTTTTAAAAATGCCAGGCCATCTATAGCAAACTTATCCTGGCTTTCGGCCAGCGGATGCCAAATACATACAGCCTGCGCCAGTTCTTTATTTTGCGGGGTAAAGCTTTCTATGGATATAGTACCTTGGTAATTGATTTCTTGTAAAGCTGTTTTATAGGCGTTCCAGTTGGTTTGGCCCGTACCGGGTGTGCCGCGGTAATTATCGGCCACCTGCAGGTGGATTAGTTTATCGCCGGCCAGTTTAATAGCTGCTTCAATGCTGGGTTCTTCAATATTCATGTGGAAACCATCCAGCAATATTCTTGCCGATGGATGATCAATGTCCTGTATTAACCGTACCACATCAGCAGCTGTATTTACCAGGTCAGACTCAAATCGATTAAGCGGTTCTAAAGCAATATCCAATCCACGCACGGCGGCCATTTCGCATACAATTTTTAGGTTTTTTACAGCCAGGTTCCATTCATTTTTCCGCAATTCGTCAGGCAGCATGCGTGCCTTACCCACGGCCGAATACATGGGGCCCGCAAAAAAACGGGTATCCCATAAAACACAAAGATCCATACAGGCCTCAATGTATTTAAAGCAATTGGCGTGAACGGAAGGATCGGCGTTTGTCAGGTCGCGCGTTGGGCCGAAGGCTCCGCACACCACGGCCTGAAGCCCGTAAGTAGCTAATGCTTTTTTTACTTCCTTTCCATCTATTATGTCAGGATCTTCAACCGCTATCTCTACCACATCATAGCCCATGCCTGCTATTTTCGAGAATAATTCATCAATAGCGGCTGTTTGAAATGGCGAGGTCCATAACCAGGTGCTTACACCAAATTTTATTTGTAATGACATGCAGGTAATGTTAAATTTTTATAATATCCTCTTCTTGTCTTTTTAACTTTATTGCCTTATATCCTCCTTTTGAACGGAAATACAATATCAGCAATAAAAAGCTTACCAACATCATGATAGGAAAAACAAGCACATTTTTTAATGCCTCTTTTTTAGCGCCATCCTGTATCGTTTTAACTACCTGCTGCTCATCGGCCCCGGCAACGGAAAGTTTGGTTTGATCAATTCCCGCGTAGTCGCCAAAAACACTGGTCTTTTTCTCGGTTACGTAGGTTGAATGAATAGCCGTATTGTTTGAAGCATCATACTTAGCTATGTTCTGATCTATTGATTTATCCTGTATAAAGCCTAAAATACCTGCACCTATAACACCCGCCGCTATCATACCTAACCCACCTGTAATATTCAGCGTCAACGCGCCGCCCTTTGGAAAGCGCTCTGATACCATGCCCAGCATCGTGGGCCAAAAGAAAGATTTACCCAACCCGTAAATAGTAGCGGCAGCCAATATCATTACACCGGCAGAAACGGACAAAAGATATAAACCAACTATTGCTATGCCCGAACATAAGGCCAATAAGCCCGGCGATGAGGTCATATGCGATATTGGGCCCGCAAAAAACCGCAGCACGAACATAATTAATGAGGTATACACCAATACCCACCCTGCCTGCAAACCTATCTTTTGGGTTTCAGGTGTCATCAAATCGGTTATCCAGCTATCAGTACCTAATTCGGTAATAGCCAGCGGTATCATAATTAATAGGAAGATAACAAAAAGCGGCTGCCCCCAACTGCGTGTGTAGAAACCAAAGCCGGCGGCAATTACGAGCGTTGTTACTACGCTTACTATGGTTGACCACCCAAATACGGCACCTAACTGGAATACTATTAAAGCGGTAATGATCAATGCACCGAGGCCACCAACTTCCTGTAACATTTCCTTGTAAGATACCCCTGCCTGTACACGCTCATTGAGCGGAAATTTGCAAGATAAAGTCATAACCCCGTAAATTACCGCCGGTATAAATATCAGCGCTATTTTATATTCCCAGCCTGTACTTTCGCCAAGTAGCAGGGCCATAATACCACCTAATACCAAACCGCCAGCCCAGCCGGCATGTAACCGGCTTAACCATTTTACCTTATCATTAGGAAACATGGTAGCCACCACCGGATTGGCTACAGCCTCGACCGTGCCATTACCTATGGCAACTATAAAAGTACCCAAATACAACATCCAGTAACCGGTAGCAAAAATGGTAATTATAGCCGATGTGACATGGCATATCACACCAAATATCATAGCTGTTTTATAGCCAATTTTATCAACAATTAAACTAAATAAAACAATACTTATAGCAAACGGCCACAAACCCACCCCGGATAGTTCTCCCATTTGGGTTTGGGTCAAATTAAAATCGTGCCCCCATTGCGGCAAAATTATAGCGCGTAATATAAAGCCGAAAGCTGTGGTTACTATAGCGATGAAACACGCATAAAACAATTTCATATCGGGCTTTGCTGATTTATCTTGTGAGGCCATAATGATTATTTGGTTACTTTCATGATGCCGTTCATGATGCGCCAATGTCCCGGGAAAGAGCATATAAAGGGATAGTCGCCTGCCTCTGCCGGTACCCTAAACCTAACCTTTACAGATTCGTTCGGATTGATCAATTTAGTGGAGAATAAAACCTCGGGCATTTTAGGAATATAATTTTGCTCGATACCTTTAGGGTCCTGCGCCAATTTATCGGCGGCGGCACCAACTTTTTCTAAACTTCCTTTTTGAAGTATCAACAAATTATGCTGCATAAAGTCGGGATTAGTAAATTCAATCTCAATAACAGTTCCGGCTCGGGCAGTAATTGTTTTCACATCAAATTTCATCTCGTTTTTAACAACAGTCACTTTAATAGTCTGGGCAACCCTTGCACGGGCCAGTCCTTCTTTTTCGGTAGTTTCCTGGTTTTTTGCTTTAATACCCTCAGCTGCACCTTTAACATGTTTACTTATAGCTACGTCAAAAGCCAGGCTTAACCATTTATCGTTCATATTTTCCGGCTTTTTTTGCGCCGCCAGCAGTTCAGTACCCATAGCATCTGATTGTGGGAGGTCAGCAATGGCTAATATAGCAGCTAAGCGTGTATTTAAATTCAGATCGTTCAGTATGCTGGTTCTTTCAATGGTAGCCGAGGTACGGGCAGTAGGCGGCAATACTTGCAAAGCCGCTTTACGAACACCGGGGGCAGAATGCCTTAAAGCTACTTCTGCAACCGTAAGGGCCTCTGCGTTTGATCCATCTAACAAACCCAATCCATGAAGGGTCCACAAGGCGTTTACTGCCGGGCCATTGGTGTTGATTAAATCAACGGTGTTGTTTCTTATCAGTTCATAAAGCTTTGGAGCGATAGCTTTATTACCCGACTCCACAATTAAACGCTGTGCGGTTAAGCGCCAAAACAGGTTATCGCTTTGCAGGCCTTTTATCAGGTCATCTGGGTTGTTTTTATCCAGGCTTTTTATGGGCGAAGGTTTAGCGTTTTTATAAACTATCCGGTATATGCGGCCATGGGTACGGTCGCGCAGCGGATTTACATAAGCATTACCTTTGCCATTAACAAAACCCTTTGGTATAGGGTTGTGCTGGATAATAAAGTTATACCAATCTGCCACCCATACCGCACCGTCAGGCCCAACCTCCGACTGTACCGGGGCCATCCACTCATCGGCGCTGGCCAATAAATTCCAGCCATCACGCTCTTTAAAACCCGCACCATAGGGCTCCAGTATGGCCTGGTGTATAACGCGGCCGGTCGGCTCATTGACCATGCCGATCCTGTTCCAATACTGTTGCGGGAAATTACGTGCGGTATATAAGTTGTGGCCCGCTGCTGCCGTAAAGCCGTCATGTACATCAACCTGGCGCAGGTTTTTGGTTACTACGTGCATATTATAGTGGCCATCCAGCTTTAAAACTGATGTGGACGAAGGTAAACCAATACCGGTAAGATACGAACGTGGTATGCCTAAATAATCGCTATGCGAGTTATTGGCTGTAGACACAAATACATCATTGTTCTCTGAAAAACCAAGTCCCCAGGTATTGTTACTGGTTGAGCCCATTAATTCAAAGGTTTTTACATCAGGCGAAAAGCGATATACTTCCTGGCTAAAACGAAGTTCCTGTCCGGCCACCGTACCGTTAAAGCCGGAGTAACCGACGGTACCCCATATTTTGTTATCAAATCCGTAATGCAGGTTTGAAGCCACAGCGTGCGTATCCGTAAAGCCAAAACCGTTAATGATCGTTTCCCTGATATCGGCCTTATCATCTCCATTGGTATCTTTTAAAAATAAAAAATAAGGTGCTTGCGAAACGATCACCCCTCCGCGGGCAAAGACTATACTTGTCGGTAAATTCAGCTTATCGGCAAAAACGGTAAACTTATCGGCTTTGCCATCGCCGTTGGTGTCTTCACATATTTTAATACGGTCAGATCCCTGCTCTTTATTTTCTAATACCGTGTTGGGGTAATCAATAGTTTCTACTATCCATAAACGGCCTCTTTCGTCCCATGCCATGGCAATAGGTTTTTCAATATCCGGCTCCTGGGCAAAAAGCTCTAATTTAAAATCAACAGGAACCTGGGTTAACAACTGTGATTCGGCCGGACTAAGCGGCGCCTGTAATTTCGGTGCGGGATCGCGTTTTTCATAGTTAGGGATATCAGCTTCGGTATACGTACCCTGCGGCTTAGGTAATTTGTTCAATTGCTTTTCGGCTTTTTTACCAACGGCCCAGATAATACCATTCTCCACCAGTTTTAAAAAACCCGGATTTTTCCAGGTGCGCTCATCGTGGCCATAGGCGGTATAAAATACGCGGCCCTTACCATAGGTGTTTGTCCAGGTATAAGGTTCATGATGGTCGCCTTCCACGCGCTCGGTAAGTACATGTATAGCAGGATTGATCTTGGTATGTACGTAAGTTTCGTCCCAGGTACTAAAAGGTGCCAGGTTTTTGGTGATCTGGTGCTTTTTATCTACGATGGTCATATCAAACGTACCGGTATTATGCGATTTGAATTGGCCGCCTATCAATTTGACCACTTCATCATTATTGCGGAAACAGAAGGAAGCGCAATGCAGCGGAATAAACCCTTTGCCGCTCTTTACAAATTGCAGTAAAGCCTCCGCATGGGCTTTTGATATGGTATCGTAATTGGCATACACGACCAGTCCGTCGTATTTGGAAAGCGTAGCTTCATTCAGGTCATTGACATCGGTCGTGTAGGTGATGTTTATCCCATCTTTAAAATATTCCTGCGAAAGAATATCTGCCAGTTTATCAGAAAGGTGATGCGTGGCGGTATGGCCGAGAAATAAAATCTCTAAACGGTGCGGTCCGTCTTTTTTAAGGAGGGTACCTTTAAAATTTATTATTGCAGCCAGACAAATTACAGCAATAGCCAAATACTTTTTCATGAAAAAAAAATTTAAGCAGGTTTATACTTAGTTGATCTATACAAATATGTTGGCTATTGCTTTTTGTTTTTTATCAATAAATGACTGTTTTTTATCATCGCTTGTACTATATTTACCTAAATAATGCAATAATAACTCATGAGATCGGCCCTCCATAAATCACCTATTGAAGATTCTAAAATATTTATTGCCAAGGAGTTATCAGACAAACATTTTGACCCCGTCTGGCACTCGCACGCTGAGTACCAGCTGTTTGTCACGATAAGGGGCACGGGCACCCGTTTTATAGGCGACAGCATTAAATCATTCGGAAATAACGAGCTGGTGTTAACCGGGTCAAACTTACCACACCTGTGGCGCAGTGATGAGCGCTATTTTGACAAGGAAAGCCCGCTGAAAATAAACGGCATAGTGGTTTATATGCAGGAGAATTTGCTGGGCGACCATTTAATGGAAAAAGAAGAAATGATGCAGCTAAAAAAGCTGTTCAAAAAATCAGCCCGTGGATTAGAGTTTTATGGCGAAAGTAAACAGCAGGTCATTAAAATGCTGAAAGAGCTGGTACAGCTAAGCGGGTTGGAGAGTTTAATACATCTGCTTGAAATACTTAACCTGCTGGCCAAAACCAAGGAATACCATTATATATCCACTACCGAATATGCCAACCCGTTTAAAGAGGACGAAACCGCGCGCATGAACAAGGTATATGAATATGCTTTAAAGAATTACCGCAAAAAAATTCATCTCAATGAGCTAGCCGACCTGCTACATATGACCCCCACCTCGTTTAGCCGGTATTTTTCGGTTACCCATAATAAGGGCTTCTCCAGGTTTATCACTGAGCTAAGGGTGAAGCATGCCTGTAAATTACTGACCGAAACCGATCAAACTATTTCCACCATATCCGATAAATGCGGATTTAAAACCCTATCAAACTTTAACAAACTGTTTAAAGAGATCATGCTTAAAAAGCCATCCGCGTATAAAAAAGAATTTTTAAATATATGAGCATCACCTGAAGCTGGTGGTTAGGGCGGTTTTGACGCGCTGGAGGTCTTCTTCGAGGAGCTGGTATATGGTGTCGTATTGGCTACAGAGGTCAAAGAGGCTGGTATGGTATTTTTTGAGGAGGTCTTCGTTGCCGGTTTGCTGGATTTGTTCGGCGGTGTCGAGCAGGGTGAGGTAAAGGGCATGGGAGCGGTTGTTGGCGGCGATGAGGCGGTCATGGGAGAGCTTGACGTCGAAGTAGAGACCGACGAGGTTATGTTTCCAGTGTTCGGTGCGGAGTTTTTCGAGGTAGGTGTCGAGTTTTTTGATCTCGCGGTTAAAAAAGGAGATGCTGGCCTGGCTACGCTGTTTGTTTTTGTTTTTCCAGTGTTCGACGCTTTTGCGCAGGACGGTCATGGTCTCGCCCGTCATAAAATAGAATTGTTCGGCGACTTCGATTTGTTTATTGCGGAACAGGAGCTGGCGTTCGGTTTTGGCTTTGCGGCGGTCGCCGAGGTAGCCAAACAAGCCGGTCAGTAATTGTGTTAATAAAGCGCCGGCCAGGCCGGCAAAAGCTGCGATAATTACCATAATCAAATATAGCAAAAAATCAATAAATACTAAAATTTTTAGCAAAAAATGGCCAGATTTATTGCACCGGAAAAATTGGAGCGGATCCGGACAGATCATGTGGCGGGGCGGGTGATGGAGGTAAGAAAGTTGGCGGATGAGCTAGGACTGCACCGGGGTACGGTGGGTAATTACCGGCGGTTGTTCCGGGTGATGGAGGAGCAGGGGCTGGATTTTAATTTGCGGGTGGCGCGGATGAAGGCGGGGGATTATGCGCCGGACCGGGCGCGGGTGCTGGAGGGCTTGTTGCCGGAGCTGGTGGATGCGTTTACGGGGAATACGGGGTTGCGGCCGAAGGGGTTGTATAAACTTTACCTGGCACGGTGCAAGAAGCCTTATTCGCTGAAGCTGTTTACGGCGCATTTCGCGGAATGGCGGGACCGTATGGGGATCAGTAGGTATCATCATTTGCGGATCAAGGTTATTCCGGCGAATGACCTGGCGGTATTAAGGCGCTGGCGGAAGCGGGGGCATTTGGCGGGCCATTTTAAACGGGCGTTCGCGTTGTTGTCCTCGTTCGAGGGGATGGCGCTGCCGGATATCGCCCGGTTAATGGATAAAAAGATCGAGGTGGTGATGTTATGGTTCGACCAGTATAAGGCGGGGGGTATCGCCGCGATGGAGCCGAAGAAATATGCGCTTGGCCCTTCGCATGCGGAAAACATAAAAATTAAGCAGGATAAGTTGCTGAAGCTGTTGCATGAGCCGCCGAAGAATTATGGTATTAATAGGACCAGCTGGCGGTTACAGGATCTGACCGAGGTTTATGGGCGCGTTTATGGCGAGGCGATCGGTAAGACGACGGTGAAGAGCTACCTCCACGCACGGAATTATGGGTTCAAGAAATCGAGAGAGAGTTTGACGAGTACGGACCCTAAATTTCGGGAAAAACTGGATCATATTAAAAACATCCTCGCTAACCTCGCGCCGGATGAAGCCTTTTTTTCGATCGACGAGTATGGCCATTTTGGCGTCAAGCTCAAGGGAGGCCGGTCATTTATGCCGAAAAATGAACGGAAGGTTGTGCCCCAGGTCCAAAAAAACAAAGGCGTCCTGTTGGTGACCGCGGCGCTGGAACTGGCGACGAACCAGGTGACGCATTTCTATAGCCGCAATAAAAATACCGAGGAAATGATCAAGCTCATTAATATTCTTCGTATTCAATATCACGACAAAAAAAATCTTTATTTATCCTGGGACGGCGCGATCTGGCATAATTCCATCCAGCTCAAAACCCACCTCGCCGAAGTTAACGCCGGAGCCGCTCCCTACGTCCACCTCGCCCCCCTCCCCACCTCCGCCCAGTTCCTCAACGTCATCGAATCCGTCTTCAGCGGCCTCGCCCGGTCCGTCATCCACAACAGCAATTACGCCACCACCGAAGACTGCATGACCGCCATCGACCGGCATTTCGCCGAACGCAATGCCCATTACCTCGCCCACCCCCAGCAAGCCGGCAAGGTGATCTGGGGCAAGGAACTGGTCAAACCGCAGTTCGATGAGTTCAACCATTGTGATAAGCGGAAATAAAGAAAAATTATCGATCTTTAGGGGCGGCCAGCAAGGCCATAGTATCATGATCTTTATTCAACTCACCGGTCTTTCGGGAGCCGGTAAAACCACCATAGCCAACTCCGTTAAAACCAAATTAGAAGCGGTTAACGTTAAGGTGGAAATAATAGATGGTGATGCCTACCGAAAAACGATTTGTAAAGATTTGGGAAAGATAAGTTAAGGCGCTTTGCAGAAATAGAAACTTTTAGCAACGTTAACGTGGCGCAAATGTTTCCGGATAAAAATTTTATTGGTATTGATTATAAAGGCAACCGCATTTGGCGCGGTGCTAAAACCGCCCTGGAAGAAGGGGTACCCAACGTCGCTTTTATACGGATGCAGATCGAAACACTGACCGGGTTTTTTGCCCCCGGTGAAGTAGACGAGATCTGGATAACCTTCCCTGATCCGCAGCCACAGTTGGGCCGCGAGAAGAAACGTTTGACATCGCTCCGATTTTTAACGATGTACCAGCTCGTTTTAAAACCGGGCGGCGCGGTCAACCTCAAAACAGATAACGATGGCTTTTATGCGTATAGTGCGGAGCAGGTGGATAAGCTGAAACTGAAATTGCATCGGAAAACCGCTGATCTTTATCATTCGGACTATGCGGATGAAGTGTTGTCTATCAAAACGTATTACGAGAAAAAATATTTAGCGCATCATAAAAACATTAACTATCTCCGGTTCTCCTTTGAATAACAGGGCATTCTTCGTAGCAAACAATTTAGGGATCGCTGCTGTTAATTCACTAAGGGTAAATGACAGGATGATTTATAAATCCTATTAAGAAAGACTTAACACAAGTATTAAACCTGTCATTTGCCATTTTACGATGGAAAGCGCACGAGTTAAAACCAAACGGTATACTTACTTTATTGGCATCGATGTCTCCAAAGACAAGCTGGATTTTGCTGTCGTGGAGGCCGGAAAACTACTTTTTCATCAAGAAACAGCCAATGAGCCGGAGGAGATTATACCCTTTGTTACCGGGCTAAAAACATTACCCAAGTTTGCCCTGTCTAAGGCCCTATTTTGCATGGAGCATACCGGGATATAC
The DNA here is from genome assembly GCF_039935595.1 of Mucilaginibacter sp. Taxonomy (GTDB): domain Bacteria; phylum Bacteroidota; class Bacteroidia; order Sphingobacteriales; family Sphingobacteriaceae; genus Mucilaginibacter. The sequence continues at coordinate 11,039 of NZ_JBDTJZ010000103.1, read as the reverse complement.
ACGAATCCGCTGATTGCCTGTTTAAAAAAGTTAAAAGCCAACACCGTGGTGGAAAACGCGTTGGTCATTAAAAACTCCACGGGTTTGATCAGGGGTAAATATGATAAAATCGATGCCATCAGGATCGCGCAATTTGCGTTTAAAAATAAAGATACCTTGCGTTTATGGGTGGACAAGAGACCGGTAATCGTGGAACTGAAGAGTTTATTTGCCTTAAGAAACAGGTTACTGAGCACGCAAATGGCTTTAAGAACACCGTTAAAGGAACAAGCTGCATTCGTCAAAAAAGGGCTGGCTAAACAAAGCGACCAACTTTGTGCAAAAACCATCCAGGCGATCGCGGCGGATATATCGGTCATTGACCAGACGATAGATGTACTGCTGAGCAGCGATGAGCGAACAAAACGGTTGATGCAAATTATAACATCGGTACCCGCCGTAGGCCGCGTCACCGCCATCCAGCTGATTATCTCGACCAATGAGTTCCGCGACATCAGCGACCCGAAAAAGTTTGCCTGTTATGCCGGTGTAGCTCCTTTCGTTAAAGAATCAGGCATGTTTAAGGGCAAAGGAAGGGTTTCCTCGATTGCCAACAAGCGGATAAAGGGCATACTGCACCTCTGTGCCATGACCGCGATAAGAGCTAAAGGGCCGGATCAACTGCGGGCCTATTATGACCGGAAGACCCTTACCGAAGGCAAACCAAAAATGGCCGTCCTCAATGCGGTAAGAAACAAGCTCATCTTAAGGATCTTTGCCTGCGTAAACCAGGATAGGCTATTTGAGATACAGCGTATGCAATAGGACCAGCCCCATCTCCGGGAAAGACCCATGTAAAGAAAAGGTAATTGCATACGCTTATGGTTTAAATTAGGTTAAATCATAATTGAGCGATAGGCTAAAACGACCAAGACTAATACTTTGAGCAGCTAATACCGTTTTAATGGTGTCTTCATTTTCTTTATTGATGGCATTTGTCGAGATCAAAATCATATCGGGTTTGCTTTTTGCACATATTTCTGATAGCTGACCTATACCGCCAAAAATTTTATACCCGTAAAGAAACATATTATGTTTACTAATATCGTCATCTATCCAGCCTATTGGTCTTAACTCATGCCGGTGATTTTGTAGCAATTCCTTAATTAATAAATACCCGCTATCGCCCGCGCCGTAAATGATAACTTTCTTTTCAGAAAACCGGTTACGATTGATCAATTCGCTCATCCAGCGATAAAACAATCTTGAAAATACTATCCCTATAAAGGTTAATAAAAAGTCTATCAGGTAAAAATAGGAGGTATATACCTCACCTTTACCTTTTATAAACAAGATGACCGCAAGTATAATTGTTGCCATGCAAATGGTCATAAAATACCCGGCAACCTCTACAATCTCCATATACCGCCACATGCGGTAATACAGGTTGGTGATATAAAATACCGAAATTTTAACGCAAATAAATGTGGCCAGTATAACTTCCTGATTATCGGTAGATATATGCATTGCTTTGGTAGCTACCAAAAACGCGCTATAAATGATCAGGATATCCGTACAAATACCTATTAACAATTTTTTATGCATCAAAAAGAAATGATACATCAGTGTATTGCCCATTTCCTTACCCTTGACCCGCAGGTAGGAGAGCTTTTGTTCCGACTCGTTATATACTTTTACTTTAGAAAGAATCAGGGAAAATACCACCGAAAATATGGCCAATAGTAAAATACATAAAAACAGGTTGTTTATTTGTGTTTTAAACATTATTATACATAAGGCTCCCCAAACAGCACTAATCAAATACAGAATTAATACCGCTTTTTTTTCGCTTAAGCCCAGTGCCACCAGGCGGTGCGAGGTATGGTCTTTACCGCCTTGATCAATGCGCCGGCCTGCGCCAAGGCGTTTAATAGTTACTAATGTAGTATCCATTATAGGTATAGCCATTAAGCTTATAGGTATAAGCAATACTAAAATAGCAGATGATGAGCCGAGTTTACCCTGGATTGATATACTTAAATAAGCTAATACAAAGCCCAGAAATAAACTTCCAGAGTCGCCCATGAAAATTTTGGCAGGTTTAAAATTATAAAACAAAAAACCTATAGCCGCACCGGCTACTGCAAATGCGGTAATGGCTAAATGATCAGCGCCTTTAAGCATGGCTAAAACACCGGTTATAATTGCCACTATGCCAGCTATACCACCTGCAAGGCCGTCCATATTATCTAATAGGTTTATGGCATTTGTAATACCTATAACCCAAATAAATGTTAGCGGTATACCCGCCCATCCTAACAGGCCGCCTCCGAAATTTAAACCGCTAAATATTAAAATAAATGAACATATGATCTGGCTAACCATTTTTATTACAGGCTTAACCTCTTTAATGTCGTCAACCAAACCAATGGTAAACATTAAACAAAACGCGGCATACAGCTGCCAGTTAAATTGTTTATTTACAGCAAAAAAACCAATATTAAAGGCGATAAAAATACCTATACCCCCCATTAAAGCCGTTGGTTTATTATGCCAACGGTTATCCCTTGGAAGTACCACCCAGCCTTGCTTATAAGATAATTTTATTATTAGCGGAATTATTAATAAACAGCTTAGAAAAGCAACAACTCCCGCTTCAACAGGGTGTAATAAAAAATGCATTATTGAGTTAAATTATACTTTAGTTGTAATATATGAGCTACCCCTTGTTCAATAGTTAATAAATCTCTGTTTAATATCTTTAACATTTTACCATTATCGGGTTTCCTGCGTGTCATGTCGCCCTCTTTTAATGGCGCAACGTGTTTAATTTCTGATATGGAACCAGTAAGCTTAATAATTATTTTAGCCAGGTCAAGCACACTTGTTTCTTCAGCATTGCCAATATTAATCACTTCATTTAAATATAGAGATTCTTCAAAAACCCGGGTAGTAACTTCAATATTATCATCAATATAACAAAACGTACGTGTTTGGCTGCCATCGCCATAAATTATGATATCCCTGTTATTTAAGGCCGCCTCTACAAACTTTGATACCACGAAATCGATACTTTGGTTAGGCCCATAGGTATTAAAAAACCTGAATATGGTAAAGTCAAGGCCGTACTCTTTTTGATATGATTTAAAAAATGCTTCTCCAACATTTTTTACGATAGCGTAAGGTAACCTTGAATTTAAAGGTGTAGTATGTTCATTTTGAGGAAATTCAACAGGCTCGCCATACACCTCAGACGACGAAGAATAAAATATGCGCTTAACCCCGGTATTCTTAGATAAGTTGAGGATATGTTTTATGCCTTCAATATCTTCTAAAACAGCAATCGGGTTTTTTAATGTACGGTTTACACCCACTAAAGCGGCATAATGAAACACATAATCAAACTTAAATGCCAGCATCACTGCAGACAGGTCATTATAATTATTTACATCGCATTTAACGAAAGTAAAATTATCATATCCTTGTGGCAGGTTATTTATTGAGCCGGTAACTAAATTATCGGCAACTACCACATGGTATTTTGCTTTTTTTACGAGGCAGCGTGCAAGCGCCCCCCCAATATTTCCGGCACCGCCAGTCACTAAAATTTTAATCATTTTTCACTTAAAGTAATTTTAACTGCCAATTTAAGTTTTAATCCAATAAAAACTTATATAAATCCTCTGTTTCTTTTACTAACCGGGAATAAGAATAATTTTGCATTACAAAGGCTTTACCATTTGCGGCCAAAACATCTCTAAATTGTTTATTTACGCAAAGCTCCTGTAACTTATTAGCAAATTCATCAGCTGTTTGCCCAGTTAAAAGCCCACTATAACCATCTTTTACCACGTCTTTTACACCGCCAACGTTAGTACATACTACCGCTTTCTGCGAAGCCAGCGCCTCAATTATACTTACAGGTGTACCTTCATTTAATGAACTTAGCGCTATTATATCCGAGCCCGCATTTATCACATCAATATCCTTTCGCCATGATGTAAAAATAATATCTGCACTATGATTATCCTCACCGGGTCTGCAAAAACTAAACCCTATAGCACTTAGCTTATCCATTATCGGCTCCAATAGTTCGCCATCGCCCACAATAAACACTTTGATTTCAAGTGCGGGGTATTGGTGTTTTAATATGTTAAGCGCATCAATAAATAAAAAATGATTTTTTATTGCGGTAAGCCGCCCCGTAATTGTTATTACGATTGCCTCTTCGGATATATGATAAAACTTCCGGAAGTTTACTCGCTTTTGCTCATTATCGTGCGCAAACTTATCCAGGTCAAAACCCAGCCTGATTACATGAACTTTATTGGCCGGCGCGATGCGGTATTTATTTACCAGGTCGTCCTTTTGTTGTTCGCTAATGGCAATAATTGCATCGCTTTTACCTGCGAGATAACGTTCAATAGCCAAAAACAGTTTTGTTTTTAAAGGCGGGAAATAGCCATCAAACACATTTCCGTGATAGGTGTGTATAATTGCTTTGGGTTTATTAATGCTATAATAAGCGGCTAAACGGCCCAACACCCCGGGTTTGGCGGCGTGCGTATGAACAATGTCAGGTTGATATTCGCCAATTTTAGTTTTTATAAATTGGTAAGCGCCAAAGTCTTTTTTTACATTAACTGACCGGTACATTTCAGGTACAAAAGTATAATGCAATCCCAGCTCGTTAAATATATACGCTGAACTGCCTTCGTATGGTTCTTTATACCCGGTTAAAATTTCTACTTTATATGCCGGATCCATATATTTAGCTAAGTATGCCACATTAAAAGCAATACCGCCAATATTATTGCGATTAAGGATAGTCAATATTTTGGGCATTGATCGTATAATTTAAGAGTTTTTCATCCATGTTAGATACCAGCAGTATAACGAATACATACTCCATATAAAGTATGGATTTACAGTGTTATTTTTCTTTTCATTAAAGGATCGTACTATTTGCTGAAGCACTATTTGATCAAATTTAAATAATTTCAGAAACGCTTGGTCATGTATCATCCCGTCTATATAACTCTTTAAGTTTTGGTGTAGCCACTTTTTAACGGGTATTGCAAATCCTTGTTTTGGCCGGTCAATAAATTCAGCCGGCAAATGTTTATACAATACCTGGCGAAGGATCCATTTGCCTTTATTAGCTCTGATCTTGTAATGGTCCGGTAACGATAAACCAAACTCTATAATCTTATGATCCAAAAGCGGTTCGCGCCCTTCTAAAGCAACTTGCATGGTTGCTCTGTCTACTTTAGTTAATATATCTCCTTCCAAATAGGTTGCGATATCAGCTTTTCCTAATAAGGAATAAAATCCGTTGTCAGCATATTTCTCGCCACCAACAAATAATGGTACCTGACTGGCGCTATGCAATTGGGCCAATAAGGAAAGGGGAATATTACTGCTGCTTTTACTATAGAAATCAAAAAGGCCGGTAGCCTGCAGGACATTGGCAAATTTCGGCAAACGCCACTCCAGTCCTCTTAATTGGTTAAACAAAAGAGATCCTGATAGTTTAGCAATTTTTTCAGCGTCCAATTTTTGAATTGTAGCGGCAATGCCTTTTTTCAAATATGCCGGCAAAAATCGAAGTTTACTGTAAACTTTATAGGTAAGTAAATACCTATCATAGCCGCCAAACACTTCGTCGCCTCCATCCGCTGACAAGGCTACAGTAACCTGTTGCCTCGCCATTTTCGAAACTAAATGAGTGGGTATGGCCGAACTATCACCAAAAGGTTCATCGTACATATAGGGCAATTCCTCAATGACATCCAAGAAATCCGCTTCTGTGCACTTATATTCATAGTGATCCGTACCCAGGTAGTCCGCAACTTTTTTTGCCTGAACTGACTCGTCATAAATGGCATCTTCAAAGCCGATCGTATAGGTTTTAATTTGCGAGGAATTTGCTTTTTGTAATACAGTAGTTATTAATGATGAATCAATACCGCCGCTTAGAAAAACGCCTACAGGTACATCTGCAACCATGCGTAAACGGCAGCTTTCAGTTACCAGTTCTTCAGTTTTTTGTATCAGTTCTTCTTCTGAAAAATTTGTGTAGTTATCGACAGTAATATCGTTCACATCCCAATATTTCCAGGTTTTAAAATTACCGGTCTCATCAATCTCTAAGAAACTACCGGGTTGTAACTTTCGGGCATATTTATAAATGCAATGGGTTTGCGGTATATAACCTGTTTGTAAAAACAATGACACGGCCTCGTCGTCAATCTCCGTATTAAACGACGGATATTTACGCATCGCCTTTAATTCGGATGAGAACAGAAATACATCATCATCCTTATACCAAAACAATGGCTTAACACCTACCCTATCGCGACACAAAAGCATTTTTTTAGCGTGCTTGTTCCATAGTGCAAAAGCAAACATCCCCCTAAACTTCTCAATGCACGCATAGGACCAACAATCAAATGCTTTTAATATGACCTCGGTATCAGAATTTGAGACAAACGTATACCCACGTTCTTCCAGTTGGGCGGCAATTTCTTTATAATTATATATTTCACCATTAAAAGTTATTACCCATTCGTTAAATTGCATCGGTTGGTGGCCGCCTTTGCTCACATCGATAATTGATAGTCGCCGATGGCCCAGGTATAAACCATCATCGGTATAATTACCTTTGTCATCCGGCCCGCCGTATGCTAATTCATCACGCATAACATCGCCAATATCCAATAGCTTTGAAACGGGCGTATTTGAAGAAAATATTCCTACTATTCTACACATACAAAAAACAGGATAAACAATAAGGAACACTTAAAAAAAACCGCTTCATGGAAATATATAAACATTGTGTAGTTTAGCAATATTATAGCTGCAATATTATAATTATTTAAATAAATTTCGTGACTTATATTTCTATTGCCGATTTTTTTTTAATTCCTTTTTACCTGGTTATTATTTACGTAATAGCCTTTAAATTTAGAGATAAGTATTATACTGACGGCCATAGATTACGCCCGTATTTTATACCCGGTTTAACTGTAAAAATTATTGGAGCTGTTGCAATTTGCATTATTTATATTTTTTATTTTCAATCAGGTGATACGTTGAGTTATTATGATTCAGCAAAAACAATAAACGATTCGTTCGGCGAAAGCCCCTTAACCTGGCTAAGGCTAATTACACATACCGCTGATCCGGATAATTTAAATGAGGGTTACTTAATATCCAAATTATATTATTATAATAATACGTCCGGTTATATAGTATGTGTTTTGGGTGCGCTCATTGGCAAATTATGCTTTACCCGGTTAATAGGTATCGCTATTATTATTGCTTCAATAGCCTATACCGGTATATGGGCATTATTTATATGTTTTATAAAAATGTATCCACGGCTGCTAAAACAAAGCGCAATAGCGGTATTGTTTTTACCAGATACGGCCTTATGGGGGTCCGCACTTTTTAAAGACACAATTTGCATGTTTGCTTTAGGATGGCTCATTTTTTTCTTTTTTAGATTGATTAGAACAGAAAAAAAAATAAGCAGCACTATTTTTTTTATTATTGCCGGTTTACTTATACTCGCCGTCAAACCATACATTCTTATTGCTTTATTACCCGCGCTATTGCTAAGGTTAATTACAGCGATAATAGGGTCAAAAAAGACGCTATTCAAAAAAACATTAGGCTTGACGATGCTCATTTTGGTAGGCGCATTCAGTTTAAATACTCTTAAACAAAATATAACAGGTAATCTGTCTAAAATGATATTAGAAGATTTTACAGGTATAGTTACAGGTTTTAGTAACGCAACCTTCGAGATCTCTGCAGAGGAAAATGGTTCAGGTTATAGTCTTGGTGAGATAGACGGCACAGTAAATGGCTTTGTAAAAAAAATAGTCCCGGCAATTAATGTAACTTTTTTCAGACCTTACGTATGGGAAACAGATAAATTAATAACAAAGCTATCCGCTTTAGAGTCATTGACACTGTTTTTGTTTTTTTTATATGTTATTTTAAAGGCTAGGCTGGCTATATTCAGATACATATTTACCGATCAAAATTTATTCACTTTTTTGCTTTTTAGCTTAATTTTCGCTTATGTTGTGGGGTTAACAACCTCAAACTTTGGTACCCTTTCAAGGTTTAAAATACCATGTATGCCCTTTTTCCTATTCTCCTTATTTATAATTAACGGTTATTGCGACAGGAAAAAGATAAAAAAAAATATTGTTAAAAAAGAAGAAAAATCATCAATTACAAATTAGCTATGTGGCTTTGTATTGAAGTATTTATAATATAGTGCCACTGTTTGCTCAGCCGCATCAATCCATGAAAACATTTTCAACCGTTCCTTACCTTTTTCCTTCATCCCCGCTGCTAACTTTGGTGAATCATAAAATTTAACCATTGCCGATGCCATATCCTGCTGATCAAGCGGCTCAAAGTATAGGGCAGCATCACCGGCTATCTCGGGTAATGAAGAGGTATTGGAACACAGTAAGGGGCAGTTGTTGTAAAAAGCTTCCAAAACCGGGAGCCCAAATCCTTCAGCCAACGATGGGTATATCAATGCGATGGCGTTTTTATAATAATCACGCAATTCTGTGTCTGAAAGGTAACCGGTAAATATAACCCTTTGCCCGTTGTTGTTTATTTCATTAACTATCTTCAAGTTTTCAATATTCATGTGTTTGGTATTGCCGCTGATAGCTAACTTAACATTTGCAGGAATTTTTTTACAAGCGATATTGAAAGCAGCCAATAGGTTATGTATGTTTTTATGCTTACGTAATGTACCCAGATAAAAAAAATACGTGTAGTCCATTTTTTCTTCCAGGGAAACCGATTCGCCATCATCAGCAATTATATGTTCCCAACCTTCATGAATAACTTCAATTTTCTTTTGGTCATCATCAAGGTTGTATTGTTTTATGATATCATTTTTTGTGAAATTTGAAACCGCTATAATATATTTTGCTTTGGTTAAACACCGTTTAACTACTTTATCAATATAAAACTGCGCTAGTTTTGCGTAAAAAAATGAACCATCAAAATAGCTTCTGAATATAAGATCATGTATAGTGCAAATGCCACCTTTGAAAAAAAGCGGATATATATTCGTGGTCATGTGAACCAAATCAAATTTTGATTTGTACTTACGGAAAAAAAGAAACATGGCCCAATCTCTTTTGGGACCAATTGGAGGTATACGATATTCAATAAATTTAAATCTGCCTGATTGCTTAATTTTATTAATATCCTGATTTACAACGCCGGGGTTTATTAATATCCAATATTCAAAATCATCGAAGCTTTTTTGTGGCAGGTGTTTTATCAAGTTTACTATATATGTTGTTACCCCATCCGTGTTTAAACCTACGGAAGATGCATCAATTAATATACGTTTTTTCCCCTTCATATATTTGATAAGGAGTCATTAATTTGATCTCGTAAATATCTTAATGTCGGAAACTGGGCTAATTTAATAGGGCTTAAATAGTATCTGTATGGTTGATATATTTCAGCGATTTCGTAAATTTCAAACAAATGGACGAACTCATTTCTTACAAAAAATGCATTTATACCTGTAAGATTGCAGCACACCAACGTATAGCCATATTGTTTAAATAAATCTACATAAGCCTGTAAAGAACAGCCCATATAATCACTTGTATCCCAAATATGATCTTTATTATACTTAATTTTTATATTGACAGGAGGCTCAAACTTAGCATTATACTCAACACATACTACTTTAGGTAAAAATTCATTTTGAAGTAAAACCTCCATTATATAATAATCATTGCCATCAATATCCAGTGAAAATAAATCCAATTCTTTAATCGCAAAAAATTGATATGCCTGCCTAAATACGTCCGAAATATTGTCTTTATCAATAAATGAATTGATAACAGTAAGCTTATCTTTAAATGATAAACCGCCTAAATCATTTGCTATTACATTACAATATTTATCATTTCCTTCCACCCATGCTCCTTTCCAACCATTTAATAATAAATTCAGGCTATTACATTCAACTCCGGTTTGTATACCAATTTCAATAAATGTTTTATTGTTAGGTATCCGTTTAAATATTTCTTCAATAATTCCATCCTCATCGGTTTGAGAATACACTTTTTTACCAAATAAAGCTAAGCTACCCTCAAAATTTTGCCTGCATTCATTTTTTAGTTTTTGATACTCATTTTCCTGAACGATGGCTTGCACTTTTATAAGTTCATAAAGACCGGTAAATCTTTGAAAATTCTCTACATGTTTTTTAAAAAATGATTTTAGCATAACTGGCTTAATTAATTAAAAACACTCTTGTACTTTTGAAACATTGCAGTATTTGAAAAATTGTTTAATGCAAATTCATAGCTGCTATTTGCAATTTTTGTACGCACCTCGGCTTGTGTAATGCATAAATACATTGCATCGCAAAGAGCCTTCGCATCCGTAACGGGTACAAGCAAGCCTGTAGTATTATTGGTTATCATGTTATTAATTCCATCAACATCAGATGCAATCACGGGTAATTTACAAGCCATTGCCTGCATAATTGCTGTACTCATGGTTTCGCCCAATGAGGCGTGTATATATAGATCTAATGAATGTAAAAAGTCAATTAATTCCGGCTCTCGCAACATACCTGCAAAATTAACATCCTTATCAATATCAAGTGCAATAGCTTTATTAATAAGTATGGATTTAAAATCGCCATCGCCGACAATTACCAATTTCAAATCATTAAATTGGTCTCCCCTATTCTTCAACATTGAAAAAGCTTTTAACAGTGTTAAATGATCTTTTATTTTTATCAGGCGGCTTTGCATACCTATAAAAACACAATTATTATTGGGGGGAGGTGCCGGTTGATATAGTTCAAGATCTATACCATTGGGTATTACTGAGATTTTTGACGTTTTAAACACCCATGGCAGCATGGTTTGTACCTGCCTGGCAAACTGTTCTGTTAAAAAAACAATTTTGTTTGCAAATAACAATGAAAAAAAAAGAGTGATTTTTTGAAGCGATGTTTTTAAATGATTGGCTTGCGTTTCTCT
>NZ_JBDTJZ010000102.1:0-30120 GCF_039935595.1 Mucilaginibacter sp. | reverse complement strand
ATCATTTACGATGATCTTAGTAAACAAGCTGTGGCTTACCGCGAAGTTTCATTATTATTAAGAAGGCCTCCGGGGCGTGAAGCTTATCCTGGTGATGTATTCTACCTGCACAGTCGTTTATTAGAAAGAGCAGCGAAGATTGTATCTAAAGATGAAATCGCTAAAAAGATGAACGATCTTCCGGAAAATATTAAACATCTTGTAAAAGGTGGCGGATCATTAACAGCATTGCCTATTATCGAAACACAGGCTGGTGACGTATCAGCTTATATCCCTACCAACGTAATTTCAATTACCGACGGACAGATATTCCTGGAGTCGAACCTGTTTAACGCGGGTGTACGTCCGGCTATCAACGTAGGTATCTCGGTATCACGTGTGGGTGGTAATGCGCAGATCAAATCAATGAAAAAAGTTGCCGGTACTTTAAAATTAGATCAGGCACAATACCGCGAGTTAGAGGCTTTCTCAAAATTCGGATCGGATCTGGATGCTTCTACCAAAACTGTACTGGATAAAGGTGCACGTAACGTGGAGATATTAAAACAAGGTCAATACTCGCCGGTAACTGTTGAAAAACAAGTGGCTATTATTTATTTAGGAACTAAAAACCTGATGCGTAATGTGCCTATCAACAAAGTGCGTGAGTTTGAGGCCGAATATACAACACAGTTAGAGCAACGTCATCCGGAAGTGCTTGCCGCTTTAAAAGCAGGTAAACTGGACGACCAGATAACCGGCGTACTGGAAACAGTAGCTAAAGAGTTATCAGGAAGATATAATTAATTTTTAGATATGAGATGTGAGATATGAGTATTGAGATAATCGATACTCATATTTTAAAATAAATTTAGACTGATGTTTTGATGATTGAAAGAGAAGGGGCTAAGGTCTCAAATCTCAAATCTCAAATCTCAAATCTCAAAAAATGGCTAATTTAAAAGAAGTAAGAAACAGGATAGGTTCGGTAACGTCAACCCAGCAGATAACCAAGGCCATGAAAATGGTTTCGGCGGCTAAGTTGAAACGTGCTACCAATGCAATTGTACAATTGCGTCCTTATGCCAATAAGCTAAAGGAGCTATTATCAAATTTATCGGCAAGTTTAGAAGATGGTTCATCGCCATTTTTGCAGCAGCGCGAGCCTAATAAGGTATTGGTTGTAGTTGTATCATCAAACCGTGGTTTGGCAGGTGCTTTTAATGCCAACGTTATTAAAACTGCCAATAACCTGATAGCCGAAAAATACAGCGAGCAGCTAAAAGCGGGTAATGTATCAATAGTAAGCATCGGTAAAAAATCGCAGGAGTATTACCAACGCCGTAAATACAATGTTATTGGCAACAATAATGATGTATATAACAACCTGAACTTTGCCAACGTGTCTTTAATTACCGAAGACATTATGGCTGGCTTTTTAAAGGGCGATTATGACCGTGTTGAACTGGTATATAACCATTTTAAAAACGCCGCAGTACAGTTTTTAATGGCCGAGCAGTTATTGCCCGTACCAAAAGCCGAAACTGTGGTTGAGGTTAATACGGCGCAAAAAGCTAACGCTCCACAAGTTGATTACATACTGGAGCCTTCGCAAGAAGAGATAATTGACCAGCTGATACCAAAAAATATCAGGATACAGGTTTATAAAGCAGTGCTTGATTCAAATGCTTCTGAGCATGGCGCACGTATGACGGCCATGGATAAAGCAACCGAAAACGCAGGTGATTTGTTGAAGGCCCTAAAGCTATCATACAACCAGGCCCGCCAGGCAGCTATTACTACCGAACTTACCGAAATTGTAAGCGGCGCGGCAGCATTATCAAACGGATAAAAAAATCAATTAATATTTTTGAAAAGGCTTCCCTAAAGGGAGGCCTTTTTTATTTCTTGTCATTGCGAGCGGGAATAAGTTAGGCCTGTGCGGGCGAAGCAATCTCGTCGCTTGCAGATTTAGCCTATGTAACATATTTAGTAACTAAGGTTACTATTGATGGGTTATTGGTATCAATTAAAAAACCAAATTAAACCTACTATCTATGAAAACAAAAATTTTAATGATGCTGTCGGCAATGGTATTGCTGGCCGCATGCAAAGGAAGTTCAAGCAGCTACGAGTCTATGAGTGGAACTGCAGACAGTGTTAAGATGCAGGATGTAAACCTGGATGTACCCAAACTAATTAAAACCGGCGGTATGAACTTTAAAGTGAACAACGTGCAGCAGGCAAGTGAGAAGATCACTTCGTTAACCGGCCAATATAATGGTATGGTAATGAGCCATAGGGTAAACTCCACGGTGAATAGTACCAGCGATAAGCGTGTGAGCAATGATTCGGTAATGCGGGTATCAGCATTCTACACATCTGCTAATATGACTGTAAAAGTACCATCAATTAAGCTGGACGAATACCTGGATAAAGTATCATCAATGGGCTTATACGTAACCAGCCGGAGCATGGATATTGAAGATAAAACATTGGATTATTTATCGGCCCGTCTTAAATTAAATAGCCGTAAAGAAATGGTGACCCAGCAAAAAGCCGGTAAAATAATTATTAAAAACCCATCGGCTGTTTTAAATTTAAAGGATGACCTTGTTGATGAACAGATAAGTAACCGAAAAATTGATGAGGCTGTTAAATATAGTGTAGTGAATTTGAGCTTTTATCAAAGCAATACCATTTTTAAAGAGGTAATTGCCGACGATGATCCTGCTGCTTATAACCTGCCATTTTTTAAAAGAATAGGAGTTGCTTTGGGCTATGGATGGCATATATTTATTGAAGCGATAATTATGCTGGCCAACATTTGGGTGTTTGTAATACTGATTATAGCCGGAGTTTTGTTTGTGCGTACAAACAAAAGAAATAAACTATTAACGGCTGGAAGTATTAAAAATTAAAAACCTATTCATTTTTCGCTAAACATTTATATTTTTGTGCCAACATAAAAAATTACCATTATGAGCTCAATACAGGAAGCAAATTCAGAACGCCATTATATATTAATAGTGATTGCCATAATAATAGGCCTGGTAGGTGTTTACCTTCGCTTCGCCGATTTTAAACATGCTTCGGCTGTTGCTAATATCATATTAGCGGCTGGAGTGGTAGTATGCTTAAAAGCAGTGTTTGCGATATTAAAATAGTCATTTTCAATAATATAAAACAAAAACGCCTTGATTTATCAAGGCGTTTTTGTTTTATATTATTTTAGTGATTAGAGATTGGTTAATTAGTGATTAGTTAATCGGCTCAACTAATCACTAATCTCCAAACACTAATCAACTACTTAGGCCTATACTTTGCCCCGTTCAATATCTTTTGTGCATCCCCATCAGCCATCAGTTGCTGCAGGGTAACTTCGGGATTCTTTTCCATGTACTGCCGCACAATTTGCCACCCTGTCCAAACCCCCAGTTTAGGTGCCGACTCGTTTTTTTCGCCGAGGCCGGGAGTAAAGGGTGCCTCGGTTAAATAAGTTTGTATTTTTTGATAGTCGGTTTCATACAGCAGGTTTTCCTCAATAAAATAGGCCCAGATATTGGCCTTGTTATCATCGCACCACTTTAATTGTTTAGTAGTATAGCCAATTTTAACCGAGTCGGCCACATCAGGTAATACCTGGTCCATAAAGTACAATATCTTGCCGTTATAAACCATTTTTGCCAGTAATGATTTATCGCTATCACTCTCGGCGAACATATCCTCGCGGGCAATGCCCTCAGCAACGCGGGGCGCTATATTATCCGGTGTAAACCTGCGCGAAAGGTAATGCGGAAAGCTCTCGACCAATGCAGGGTAAAAGCGCGAATTGGCTCCTAAAAAAAGATCAAGACCTATACCTACGTACCCATCGCCAATAGAAGTTTGCGTTTGAAACCCCGAGAAGTAGGCGTAAACTTTTGGTATTTTTTTCTGCGGATAATAATATTTAATGCGCCTAAAGGCATCAGTAAGCTCCTCGTTTTGCTTATCCATGCTGCCGGAGTAAACCGAATCTACATCGTGCTTAAGATCGGTATAAGCCTTGCCCGCAAATACCCGCCGCAGCGTGGCAAAGTAGCCGGTATCAGCCGCGCTGCCTACACCCAGTACACGTTCAATAAAATCTTTATAAAAAATGCCGTATTTGTTTTGCAGGTAAACTGCCTGTTGGGCCATTGGTTTGGTGCGCAGGGCATCAAAATCGTAGTCAAAACGTTCTATCTTTACGTCAACGGGTATATTGCTCACGTCAACTTTTTTATTACGGCTGCATGAGGTAATTGCAAGGACAATGAAAATAAATAAATAAATTTGCTTTGATTTGCGGTACATAGGGGCCATTTTTATACTTCGGATAAAAATAGTTTTTTATTGCATTACCTGCATACTTTCATACCCCGGTAATTAGTTATTATATATATACTATGAAAATAGCGTTAGCCCAACTTAACTATCATATAGGCAACTTTGAATCCAACACGGCTAAGATAATTGACCACATACAAAAGGCACGTAATAACGGGGCCGACCTGATTGTGTTTTCTGAGCTATGTGTTTGCGGTTACCCGGCGCGCGATTTTTTAGAGTTTAAAGAATTTATAAGCCAATGCGCAGATGCGGCTAAAACTATTGCCGAAGCCTGTACCGGTATTGCCTGTATAATTGGTTTACCTACGCCTAATCATAGAGTTGAGGGAAAGGAGTTAAATAATTCGGCTTATTTTATTGAGGATGGTAAAGTTAAGGCTGTGGTAAATAAGGCCCTGCTGCCCAACTATGATATTTTTGATGAATACCGGTATTTTGAACCCTCAACTGAGTTTAATTGTATTGATTTTAAGGGCCATCGTATAGCACTTACTATTTGTGAGGACTTGTGGAACACTATAGAAAACCCTTTATATATAACCCGGCCAATGGATACGCTGATACAGCAACAGCCGGACCTCATGATAAATATTGCCGCCTCGCCGTTTGCGTATACGCATGATGACGAGCGCATTGCTATTTTAAAGGACAATGCTTCCCGTTATAAATTGCCGCTGTTTTACGTTAACACCGTTGGCGCGCAAACGGAGCTGATATTTGACGGCGGATCATTAGTGTTTGACAATACCGGTAAGTTGGTTGATGAATTGCCGTATTTTGAAGAAAGCCTGGCCTATTACACTTTACAGGATAATAGTGAGATCACATTCACTCATACGGCAACTATACGTATGGAGCCTGAAAGTGATATCGACCAGATACACCATGCGTTAATATTGGGCATACAGGATTATTTTTATAAATCCGGCTTTAAGCAGGCCATTTTGGGTTTATCCGGCGGGATTGATTCGGCAGTGGTATGCGCGCTTGCGGCCGAGGCTTTGGGTGCCGAAAATGTTATGGCGGTGCTGCTACCTTCTAAATTTTCAAGCGATCACTCACTAAAAGATGCCGAGGATCTGGTAAATAACCTGGGCTGCAAGCACGAGATAGTGGCCATAAAACACATAACCGATGCTTTTGAAACCGCCCTGCATCCGCAGTTTAACAACCTGCCCTTTAATATTGCCGAAGAGAATATACAATCGCGCAGCAGGGCAGTAGTGCTGATGGCCATGTGTAATAAGTTTGGCTATATATTACTCAATACATCCAACAAAAGCGAGGCCGCAGTGGGTTATGGGACCTTATATGGCGATATGTGCGGCGGTATATCCGTAATTGGCGATGTATTTAAAACGCAGGTTTTTGAGCTGGCGCGACATATTAATCGCGAGCGCGAGATCATCCCCATAAATTCAATCACTAAACCACCATCAGCCGAGCTAAGGCCGGGCCAGAAGGATACCGACTCGTTACCGGAGTATGATATATTGGATAGAATACTGAAAGAGTATGTGGAGCATCGCTGCTCATCAGCCGAGATAATTAAAATGGGCTTTGATGAAGCAATAGTGCGTAAGGTAATAAGACTGGTAAACATTGCCGAGCATAAACGCTACCAAACACCGCCCATATTAAGGGTATCGCCAAAAGCATTTGGTATGGGCCGCCGGATGCCTATTGTGGGTAAGTATATGCAGTAGCGCGGTAAAAGGCGTGTCACCCTAAGCTTCGTCGAATGGTGCGTGTGTTGGCCCTTGCCCGCTATTCTTCGACGGAACTCCTTGACAGCACACGTTTAGGGTTGATTTACTTCCCCAACACCTCCGCCAATTTTTTATCCAAATCAGCACCGCGAAGGTCCCTTGCAATTATTTTTCCAAAAGGGTCAATCAAAAAATTGGCAGGTATTGCCGTAACAGCATACAGCTCGGCCACTTCGCTATTCCAAAATTTAAGATCAGTAACTTGTGGCCATGCTAAACCATCCCTTTTTATAGCTGCCAGCCAGTCGGCTTTAGCTCCCGGCCTGTCTAATGATACACCCAGGATAGTAAACTTTTTGTCCTTATACTTATTATAGTTTTTAACCAGGTTGGGGTTTTCATCGCGGCAGGGCCCGCACCATGATGCCCAAAAATCTATTAACACATATTTACCCCTAAATGAGGATAGCTTAATAGGTATATCGTTAATATTTTTTTGTGTAAAGTCAGGCGCTATAGCACCAATAGCCGTAATTTTTGCCTGATCAATACTTTGTTTAATTACTTTGCCCGCCTCGGTTTCTTTTACCTCAGGTGTTAGCGTATTATATAAACGCTCGGCTTCAAAAGGGTCGGTTTTATTGTCTATGGAGTTTAATGCAATTAGGCTCAGGTAGCTTGCCGGATGCGCAATAATAAAAGTTTGCAATACTGACCGCTGCCTGTTTTGCAAAGCTTTAAACTTATCCTGCACTTCTATTTGAAAAGCGTCGGTATTTTGTTTGTCTTTAGGAGTTGCCTGTACCTCGGCAGTAAGCTTCGAAACGTCCGTCATTATAGGCGTTATCTGCGCCATTAATTTAATATTGTCATCGTTAATAACCGAGCCTGTAATTGTAGCTTTGGCTATCGAGTCGGTAGCAGAGGTTATGCTCATGTCGCCTTTTTCTACAAAAAAGCTAAGCATATCCAGGTTTACGGTAAGCTTATTAAGTCCCTGGCCCTTGTAATCAGTAACCAGGTAGGCGTTGGTAGGGTTTAACAACTGCCCGGTAAAGGTAAAATCGCCATTTACCAAGGCTGATGAATCGGCAACTTTATTAGCGCCAAGCTGGTAAAAAAGATAAATGCGTGCCGGGCTGTTCAAATTACCCACATGTCCTTTTATGTTAAAAGTGCTGGTTTGGGCAATAGAAAATAAGGGTAATGCTAAAAACAGGAAAAGTAATTTCTTCATTAATCAATAACTGACGCTTTATAACGCTTATACGTGTTAAGAATTGTACGGGTTAATTTAATTTTTGGTAAGTGCGCCACCACAGGTCGGGCAGCTCGCCGTCTACGGCAGTTTTATAATCCTCATAGCGGCAGGGTACTAAATGGAAACGCTCGTTGCGTGATCCACCTGTTGGGTAGGGTACCTGCATCCACCACCGGTCAGATTTTTTGCTTTTAACAAATACCACTTCATGGTCGTCATGCTTTAGGCTGGTTTTGTAAATGAGGTATTGTGATTTGGGATGAAGCGGGAAATCCTTCTTCCGGTTATAAAAGCCATCTATAAAATACCATATCATTTGCGATAGCAGCATGGCTGTTTGCCCGTTATTATCATAAGCAGGGTTAAACTCGTAAAAACCAATAGACGTTAGCTTATCGCTAAAACCGGCATAACGGCATATCTGGCAGGCTTCTTCTCCATAAAAACCATTGGGGGTGGCATTGGTATTGGCAGGGGCATCAGCCGAACGTATGGCGCTTATATCAAAGCTTATCATCCCCGCATTACGGATTATGGGTTCGGCAACGCTTGTTTGCCCGCTAAGCTCGCCCAGGCGGTGTACATCAAAATATAGCTTCTCCATTACCCGCAAGCTATCCTGGCTGGCAAAAAAAGTTTGGTAACCCAGATTGCTAAAGTTAAACAGGTAATTAGGCTCGTGTAAAAATATTTTATTAAGATAGGAGCCGGACGTTGTTTCTAAACTTTCGCCATCGCTATCATCATCCAGGTCAAAATGCGAATCAACTACTACCACATCTATCTTCTGTTCAAGGGCCTCATAGCCCATGTATTGCGCGTAGGTAAGGTCCTGCCCGCCACCAATTATTACAGGCACCACATCTATCTTAAGCAATTCGCTTACTATGGTTTTAACCGCATAATAGGTATCGGTTACGGTTTGGCCCTGTTTAACGTTGCCTAAGTCGACTATTTTTGTGGTATAAGCGCCCTCGTGCAATTGGTATAATTTTTCGCGTATATAATCGGGGCCTAAGGCGCAACCGGAGTTGTTTACCGCGTTTCTGTCATCCAATACACCAATTAAGGCAATGTTTTTTCCGTCAATATCAGGAAAGGAATCCGTATAAATGGATATTTTACTACCCAACTGACTGGTGTAATAACCGTTTGGCGGCGTAAGTTTTTGCAAGTCAATCGGAGTAAAAAAATCAGATAAGGACATGTTGTTTGATGTGCAAATGTGCGTGTATGCAAATGTGCAGATTTTTTGATTATATAGTTATGTAAGATGTAAACAAATGATCAATTCATAATTTGCACATTTGCATATCCGCACATCAATCAACACATTTGCATATATGCATATCAAAGTTCTTGTAACAGGCGCAACAGGTTTTTTAGGGGCAGAAGTGGCCCGGCAGTTGGTTAACACCGGGCAAGCTATTCGGTGCACTAAACGCAAATATTCTATAATACCCCAAATATTGAAGCCTTATGCTGCTTTAATTGAGTGGGTAAACGCCGATATGCTTGACGCATTTGCTTTAGAGGATGCCTTGCAGGGCATAACTCAAGTATATCATTGCGCTGCATGGGTGTCATTAAAACAGGCTGATAAACATCCCATGATACGTACCAATATAACGGGTACGGCCAACCTGGTAAACCTATGTGCAGATAATGGGATAAGGCTTGTGCACGTAAGTTCAATAGCTGCTATAGGGCAGGCAAAGCCCGGCGAGTTGATAACCGAGAACCACCATTTGGACGCATCTGCAGAAAATGATGGCTATGCCTTGTCAAAACTGGAAAGCGAAATGGAAGTTTGGCGCGGTATTGCCGAAGGGCTTGATGCGGTTATAGTAAACCCATCTTTAATAATTGGAGCGGATGCGGGCATATCGGGCAGCGGACAGTTGTTTGAAACAGTGCGCAAAGGGCTTAAGTTTTATACCAATGGCAGCGCCGGTTTTGTTGATGTGGAAGATGTGGCTAAATGTATGATAGCGTTAATGGACAGTAATATAACTGCCGAACGTTACATTATAAGCGCCGAAAACCGCAATTATAAACAGATAACTGCCGAAATTGCCAAAAGCTTCGGCATTAAACCTCCGGCCTTTTTTGCCAAACCCTGGATGATGGATCTTGCCTGGCGCGGCGCGGCCTTAGCGGCACTTATAACGAGGAAGCCGCCTGCTATTGATAAGATTGCGGCGCAATCGGCATCGCAAAACCGCGATTATGATAATAGTAAAATAAAATACGCCATAGCAATTGACTTTAAACATATCAGCAAAACAATTGAGGAGGTTTGTGCCCGGTTAGGCAAATAATAATTTACATAGCCGTGTTAATTCAGCTATAAATTCCGACAATTAATCGTCAAAAATTCATTCAAAAATTGCATTTTTGCAGCGGCTTATCCCGATACCTACGGGGAAATGCCTGCAAACATGGAACAACAATACTTTATTATAGATTTTGACAGCACATTTACGCAAGTAGAGGCGTTGGATGAATTGGCCCGCATATCATTAAAAGACCGACCGGACAGGGAAGAAATATACCGCAAAATTGAGGACCTTACCAATGCCTCGATGGAAGGTAAACTATCATTTACCCAAAGCCTGGAGGCACGCGTAAAATTGCTGCAAGCTAACCGCGATCACCTAAGGCAGTTGATATCGCACCTCAAAAAAAAGGTATCTACCTCTTTTTCGCGTAATACTATTTTCTTTAAAAACCACCAGGACGAAGTGTTGATCGTATCTGGAGGATTCAAAGAATTTATTACTCCGGTAGTAACCGAATATCATATTAAAAAAGAAAATATATACGCCAATACCTTTGTGTTTGATGAAGAGGGAAATATTGTTGGATATGACAGGGAGAATCCTTTATCGCAGGAGGGTGGTAAGGTTAAGCTTTTAAAAGAGCTGAATCTGCCGGGCGATATTTACGGTATTGGTGACGGCTACTCTGATTTTCAGTTAAAAGAGTCGGGGATGATCAAAAAGTTTTTTGCCTTTACAGAGAATATCGAACGCAAATCAGTTGCAGAAAAGGCCGACCATATTACGCCCAGCTTTGACGAGTTTTTATACATTAACAAACTGCCGCGTGCCATATCATATCCTAAAAACCGTATAAAATGTTTGATAGTAGGTAGCGTTGAGGATGAAGCGTTATCGCAAATAAAAAAGGAAGGTTATAATATTAGGCACCGCGAAGAGATAGAAGATAAATACTTAGATGAAGCCGGTATTTTATTTTGTGATGAAGAGCATCAACCCACACCCGAACAGGTGCATCAAGCCAAAAAACTAAAGGCCATAGGTTGTTTTGGTAAAATTAGCCGCAAGGTTGCCGAAACCGCGGGCGAATTGGGCATTATTATTTTTGACGACCCCAAACATAACCCGCGCAATGAAGACTTTTTACCCAAACGCGTAATCGCTTTTATGAACGAGGGTAAAACCCATACCAGCGCTAACTTTCCTGATCTGCAACCGCCGCGCATTAATAACGCGCACAGGTTAATACATATCCATAAAAATGTGCCGGGTATACTGGCTAAAATAAATGACGTTTTTGCCCGCCATAACATTAATATAGTTGGCGAGTTTTTGGTAACCAATCCGCAAATAGGTTATGTGATTACCGATGTAGACAAAGGTTACGATACCGATGTACTGGACGAACTAAAAGCCATTGAGCATACTATAAAATTTAGGTTGCTGTATTAGTCCGAAAGACCGAAAGTCGGGAAGTCCGGAAGTAACATATCTTTCGGACTTCCCGACTTTACTAATTTTCCGACTCTTTAAAAGGCACCACCAATACAGGCACTTCTGCGTGGCGCACTACGTGCTCGGCAACGCTGCCCATCAACAAGCGGTCAAACCCGCTGCGGCTATGGGTGCCAATAACAATCATATCGGCATTAAATTCTTTACTACAGCTAACAATGCCATCGGCAGTGCTGCCAAATTCATTAAAATGGGTAACCTGCAAATCGCCCGCGAATTTTTTAATAAAGCGCTCAATCAGGTTTTCTGAGGCTTCATTTTGTATATTTAATATCTCAATATCGTCGGTAACACCCGGCATTGGCCCTGATAGCGGGTCCATGCTATTGTTATAGGGTAATAAAAGAGGCTCAACAATATGTACCAGGCCAACTTTGGCTTTAAAAGCATGTGCAATTTCAAATCCGTATTTGGCGGCGTGTTCAGCAAAAGGGCTGTCGTCAACCCCAATTAATATTTTTTTGATCAGCATGGTATATAGTTTGGTTTAAAGTTAAACAAACTAAGTGTAATATGTTTTGTAGGATTACTTGATCCGGCTTTTTATTTACTATGTCATCTCGAACGTAGTGAGAGATCTATACACACGCTAATCGGTTGTGACCTACCCATGTATGGATTTCTCGCTATCGCTCGAAATGACAAGGCGGTATCATTTAGCCGGCGTTGTTGTATTACTCAACAGCCCGTTGGTATCCAGCCAGGTGGTACACCAGTCAAACCAGTGTGCTTTGCTTTTGCGGTTATTTAAGCCAAACCCATGCCCGCCTTCGGCAAAAATGTGCATCTCGCCTTTTACTTTAGCTTTTAGTAAAGCATCGTAAAACATCAGGCTGTTTTCTACCGGAACAACATTATCGTCTGCCGCCTGTACCAAAAAGGTAATGGGTGTATTGGCGGTAACTTGTTTTTCGTTACTGTACAGGTCAACCCATTCCTGCGGGGCATTTGCCCCTATCAGGTTATTTTTTGAACCTCTGTGCGTCTTTTCGCCAAAGGTGATTACCGGGTACATCAATATGGCAAAATCGGGACGAAGACTGATGTTAGCTTTATTGTCAATAACCCATTTATCAAAATGCGTTGCTAAAGTTGAAGCCAGGTGCCCGCCTGCCGAAAAGCCCATGATGCCTATTTTAGCCGGGTTAAGTCCCCACTCGGCAGCACGGCTGCGTACTATCAGCATGGCTTGCTCGGCATCCTGTAAAGGCCCTATGGTTTTATCAACCATAATTAAATCACTGGGTAAACGGTATTTTAAAACAAAAGCGGTAACACCAATTTTAACAAACTCGCGGGCCACATCATATCCCTCTGATTTGATGGCCAGACCGCTGTAACCACCACCCGGACAAATAATAACCGAGGTGCCGTTTGCTTTTTCTTTTTCAGGCAAAAAGGGGGTTATAGTAGGTACGGTTACCTTATTAGTACTGTATGCTTTAGAAGCCGGTTCAATATAATTTTCAGGGGCGGGTTTTGAATTAGGCACAGCACCGGTATACAAAGGTATTGGTGCGGCTTCCTGCGCATAGGTTACTAAGGTTGATAACAGCAGGAACGCCAACAGGTATAAACTGAGCTTTTTCATTTGGTTTTATAGATTTATAATTGGTTGTACAATTATGGATAAAAAATCTTTAATGAAAAAGGAAATGTCAGCAAAAACAATTATGGGAAGCGTAAAGACTTACGAAGTTTAACTCGGTGTTAATTTGTTTTTTATCAGCCTCGTTGAGGGCTTCGCCGTTTAAAAACTTCGTAAGTCTTGAAAGAGTTAGCTTTTTGGCCCGCCAAACTCCATTAAATAAGCTTTTAAAAACTCATCCAAATCGCCATCTAAAACGCCCTGGGCATTTGACGTTTCGTGGTCGGTACGTAAGTCTTTCACCAATTTATAAGGGTGCAATACATAATTGCGTATCTGCGATCCCCATTCTATTTTTTTCTTGTTGCCCTCAATTTTGTTGGAGGCTTCCTGACGCTTGCGCATCTCTATTTCATACAATTGCGATTTCAACAAGCGTATGGCATTGTCTTTATTTTGCAATTGTGAGCGCGACTCCTGGTTTTTAATAATAATACCCGATGGCTTGTGATACAAACGTACAGCGGTTTCTACCTTGTTTACGTTTTGCCCGCCGGCACCGCCCGCGCGGAAAGTTTCAAACTCAATATCAGCGGGGTTTATCTCAATTTCAATCGTATCATCCACCAATGGGTAAACATATACCGAAGCAAATGAGGTATGGCGCTTGGCGTTCGAGTCAAACGGCGATATGCGTACCAAACGGTGCACGCCATTTTCGCCTTTTAAATAGCCGTAAGCAAAATCGCCTTCCAGTTGCAGGGTTACTGTTTTTACTCCGGCTACATCACCTTCCTGAAAATCCTGCTCGGATATTTTGTAGCCGTTCTTTTCGCCCCACATAATATACATGCGCATCAGCATACCGGCCCAGTCGCAGCTTTCAGTACCACCTGCACCTGCTGTTATTTGTAGCA
Organism: Mucilaginibacter sp.; assembly: GCF_039935595.1. Classification (GTDB taxonomy): domain Bacteria; phylum Bacteroidota; class Bacteroidia; order Sphingobacteriales; family Sphingobacteriaceae; genus Mucilaginibacter. The sequence goes on along the minus strand of NZ_JBDTJZ010000102.1, from coordinate 16,495 downwards.
CGGCATTAAGCTGGTCTTCGCCTGCCGATAGCATGTTTTTAAATTCAAGCTCTTCTACGGCCTTAATAGCTGCTTTGTACTGTTCCTGCAATTCGGCTTCGGTAGCATCGCCGCTTTGAAAAAATTCATACAACACACCCGCATCATCAACAGTTGATACTACTTTTTGATAGGCGTCCGTCCAGATCTTTTTTGTTTTGATGGAGGCCAGTACCTTTTCGGCCTCTTTAGGATGGTCCCAAAAATGAGGACCTATAGTTATTTCATTTTCCTGTTGCAGTGCATCAAGCTTTTTATCAATGTCAAAGATGCCTCCTCAGGGAAGTTACTCTATCCCTTAAATCCTGAATCTGTTCTTTAGTCATTTGGCAAATATAAAAAATTGTATAACAGCTTAAATAAAAAAGGGTCTGCAAGTAAAACCTACAGACCCAATCTCCGATAGTACCGGTAAAAATATTATTTTAAGCTATAGCTAACTGACTTAGCAGCATATCCATGCCGGTTTTGTTGCCATTTAAACTACCCAGTAATTTACTTAACGCAAAATCATTATTTTTTTCGGTTGATTGTTGCATTAATGCCTGCATGGTAGGTACCATTAATTTCTTGGCAACATCTGTAGCCGCAACGGGTTCAATGCCGTAATAGTTATTTAGCTTATTGGCAAATTTAGTAACGGTGCCATTAATAAGCGGGTTGTTATTATACAGATCAGGAAACTGAAAATACTTTACCATGTCTTTTAACTTGCCTATTTCCAATTGCCATTTTAAAACCTCAATGATCGAGCTCGACGCCTCATTGATCACGGCTTCATGGTATTTAACTGGAATTACAGGGTTGTCTATAACAGCCATCCCGGCGTTATTTTTGACAAGCATAAAAAGTTTTTCAAACATAATACAAGTGTTAAAAGTTATATTATTAAAATGATGATAAATGAACCATTTCCTTATCAACAGTACAAATATATTTAATAAAAATTTAAATTCTGCAAATATTTATTAAATATTGTTAAAAAACTGACAATTTGATGAAAAATAGAATATCATTTTGTCATTTAACGTTATTGTAATGGTATTGAACCTGTTGTAAAAATTAATACTGTGCTAAATATTAAATTCTATTTTTGTTAAAAAAATTATCAATTATGCTGCCAAACATTGATTTCACTACTACCCAATCCTACAAATATTTAACCGACCATTATATTGACTTAGTTGCAAAAAGTCTTAAAAGTTTATTCGATGCTGACAATGAGCGTTTTGAAAAATTTTCGGTCCGGTTTGAGGATATACTGCTTGATTACTCTAAAAACCGCGTTGATGACCAAACTATAGCCTTATTGCTACAGTTGGCTAAAGAGTGTAGACTAAATGATGCAATTAAAGCCATGTTTAGTGGCGAAGTAATTAATGCTACCGAGGGTCGCCCCGTATTACACACTGCTTTACGTAACCAAAGCAATACCCCAATATATGTAGATGGAAAAGATGTGATGCCGGATGTGAACAGGGTATTGCAACATATGCAGGAGTTTAGCGAGGCCATTATTTCGGGCTCGTGGAAAGGTTATACAGGCAAGGCTATTACCGATGTGGTGAATATTGGCATAGGCGGATCGGACCTGGGGCCGGTTATGGTTACCGAAGCTTTAAAGGCCTATAAAAATCATTTGAACATGCACTTTGTATCAAACGTTGATGGTACGCATATAGCCGAAACGTTAAAAGATCTGGATGCAGAGACCACCTTGTTTTTAATAGCCTCAAAAACTTTTACCACGCAGGAAACCATGGCCAATGCCCATAGCGCGCGCGACTGGTTTATCAGCAGCGGTGGTAATGATAATGATGTGGCTAAACACTTTGCCGCGCTATCAACCAATGCCGAAGGTGTTTCAAAATTTGGTATTGACACCAAAAACATGTTTGAGTTTTGGGATTGGGTAGGTGGCCGCTACTCGTTATGGAGCGCCATAGGTTTATCAATTAGCTTAAGCGTTGGTTACGATAACTTTGTAGAGTTATTGCAAGGCGCACACGCCATGGATAACCACTTCAAAACTGTAGAGCCCGACCAAAACCTGCCAACTATATTGGCCTTGATAGGTATTTGGTACAATAACTTTTTTGATGCCGAAACCAATGCCATTTTACCTTACGACCAGTACATGCACCGTTTTGCGGCTTACTTTCAGCAGGGCGATATGGAAAGTAACGGTAAATATGTTGACCGTAACGGTAAACGGGTGGAGTATTCAACAGGTCCTATCATCTGGGGCGAGCCGGGTACTAACGGGCAGCATGCTTTTTACCAGTTAATACACCAGGGTACTAAACTAATCCCCTGCGATTTTATAGCGCCCGCACAAAGCCATAATCCGTTGGGCGAGCATCATACTATGTTGTTATCCAACTTCTTTGCCCAAACCGAAGCATTAATGAACGGCAAAAGCCGCGAGGAAGTGGAGGCCGAATTAAAAGCATCAGGAAAACCAGCCGAAGAAATTGAAAAGCTGGCACCGTTTAAAGTATTTGAGGGCAACCGCCCAACAAACTCGATCCTGCTTAAAAAAATAACCCCGCGCAGCCTGGGCTCGTTAATAGCCATGTATGAGCATAAAATATTTGTACAGGGCATTATATGGAACATATACAGTTTTGACCAATGGGGAGTTGAGCTGGGCAAACAACTGGCCGGTAAAATATTACCCGAGTTAAGAAACAATGATGAGGTAGCGTCGCATGATTCGTCAACCAATGGATTGATCAATCAATATAAGGCGTGGAGGTAGCCCCTTTAACCCCCTAACCCCCTAAAGGGGGAACGATAGTTTGAAAGCCGCTTTATTATTAAGCGGCTTTTTTGTTGCCCCAATAATTTTTTCTTTTTGCCTTAAACTTTAACGTTGCAGCCCTATCTATACCTATATATAATTTAACACCTATACACAATGACTAAACCTATTAAAACAATCATGATAGCGCTGTTGGCTGTTATGTTTACTTCTTGTACTGCAATTCGCGATGCTGTAGATAGTGGAAAGGCAGTAAATTTAAGCGCCTTAAAAATTGGCATGACCAAAGCCGACGTACAGACAGCTTTAAACAAAAAACCAGATAATATAATAGCGGCCAAAAAATATCCTGAAACCAACACCGTGGTAGAAGTGGTCCAATATACCAAATGGGGCGATGCTAATGCAGGTATTGCCAATGCCCCCCAAGTATGGGTACCGTTAGAACGCTATTGGCTATATTTTATTAATGATAAGCTGGACAAGTGGGAAATAGCATCACCTGACCGTAGGCCGCGCATTTAATAATTACAGAAGGGGGTTATCGAGCAGTTTTTTTTGTCGGAATTTGGCTAAAGCCAATTTGCAATGCTTATTAATCCGTTGGCTGAAGCCAACGGCAATGAATTTTATATCAAAAAATGAGATTCATTGTCGTCCCTTTCAAGGTATGGATAATGAGGAAGAAAATTGGCTTTAGTCGAAAGAAGGCTTGCAAATCAAATTCATTGCCGTCCCTTTTAAGGGACGGATAAGATAATTTTAGTATATTGGCTTTAGCCAAACTATCATAATGTCATTTGTTAAGATCTGGGTTCATTTGGTTTTTGCTACAAAAAATCGCGAGCCTTTATTGAAAAAGGAAATTAGATATGATGTTTATAAACATATCAGCGAAAACTGCCTGGAAAAAGGAATATTTTTACAGACAATTAATGGCCATGACGACCATATTCACTGCCTTATATCGTTAGGTAAAGATCAAAGTATCGCCAAAGTTAGTCAACTTATAAAAGGCGAGTCATCCTTTTGGATAAATAAGAATAATTTGGTTGAAGAAAAATTTAGTTGGCAGGATGATTACTTTGCTGTTTCAATAAGCGAATCGCAATTACAAACTGTGATAAACTACATTAAAAACCAAGAAAAGCACCATATCAAAAAGACATTTGCTGAAGAAGCAGATGAATTTATAGTGAAGTACGGGTGGCCTGTTATTGACGATAAATAATTATTATTTCTTCACAAACTTTACCTGATACAAATGCGGCCATTTTTTGCCTGTTACAAAAAGGCGCTTGCCTTTGGCATCCCAGGCAATGCCGTTTAGCACATTTTGTTCATAATCAAAACCTGTGGGTCTGTCGGCTTTTGGCCAAAGGTTACTCATGTTCACCGTTTGTAATACAGCACCGGTTTTAGGGTCAATTATTAGGATGGTATCATAAGTGTATCTGTTTGAGTATAGTTTACCGTCAATATATTCCAACTCGTTAACTGCATCAACAGGGCCCTTGTCGTCATATACATCAATAAAGCCGGTTGAGTTATAATTATCTTTATTTAAAAACCATATACGGTTGGTGCTGTCATCCAGATAAAGCTTATTGCCATCATTGGTAACTCCCCAGCCTTCAACACCAACATTATTATTAAATGTTTTTAACAGTTTAAAGGTTTTTTTATCAAACACAAAGCCTATTTTTTCTGTATAAGTAAACATTACAATTTTATCGCCGACTATAGCGCTGCCTTCGCCAAAATAGTTCGGATCAGGAAGCTTGACCCTTTGCACCACTTTTCCGGTATTAAGATCAACCTTACGTAAGTCTGATTCGCCTTTATGACCGGAACTATTACCTGTGCTTTCATATAAATAACCATCCTGGTAAAGCAAACCTTCGGTATAGGCACTGGTATCATGCGGGTATACTTTTTCAACTACATAGGTATATTGCTCGGGCGCTTTGCCTGCCATCAATACAAAATTGGTGGATATATCCTGGCTTTTACCTGCCTGGTAAAATTTGGCGGTTACCACTTTTATGCCCAACGGCAGGTTATCTGTTTTGATCTTAATGGCAGATGAATCAGTTTTTGAGGCAACTTTAACAGAATCTAACAGGTACACAACCGAATCAGGTTTAGTATCTGCGGGATAGGTCAATTTTACAGTTACATCAGCACCCGCTTTGTATGAGGTGCCCGATTCAGGACTGATGGATAAATTTTTGTCGGTGCTTTGCTCTTTATTACCACATGCGCTGATGATCAATATCGCGGCTGCTAAAAATAGGTGTAGTTTATTCTTCATGTAATTATTAGGTTGTCGATGGCCAAAACGCATCTTCAATATGTTTTATTGTATAATTTGTTTGCTTGTCAAATAAAACGGATATTATATCAAACCGTACCTCGCCTTCATGTTCCATCAGGTAAATGTATTCATCCGCCGCCTCAACAATTAATCGTTGCTTACGGGCGTCTACAAAATCCTCCGGTTCGCCAAAGCTGTTGCCGGTACGTGTTTTTACTTCGGCAAATATAATAACACGATCTTTATAAGCAATCAGGTCAATTTCGGCTTTGCCATAGGTCCAGTTCTCATCCAGTATTTCATAACCTGCATTTTCCAGCAATGTTTTGGCTAAACTTTCGCCCGTGCGGCCCAGGTCATTATGGGTTGCCATTTACTTTAAAATAACTGATCCTAAATAATCCGAAATAGTTTTCTCCACCTTTTTCATGCGCATATACTGGCTAAGCAGTATTTCCTGATCGGCCACCACATCTGTTTTTTGCAGCTCGTTACGCAGGTTCTCCAGTATCTTACCCACCTTTTGTTTTTTAAGGTGAAATATAGCGCCTAAAATAGTAGCTTTCATATTAGCCTGCTCATCGGGCACCAAAATTTTATGCATCTCGTACCAGTTTTCGCTCAATGTATATTTAGTGGCGATAAGGGTAACCACCAGGTCAACAATGTCCTTATCCGGATAATGGATAAAATGCTGCTCTTCGGGCAACACGCCATTTTCCACTTCTTTGCCATAAATCTCAATAAACGATTTACTGGCCGGGTGATCAAAGTCAACATCACTCAACTCGGCTATCATAAACGGACCAATATACGTATTGGCTATGCCATCCCAATCAATCATTTTATTGCCGTAGAGCAATAGTAGCCGCACTATTTCTTTTTCTTGGGAATTAGTCTCCTCACGTTTTTCCTGCGGCTCATCAAAAGTAGTTTCCTCGGCAGGTTCGGGTGTGCGATTAGTTTGCTGCTGACTATCTTTTCGGGCTTTAGCCAGCCGCATTTTATTGAGTTCGGATATCAGCGACCGCTCATCTATCTGTAATATATGACTGCACTCTTTTATAAATACCGATGCTTTGATAGAGTCGGGTATTTTAGCGATGCTCTCCACGATCTCCCGTATCACCTCCGACCTTTTTATCGGGTCGGTCCCTGCCTCTTTAAGCAGTATATCAGTTTTGTAAAGGATGAAATCCTTCTTATTATCCTCAATATGTTTTTTAAAGGCGGCCGTGCCTACATTACGCACGTACGAATCCGGGTCATGTCCATCTGGGAACAGCACTACCTTTACGTTAAGCCCTTCCTCCAATATCATATCCAGTCCGCGCAGCGATGCTTTTATACCTGCCGCGTCGCCATCATATAAAATGGTGATGTTTTTGGTGAAGCGGCTTATCAGCCGTATCTGCTCAACCGTTAATGAAGTACCTGATGAGGCTACTACATTCTCAATCCCCGCCTGGTGTACCGACAGTACGTCGGCATAACCCTCAACCAGATAACAGTTATCCTCTTCGCGAATAGCCTTTTTGGCGAAGTATAAACCATAAAGCACATTAGACTTATGGTATATCTCCGACTCGGGCGAGTTTACGTATTTGGGTACATTCTTATCGCTTTTAAGCGTGCGTCCACCAAAGGCAATGATGCGCCCGGTAAAACTATGTATCGGGAACATCACCCGGCCACGGTAACGGTCGTACAAGTTGCCGTTATCCCGCTTTACAGATAAACCGCTTTCCACTAAAAACTCTTCCTGATAGCCTTCTTTTATAGCGCTGCCCGTAAAGGCTTCCCATTGGTCGGGCGAGTAACCCAGCTCAAACTTGGTAATGGTTTCGTTGGTAAAGCCACGTTCTTTAAAATAGCTTAGGCCAATGGCCGTGCCTTCGTCGGTATTTAACAAGCTTCCGTGAAAAAACTTGGCTGCGTAGCCGGTAACGATCATCAGGCTTTCGCGGCGATGTTCTTCCTCTTTATTTTCAGCGGCCTCAACCGTTTCTTCAACTTCTATACCGTACTTTTTGGCCAGCCATTTTAGGGCTTCGGGGTAAGTAAACTTTTCCAACTCCATTAAAAAGGTAACCGCGCTGCCGCCCTTGCCGGATGAAAAGTCTTTAAATATCCCCTTAGCCGGTGATACCGTGAACGACGGCGTACGCTCGTTGGCAAAAGGGGAGAGGCCCACAAAATTGGCCCCGCGTTTTTTTAATTGCACAAACTCGCCAATCACCTCCACAATATCTGTGGCTTCCATAATACGGTCGATAGTTGATTTTAATATCATGCGGTAGGCTACAAGCTAAATTGAGGATTTAATGTATGTTTATTTTAAATTTGAACAACTCCATCTCCAAAAATCAATTAATGAAAAATTCAGCGAATTGTTGTGATAAGTCAGCCTTTCATTGCCTGATTTAACCACGGTTTGTATTTTATCTAAATTAATCATTAAAATAAATTCTTGCTTATTTGCTATCAGCCAAAAGTATATCCGCTGATATACCTAAATATTGATGCAAGCCTTTGACCATTTTTAATGTCAACTCTTTTTTGCCGGATAGGATTTGAGAAACGTAACTTTTAGAGCCAATAATATGTTCCAGGTCTTTTTGCTTTAATCCCTTTTCTTCCAGTTTCAGTTTAATTACTTCTATAGGATCCGGGGCCGGTATTTGATAATGACGATCCTCATAGTCTTTTACAAGTAATAGTAAAACATCTAATTCATCACTTTCCGGTGTTCCTTCATTAGCATGAAATATTTCAATCGTCCTTTCAAGTGCGATATTATATTCAGTTTCAGTTTTTAATATTTTCCAGGTGTTCATAATCTTTTGCAGAGTTTTAAAAGCTGCGCCGCTTTTTAATTTACCCAGTTATAGCTTATAAGGAATGCTCGTAGCATCAATTTTATCGTATTCAGTATGAGTACCAAACCATATTAAATAAGCAGCTTGCTTTGTAAAATTTATTGAAACAATTAATCTGAATGAATTACCTTTTATGTTGAATATAATCCTATTATTAGCAATGATACTCGCGTTACCGTAAACCTTTTTTAATTCGTTGAAACTTTTATACTCAGTTTTTAAAAACTCATCATACCAGTTTTTTAATGAATTAGCAGCAAGCGGATATTCATTTATATAATAAAGTATCGTTCTTCTTGTGATAATGTTCATTCACACAAATATAATAAGTTTACTACGAGGAAACTATTTTTATTCAATAAATTCTTAATTCTATAATTTCTAACTCACAGAAACCCAAATAATCGTAATTTAGCCCCTCTTAAAAGAATAATACAACAATGGGCCAGCGAATAAAGATCAAAGCGTTATTAGAAAGTAAACAAACCGATATTGAGGTAACCGTAAAAGGGTGGGTGCGTACCTTCCGTAATAACCAGTTCATCGCTTTGAATGATGGCTCGACCAATAGCAATATACAGGTGGTGGTTGATTTTGAGAACACTGATGCCGCCCTGTTAAAACGTATTACCACCGGTGCTGCTTTAAGTGTTAAAGGGTTGCTGGTTGCCTCGTTAGGCAAGGGCCAAACCGTAGAGGTTAAAGCCAAAGAAATTGAAATTTTAGGTGATAGCGATCCCGAAAAATATCCTTTACAGCCTAAAAAACATAGCCTGGAGTTTTTGCGCGAGATAGCACACCTGCGTTTCCGTACCAATACCTTTGGCGCTATATTCAGGGTGCGTAATACCTTGTCATTCGCTATACACCAGTTTTTTCAGGATAAAGGTTTTGTTTACCTGCATACGCCAATTATTACCGCCAGTGATGCTGAAGGCGCGGGTGAGACTTTCCACGTTACTAATTTTGACCTGGAAAATCCGCCAAAAACAGAAAATGGCGAAGTTGATTTTAAACAAGACTTTTTTGGTCGTGCCACTAATCTAACCGTTTCCGGACAACTGGAAGGCGAGCTGGGGGCTATGGCTTTAAGCGATATATATACTTTTGGCCCAACTTTCCGTGCCGAAAACTCAAACACTACCCGTCACCTGGCCGAGTTTTGGATGATAGAGCCCGAAATGGCCTTTGCGGATATTACCGATAACATGGATACCGCCGAAGCTTTACTGAAATATGTAATTGCTTATGCGTTGGATAAAAACGCCGAGGATTTGGAGTTTTTAAGTCAGCGCCTGGCCGAGGAAGAGAAACAAAAACCACAGCAGGAACGGTCAGAAATGACGCTGATAGAAAAGTTGCAGTTTTGTTTGGCTAATGATTTTGAGCGGTTAACCTATACTGAGGCGATAGAAATTTTAAAAGAATCGACACCAAATAAAAAGAAGAAGTTTCAATACCCGGTTGAAGGCTGGGGTACCGACCTGCAATCAGAACATGAGCGTTATTTGGTAGAAAAGCATTTTAAAAAGCCGGTTATCCTTACGGATTATCCTATGGAGATCAAATCCTTTTACATGCGCCAAAATGATGACGGTAAAACCGTTGCCGCTATGGATATCCTATTTCCGGGTATTGGCGAGATAGTAGGCGGATCGCAGCGTGAGGAACGCCTGGATAAACTGGAACAACGTATGGACGAACTGGGCATACCAAAAGATGAGCTTTGGTGGTATTTAGATACCCGCCGCTTTGGCACCTGCCCGCACGCCGGCTTTGGTTTGGGTTTTGAACGTTTGGTGCTGTTTGTTACCGGTATGGGTAATATCAGGGATGTGATACCATTCCCAAGGTTCCCTAAGAACGCGGAGTTTTAGATTGCAGATTTCAGGTGATTTTTTTGATTTCGCTGATTTAGATTGCCATCGCTTCGCTCATATCGGACGGCATAAAATTTGTTGCCAATACTTTTAACTAACTTTGCGGTACAATATGCAACTGATATCTTCAATAGTAAATTCTGCATCAGAGTTCATTGTATTGCTTAGTAAGAATGCTGAGGTAATCATATTTACCGCAGTTCAGTACCTATTGATTGCCGTGCCGTTTTACTTGTTTTTTTATAACTGGAACAAAAAAAAATACTGGCACTTAAAAATCCAACAGCGCTATTCCGAAAATAAGCAAATAATCAGGGACATATTGTATTCCATTTCTACCATCATTGTTTTTGGTGTGGTTATCATCCTGTTATTACACGCAAGCAAACATGGGTACACGTTGGTTTATAAGCCTTTTAATAAATATGGCTATGCCTGGTATTTTATAAGCATATTGCTTATGGTTATTGTGCACGATGCTTATTTTTACTGGACCCACCGGCTTTTGCACTGGAAACCACTTTTTAAAGTAGTACATATAACCCACCATTTATCGCGTAATCCTACCCCTTTCTCTGCATATGCTTTTCACCCGGTCGAGGCGCTTATTAATGTTGGTATTGTACCGTTGGTTGCGTTTACTATACCCGCACAGGTATCAGCAATAGTTATTTTTACAATTTACCAGTTATTAATAAACGTTCTTGGTCACTTAGGTTTTGAAATTCTTCCAAAAGGGTTTGCACAAAATAAGTTAACCAAGTGGCATAATACATTTACCCATCATAATTTGCACCACCAGTTTGTAAAGTACAATTATGGCTTGTACCTGAATTTTTGGGATAGGATCATGAAAACCAATCATCCGCATTATGAAGATCATTTTGATAAAGTTGTGGAGCGAAAGGGAAATAGTGAAATTGTTTTAAACAGGGAAAATGACCAACAAACTAATGAGGTGCCAAAACCTGCCGTGACCCCATTGCAGGCGCTGCCTGATAACATAGAATTTTAAGAATACCATGCCCACCATTGAGCTGCTTACCGAGATCAATGCGCCCATTAAGCGGTGCTTCGACCTGGCGAGGAGTATTGACCTGCACCTGATATCAACCAAACACACCGGCGAGCAAGCTATAGCCGGGACTACAACCGGTTTGATTGGTTTGGACGAAACCGTAACCTGGCGCGCAAAGCATTTTTTTGTATGGCAAATCCTCACCAGTAAAGTTACCGAGATGCATTCGCCTGATTTTTTTGCCGATGAGATGGTTAGCGGCGCGTTTAAAAGTTTTAGGCATGAGCATTTCTTTTTTACTGTAGAGGGCAAAACCGTGATGCGCGATGTGTTTGTTTTTGAATCGCCTTTTGGAATATTGGGGAAGTTATTTAACCTCATTACCTTAAAAGCTTATATGACCAGCTTATTAACCCAACGAAACGCGGTTATTAAGCAAGTTGCAGAGGATGGTAAGTGGGAGGAGATAAAAAATAATAGCACCAATTAATACCATGTCTTTTTGTAAATTAGCATAGAGTAATTTCCAACTTCAAAGGTTATGCTACAAAATGCGATAATAAAAACTTTTGTGCCTACCGTAAAGCCCGCAGAAGCGAAAGTATTTTACAGAGATATATTAGGCTTTAAATTATTGGGCGAAGATAAGTATGCTCTGGAGTTTGATGCCAATGGTACATTATTGCGCGTTATAATGGTCCCGGTGCTTACCCCACACAACTTTACCACATTGGGATGGAACGTGACCAACATTGAAGATGTTATTCGTGCCTTAAACGATAAAGGTATAACCTTTGAAAAATACGATTTTATGCAGCAGGACGAATTAGGCATATGGATATCGCCTAATAACTCAAAAGTGGCCTGGTTTAAAGACCCCGACGGAAATATATTGTCTTTAACCGAATAAGTGATTATTTACTGCTATAATCTCGCTGCAATATCAAAAAGCTTGCCCGTTCTTCTTTATGAAATGGGATGTTCCAAGTGCCCTGGTAGCTTACTTTGGCGGGTAACAGCTCGTTGTTAAAGGGCACCAGCTCAATATTCATCTTCACATCAAAATCAAAAAACAGGTTGCTGTAACTCATATCCACATAGCGCCCCAGTATTTTAAAAGTGCGCATATCAAATATGGTGGTCAGCTCGCGTATCATAACGTCCCCGTCGGCTATGCTTGGCTTTTTAATTACTTTAAAGCGGTATACGGGGATAGAGTCCAGATACTTGCCGCGTGCAAATTCATAGTAATAAAACTGGCGCATATCGCTGCCGAAAATTTCGCTTTTACTGCTTAAAAATGGGATGCCTGTTACCTTTCGTCCCGGCGAGAAAATGAGGGTTTTAAGCTTTTCTTTATAGGATTGATTTTTGCCGTTAATTTTTAAAAATCCATCCGAACTGCTAAACTCCGAATTATAGGCATTAGTAAAAATATAATCAAACATCTCTACGGTATATAGCTGGTACTTGCCATTCTTTTTAAACATATTGCCCTTATCCTGTTTGGCCAAATATTGCGTTTTAGGGTGACCGTTAACTACAGAATGTTTGATAAGGCGGTACAATTCGCCATCAACTTTATTTTTTTTATCGTAGGTGTAAATATGGTTATCGGCAATAAAGTTATAGCGCTTCATATTACGGAAGGCTTTATAAAAGCCGGTATCGGCCACTACGGCATCAATAAAATCCTGCGCGGTAAGCTTATGCGATTTGATGTTTATCGCCGAATCAATAACTACAGTGAGCACTGTATCGGGATTAAAACGCTGGGCGTAAGTGTAGCTGCCGGATAAAAGTATAAAAAGAAAAAGGAATATCTTTTTTAACATGAGCAGGCAGCTACTATGATCTATGAACCATCAACTATGAACTAATTACCCAACTGTTTAACCGCAATATATGCCATTAGTCCCACGCTTGTTTCTAAAGCGGTTTCTTCAATATCAAAAGTTGGGGTATGTACAGATGAAGTAATGCCACGGCTTTCGTTACGTGTACCTAAACGGTAAAAACAAGCATCAGTTACCTGGGTATAATAGGCAAAATCTTCGCCGGCCATCCATATATCAAGGTCAAGCACGTTTTCTTTACCTAAATAATCTTCGGCAAAGCCGCGGGCTGAGGCGGTTAGTTTTGGTTCGTTGGTCAGGAAGGGATAGCCTTTAACTATATTAAAATCACAGGTAGCACCCATACTTTCGGCAATGCCTGTAGCCATTTTTACCATTTTTTGATGAGCCTCGGCGCGCCATTTTTCATCAAGCGCCCTGAAGGTACCTTCCAGCTTAACCTCGTTGGGAATAACGTTGGTTGCGCCATTAGCGGTTACTTTACCAAACGAAAGTACACAAGGGCTTTTAGGATCAGAAAAACGACTTACCACCTGTTGCAAGGCAGTTAATATATGCGCGGTAATAATTACCGGGTCAATGTTTTGCTGGGGCTGTGCGGCATGGCCGCCTTTGCCCGTAACGGTAACGTACAATTCATCAGTCGATGCCATATATTGGCCCGAACGGAAACCTACTTTACCGGCGTCTATCAATGGCATTACGTGCTGGCCTATAACGGCTTGTGGTTTGGGGTTCTCTAAAACGCCTTCCTTGATCATAATACTGGCACCGCCGGGTAATTTCTCTTCGGCGGGTTGAAATATTAATTTAATTGTACCGCCAAACTCGCTTTTTAAGGCGGTTAATATTTTAGCAACGCCTAATAATGATGAGGTATGCACATCGTGCCCGCAGGCGTGCATAACACCTGTATTTTGTGATTTATAAGGGACCTCGTTAGCCTCGGTAATAGGCAGAGCATCCATATCGGCGCGTAGGGCAACCACATTGGTTGAGGGCTTATCGCCTTTTATTAAAGCAACCAGCCCGGTATCGGCCATTTTGGTATAGGCAATACCCAGTTCATCCAGCTTTGATGCTACAAAAGCCGAGGTTTCCACTTCATGAAATGAAAGCTCAGGATGGCTATGTAAATGGCGGCGATTGGCTACTACATCATTAAAAATATTTTTTGCTAATTCCTGTATCTGCTGTTTAATCATTGGATTGGTCTGCTTTAGTCGGATCTATTTTTTCGGGTATTATAAAAAGGCCAAAAAATAGCCCTTTAAGTTGCTGCGTCATTTTTTCGGCCCCAAGCCGTGTCCTGAAATTGCCGGCACGAACTTTAAAATTAGGTTGAATGTAAGTAATATAGGTATGTATTTCAGGGTATTTTTCCTGAAACTTTGCCTGTGCACTATAGGCAGCCTTACGGTCCGATCCGCTGTATAGCTGCACCCTATACCCGTTTGACGAGAAAGGGGCAGATGCCGCGGCATTATCCTTAAAGCTAAACCGTTTGGCAATCAGCGTATCAATGCGTGGGTCCTTTATTACTTCAACTTTGCCGCGCTCCTGGGCAAATATCGGCATAAAAAAAACACATCCGGCTATACAGCAAAAAAGTGCTTTATAAACGGATGTGTTTTTCATTTTACTTAATTATTTTGTCATCTCGAACGATAGTGAGAGATCTATACACTCGCTAATATTTGCGGGCATATGTATAGATTTCTCGTTGTCACTCGAGATGAACAATTAAAATATATATTACGCCTGGCCTACACCATGGCAGTTTTTATATTTTTTACCACTGCCACATGGGCAAGGGTCATTGCGCCCAATTTTTTGCTCAACCCTAACCGGACTTGCTTTTTGAATTTGGCGCAAGTCTTCGGGCATGTCGCTATAATTGCCACCCTCGCTTACCAGTTCGGGTTTTGAGGTGCGTATTTTTTTATTATCAGTTTTGGGCTGCGGGCGCGCTTCCTGCACCTCCTCCGGCGCTTGCTGTGACGCAATACCACCCCTAAACAGGAAGCTCACTAATTCTTTATTTACGCTGGCCAACAACTGGCGGAACAACTCAAACGATTCAAACTTATAAACCAATAAAGGGTCCTTTTGTTCGTAAACAGCGTTTTGTACCGATTGCTTTAGCTCGTCCATTTCGCGCAGGTGTTCTTTCCAGGCGTCATCAATAAGGGCCAGTGTAACATTCTTTTCGAACGATCTCACTACTTCCTGGCCGTTGTTCTCTATTGCTTTTTTAAGCGGAACAACTATTTGCATACCATGTATGCCATCTGTAAACGGTACAACAATATTTTCAACCAGGTTGCCGCGGGTATCATAAACATCCTTTAAAACAGGGTATGCCTGCTGCGCGATAGCTTCTGATTTGCGTTTGTAAAAATCGGTTACCTCTAAAAATACTTTGTCGGTAAGGTTGTTTACATTCTGCGCTGCAAATTCATCGTGAGTTATATCTGTATCAACAGAGAATATGCGGATAATCTCCAGACGGAAACCTTCATGATTATTCAAATCCTTATATTCTGTAGCTATATCTTCAACCACATCAAAAATAGTGTTGTTAATATCCACATCAAGCCTGTTACCAAATAAAGCGTTTTTACGTTTGGTGTAAATAACTGTACGCTGCGAGTTCATCACGTCATCATACTCTAACAGGCGCTTGCGTATACCAAAGTTGTTTTCTTCTACTTTTTTCTGCGCGCGCTCAATGGAGTTTGATATCATGGAGTGTTGTATAACTTCGCCTTCCTCAATTCCCATCTTCACCATCAGGTTTGATATACGCTCTGATCCAAATAAACGCATCAGGTTGTCCTCTAACGATACAAAGAACTGTGACGAACCCGGGTCGCCCTGCCTGCCCGCACGACCGCGCAACTGGCGGTCAACACGGCGCGATTCATGGCGCTCAGTACCTACAATGGCTAAACCGCCTGCATCTTTTACACCGGGGCCTAATTTAATATCCGTACCACGGCCAGCCATATTGGTAGCTATGGTTACCGTACTTGCATTACCGGCTTCGGCAACAATTTCGGCCTCTTTTTGGTGCATTTTGGCATTCAGTACATTATGTTTAATGCCGCGTAATTTTAACATGCGGCTCAATAGTTCTGATATCTCAACCGAAGTGGTACCCACCAATACCGGGCGGCCCGCTTCTGTAAGTTTTGCTATCTCCTCGGCCACAGCATTGTATTTTTCGCGCACGGTGCGGTATACCAGGTCCTGCATGTCCTTACGGCTGGTTGGTGTGTTGGTTGGTATTTCTACCACGTCCAATTTATATATTTCCCAAAACTCGCCCGCTTCGGTAACGGCAGTACCCGTCATACCGCAAAGTTTGTGGTACATACGGAAGTAGTTTTGCAGCGTAATGGTAGCAAAGGTTTGCGATGCATCCTCAACTTTTACATTTTCTTTAGCTTCAATTGCCTGGTGCAACCCGTCAGAATAACGGCGGCCATCCATAATACGGCCGGTTTGCTCATCAACAATTTTTACTTTGCCTTCATCTAAAATATATTCGGTGTCCTTTTCAAATAAGGTATAAGCCTTAAGCAACTGGTTAACCGAGTGTATCCGTTCAGATTTGATCGAGAAATCGCGCATTAGCTCATCCTTGCGGGCAATTTTTTCTTCGGCAGGCAGATCTGATTTTTCTATTTCGGCTATTTCTGTACCTACGTCGGGCATCACAAAAAAGTGTGGGTCCTCG
>NZ_JBDTJZ010000101.1:0-8066 GCF_039935595.1 Mucilaginibacter sp. | reverse complement strand
ATACAGCTGGTTTGGCTGGGGCGCTGGTTATAATAACAGATGTACCAGAAGCATCATAAGTAAGATTTAATTGTGGTAAGATCTCATTTAATATACTTTCAACGGTTCTGTTATTGGCAGATATGGTAATTTTTCTGCTTGGTTGAATAATTGCTGAGCTATATGCAAATTTTACGCCCGAAAGCTTCTGGATAGTATTGAGCACATCGCTGAATTCATTATTAGCTACCTTAAGTGTAATTTGCTTATCAAGGCCCACCTGTGCATTTACATTATTTGCAAACGAGGTGCCGAGAGAGAAAATTATAGTAGCATAAACTAAAGTAATACGCATAATTACTAAGGTTAATGACTTTTTTTTCATAATTTTGTTAATGTTAAATTTGATTTAAGATTTGACACAAAACCCTTCATATACAGCCTAATAGCTGTATAAAATTCGTTAAGAATTTGATGGGGCAATGTCGACAGTGTCCCGAAACACTGTCGATTTTTTTTTGGATTTTCAAGTAGTTTTTTATCTCATATTTTTAATTTGGTTTAATGTTGTATAATTAAGTTTAATTTGAATTTGTGTTACTTGCATTGCAACCCTTGCCCTGCATAATAATTTGTCCGTCCTGGCTTATATAATATTTGGCATTTAACGCTTTACATATCAGGTCAAGCTTCTCCAGTAAATGCTCGTCAGCCAATGATGCTGTTAACGGGCATCCGCCCATTTCTTTTTCGTTATATATAACATTAACGTTGTATGCCTGCTCAAGCGTGGTTACCACTTTATTAAAAGGTGTATCATAAAAAGTGAATATATTTTTTGATACATCTTGCGAAAGCATGAGCGGTTTAACCAAGGTTTGCTTTACCAGGCTTTTATTAACTGTATTAAAAGTTAGCTGCTGGTTAGGCACCAGGTATATCTGTTTGCTACGCACTATATTTAAATTGCTGTTGTCCTTTTTTGATACGCATACTTTACCCGTATTTACCACCACCTTATATCCTTTGGTATTATTAAATGCCTTGATTGTAAAACTGGTACCAACTACCCGCGTAACCCAATCGCCGCTGTTAACATAAAAAGGCCGTGAGGCATCTTTATGTATCTCAAAAAAAGCTTCGCCATTTAAAGAAACGTCTCTTTTTTTACCGGTAAATATTGTAGGATAGGTTAAGCTGCTTCCCGGCTTTAAAATAACGGAAGAACCATCCTGAAGCTTTATAAGCATGCTCAAAGCAGAATGGTTTGTTTGTGTTTTTATTCGGCTTACCAGTGTGTTAACGTTATGCTGTGGTGCTACTGTTGGTTTTAAGCCCTTAAAAAAAACAGCCCCGATAATAATACCCATAATTAAAAGTGCCGCAACAGGGTATGAAAATGAGGGGTTCCGTACTATCTTATATCTATCTGCGCGTTGGGGTGCGGGGGCAGCCTGTGTTTTTGCTTCAACAAAACCTACCATTTGGTTCAATTCTTCCTCACTAAGCTGACGGGCCGGCTTTATATGCAATGCTAATAAGGCTTTTTTTGCCGTATTAACTGCAGGCAAACTTGTTGGATGCGCGGCAATCCACGCGTTCCAGAAAATAGCCTCCTTTTCAGAATTGTTTAATACCCAATCAATAAAAGATTCATCCAATAGAAAATCCTCTACCTTATAGGCGATGTATTTGGTCATGAAAATAGTTTATAGCGGTTTTGTAACAATATAGATGCACAAACATCAAAAATCTACTCAATAAACAACAGGTTTATTTTTATAAATTTAACATTACAAATAAAAGACTGATAATAAGGCTATTAAAATTTAAAAAAAATTAATAAACTCAGCCTTTTTACGGAGGGTAGTAATTGAGCGGTAAAGTAGATTATATACGGATTGGCGGTTTAAACCCATAATGCGGGCAATGCCTGCATGATCCATGTCTTCAAAAAAGTGAAGATAAAGTATTTCTTTCTGCCTTTCAGTAAGCGTTGTTAAAATGGTTTGCAGCTTGCCGCTTATTTCTTTGGTGGTTTGCTCCTGTATCAGGTGCGACTCGATATTAAACTCATCCTTAAATAAGATGCTGTCCTCAAATGATTCTGAACTTCTCCATTTAGATTGTTCACGAAAAATTCTTAGTCTTAGTGATTTAAATAGATAGGCCTTTACATTGGCCGCCTGGCTTATTTTATCACGACGGTTCCACAGTTCAAAAAAAACATCCTGTATACAGTCTTTAATAAAATCTTCGTCCTTTGAAAACTTGCAACCATAACTAAATAATATATTAGCATGGCTCCTTAACAATAAGGTATAGGCCTTTTGATCACCGTTTCTGAAAGAAAACCATAAATCCTGATCATTTTGCACAGCACAGTTATTAAGCGCTATTGCAGCTTCATTTATATCACCCTCTGCCTGCCCGGCTCCAATAACAGTATTTAACTTTTCCATACGCAATCAATTTTAATCAAAAGAAAAAAACAAGCAATGCTAATAGCGCCGCCTGCAAATGACCTTATACTGATGTTCGGTTTAAATGGTTTATTAAAATGGTTTATAAATATATACAAACAAATTTCTTTATTCACAATCTGCTCTCAAAAATAATTATCTGAAAATCAGTTAATTATAACTTTATTTTATATTTTATTAGTAATAAACTGCCATTTGACAGTTATTAAAGCACTATTTTATATAAAACTCGTATTTAAATGGCTCTTTTATAGCATCAAATTACCATATTAATACACAAAACACCTATCAGGCCAATAATCGAAACAAGGGTCTCCATTAATGACCATGAGCGAAATGTATCTTTCATTGACAAGCCAAAATACTCTTTAAACATCCAAAATGAGGTGTCATTAACATGCGAGCAAAACAAACTGCCGGCGCCCACCGAAAGTACCATTAAGTTAACGTCAACCGCACCGTTTAAAGTTAAAGGATATACAATACCAGCTGCCGTTAAACCTGCAATGGTAGCCGAACCCAGGCATAATCTTAAAATTGCAGTAATTATCCAGGCTAACAGCAATGGGGGCAAATTGATACCTTTTAATATAGCAGCCATTTGATCGCTTACGCCACTGTCAACAAAAATTTGCTTCAATATGCCGGCGCTGGCTATAATAAGCAGTATCATGGCAATATCTTTTACACCTTCGGTATAACATTCCATAACCTGGCCTACATTTTTACCCTGTGCTACACCCAAACTATAGGTAGCTATAAAAATTGTACCTATCATAGCTATATTGGCATCGCCCAAAAACATAACTATTTCCTGAATTCGGGGGTGGTTGCCAGAAAATTTGGCAATTAAAGTCGTTATACCAATTAATATTACTGGTAGTAGCGATGAAAATATACTATTGGTAATACCCGGCAATTCATCATCAGCCATTTCTTGCGGCTGTGCTATTACTGAGTTTGATTTTAAATTTTTTAAAGTGGCGGCAAAAAGCGGCCCGGCTATAACAATTGCCGGTACGGCAATGATAATGCCGTAAAAAAATGTTTTGGTTATGTCAGCATGAAACTGTACTACCAACGCCGTTGGCGATGGGTGGGGGGGCACAAAACCATGCATTACCGAAAGCGAGGCCAGCATAGGCAATCCTACATACACAAGGGGCAGTTTATAATTATACGCTACCGAAAATATAATGGGGATAAGCAACACAAACCCTACATTGTAATACAATGGTATACCTACAATAAAGCCGGTAATAGTCATGGCCCAGGTAACATACTTAGGACCAAAAAATATTTTTAGTACCGATGCAATTTTTTGAGCCGCCCCGCTACTGGCCACCAGTTTACCCAGCATGGCACCCAATACTATAATGATTACCAATGACCCTAAGGTATCGCCTATGCCTTTGCTAATAGAGCCTACTATTTTGTTTACCGGCATGCCTAACAGCAACGCGGCCATAGTTGATACCAGCAGAAAAGCCAAAAATGTATTGATCCTTGCCCATGTAATTAACAGGATAAGACTTAAAACACATAAAAAGACAATTATAAGGGCCATAATAGTTGTTTAAGTTATTAATGCGAATCGCGGGTTACTTTGGAGCCTGAGCCGCCTACCAGAAAGCCAAGGTCAGCGCCTTTATCTGCCTGCTGTACCGTGTCAATATACATTTTAACGTAACCACGCTCGGCCATTGCAGGTGGTGCCTGCCATACTTTGCGGCGGGCCTCCAGTTCCTCGTCTGATACTTCCAGTTGGATCAGCTTTTTAGGCACATCCAGTGTTATCATATCGCCGTTTTGTACCAAACCTAAATTGCCACCAATGGCCGACTCCGGCGATACGTGCAGGATAACGGTACCAAAAGCAGTTCCGCTCATACGGCCGTCTGATATCCGCACCATATCGGTAACACCTTTATCCAATAGTTTTTTAGGCAATGGCATATTACCAACTTCGGGCATACCCGGGTAACCCACAGGGCCCACCGTTTTAAGTACCATTACGCAGGTTTCGTCAATATCCAAATTCGGATCATCAACACGTGCGTGGTAATCTTCAATATTTTCAAACACCACAGCGCGACCAGTGTGCTGCATCAGCGCAGGCGTAGCGGCAGATGGCTTTATAACACACCCGTTAAGCGCAAGGTTACCTTTAAGTACAGTTGTTCCGGCTTCAGGTATCAATGGTGCGTCGTAGGTGTAAATAACGTCGCTATTGTAAATGGTACCGCTATTGGCAATATTTTCAGCATGAGACTGGCCTGTAACGGTTATAGCTCCCATGTGCAGCTCAGACTGTATTTGTTTTATGATAGCTGGTAAACCACCGGCATAGTAAAAATCTTCCATCAGAAATTTACCGGAAGGCATCAGGTTTAACAACAATGGCATTTTTGAGCCCAGGTTATCAAAATCATCAATGTTAAGATCAATACCCACACGACCGGCAATTGCGGTTAAGTGGATAACAAAGTTGGTTGAACCACCAACAGCTGCGTTTATCTTAATAGCATTTTCAAATGCCTCGCGGGTTAATATTTTAGATATGCGAAGATCTTCTTTAACCATATCTACAATACGGCGACCCGATAGCTGCGCTATTCTTTTCTTACGAGAATCAACAGCCGGGATAGCAGCCATGCCACTTAATGACATACCTAAGGCTTCAACCATAACTGCCATGGTTGATGCTGTACCCATCGTCATACAATGACCCGGGCTGCGCGACTGGCAGCTTTCTGCCTCGGCAAACTCGTCATAGGTCATTTCGCCGGTTTTCAACTTATCGTTAAATTTCCATAAGGCAGTGCCTGAGCCAATATCCTCGCCCTTAAACTTGCCGTTAAGCATAGGGCCGCCCTGTACAACAAGTGTAGGTAAATCAACACTGGCAGCACCCATTAAGGTTGATGGGGTAGTTTTATCGCAACCGGTAAGTAATACCACACCATCAATAGGATTACCTCTTATTGATTCTTCGGCATCCATGCTCGCCAGGTTGCGGAAAAGCATGGCGGTAGGCTTTAATAAGGTTTCGCCTAACGACATGATAGGGAACTCAACCGGGAAACCACCAGCTTCTAACACACCACGGCGCACGCTCTCTGCAATATCGCGAAGGTGGGCGTTACAAGGGGTAAGTTCCGAGTAGGTGTTACATATACCTATTACGGGGCGCCCATCAAACATATCCTCGGGCATACCCTGATTTTTCATCCAACTGCGATAAAGGAAACCCATTTTATCCTTTGTACCGAACCAATCTGCACTGCGAAACTTTGCCATAATCTTTATTGTATTATTAAAAAAGGGATCGGCAACCTGTAAGTTCCCGATCCCTTATATTTATATTATATAGTATCTTTTGTTAATGTGTTATTTACCAATCGCCAAATGCCTAAAGGATTTGAGTTTTTCAACTCATCAGGCAATAATGACTGCGGCATACCCTGGTATGAAATTGGGCGGGTAAACCTGAAGATTGCTGCAGTACCAACCGAAGTGCTCCTTACATCAGATGTTGAAGGGAACGGTCCGCCGTGTACCATTGAACTGCACACCTCAACGCCGGTAGGGAAACCGTTGATAATCACACGGCCAACTTTTTGCTCTAAAATATCCAACAGGTCTTTATAATCTGTCAAATCTTTTTCAGTACCGTGAACTGTAGCGGTTAAGTGACCTGACAGGTTGCGTGCTATATTTAATATATCTTCTTTTGATTGTGCTTCAACCACTAAGCTGGTTGGGCCAAATATCTCTTCAGACAGATCAGGATGATCGCCCAATACCTGACTGTTTGTTTTAAATAATATAGGCGATGCCACATTTAAAGCATCAGATTGCACCCCTTTTGCCAAAGTCTCAACACCGCTGGTAGCTAAATGCTTAGCAACACCATCATTATATGATCTGTAAATATTGCTTCCTAACATCACACCGCCATTGGTTTGTGCAAAATGCTCTTCCAATTTACCGGTTAATTGTTTGCCGTCTTCGGTATTTTCGTAGATCAACATACCCGGGTTGGTACAAAACTGACCAACACCTAAAGTTACCGAACCCGAAAATCCTTTAGCAAAACCTTCGGCCTGGCTTTTTACCGTTTCGGGCAAAATAAATACCGGGTTGGTGCTGCCCATTTCGGCATAAACAGGTATAGGGTGCTCACGTGCTGCGGCTAAATCAAACAATGCCTTACCACCACCGTATGAGCCTGTAAAACCTACGGCTTTAACTTCCGGGTGTTTAACTAATTGTGTACCTACGGTTGATCCGTCTCCATACAATACAGAGAATACACCATCAGGCATACCGGTTGCTTTTGCTGCCTTAGCAACTGCTTTGCCCACCATATTACCTGTTGCCGGGTGTGATGAGTGTGCTTTAACTATTACCGGGCAGCCTGCAGCTAAAGCCGAAGCTGTATCGCCACCTGCTGCCGAGAATGCCAGCGGGAAGTTACTTGCACCAAATACTACAACCGGACCCAATGCCATTTGCATGTAACGGATATCCGCTTTTGGTAATGGCTGGCGGTCAGGGATAGCTGTATCAATACGTGCATCAACCCATGAACCATCTTTTAACAATGATGCAAATAAACGCAGTTGTCCGGCTGTACGGCCTACCTCGCCTTGTATACGGCCTTGCGGCAAGCCAGATTCTGCACAGCAAATGCTAACTAAAGCATCGCCTAAAGCTACTATCTCATCTGCAGCAGCTTCTAAAAACGCTGCTTTTTCTTTGCCTGATTTTTTACGATAAACCTGAAAAGCTGCTGCTGCTTTAGCAACCGCTTTATCCACTTCGGCAGGGGTAGCTTTTTTAAACTGCCCTAAAGTTTCGCCCGTACCCGGGTTAATTGATTTTACAACATCTGTACCTTCGCCAGACTCTTCAAAACCTATAATTTGTTGTCCTTCTATCATGACGTTACTGTATTTTCTAATGTACCAATACCTTCAATTGTTATTTTAACCACATCACCAATATTTAAAGTGAATTCATCAGCAGGAATAATGCCTGTGCCGGTCATTAAAAATGCGCCGAATTCAAAGTCAAGTTCTTTGGTTAAATAACTCACCAATTCGGTATGTGTTCTTTTCATTTGATCGATAGATATCTGCTCAGCAAAAACAGCCGAGCCGTTTCTTACTATTTCGATACCAATAGCTGAATTTGCTTTTATTGGCGATTCGCTAACCAACAAACATGGACCAATAGCACATGCGCCATTATATGATTTTGCCTGCGGCAGATATAGTGGATTTTCGCCTTCAATATCGCGCGATGACATATCATTACCGCAAGTATAACCTTCAATAGTACCGGCCGAGCATACAAATAAAGTTAATTCGGGCTCAGGTACGTTCCATTTTGAATCTTTACGGATACGCACATCAGCTCCCGAACCTACTGTACGGTAAGCCGGAGCTTTAAAAAACAATTCCGGACGTTCGGCATTATATACCCTATCATAAAAAGTACCGCCACCGGCGTCTTTTGATTCTTCAATACGCGCCGAGCGGCTACGGTAATAAGTAACTCCTGATGCCCATACTTCCTGGTTGGCAATAGGTTTAAGCA
>NZ_JBDTJZ010000100.1:0-23225 GCF_039935595.1 Mucilaginibacter sp. | reverse complement strand
GTTTTAACCAACGGACCATAAAGCATAGCATTTATTGGCTTTAGCCTAATTAATAGTAGGCACAAGTAGCTTTTGCGCACCCGCCCGCCCGACATACTTGCGCCAGCGGGGGACAACACCAACAAGGGCAAAGTGTCATTTTAGGTCTTTTGTTGTCTCCTGAATACGACGTTTAGCTTCTGCAATCTTTTTTTCTTTTAAAGCTTTTTCAAGTTTTTCATCTAAAATAAACTCGATACCTACTTTAACAATTTCAAAATAACTTAAACATTCATCTTCGGTCAATTCATGAATTCCCTTACTCAAAATACCGTACAAACCCTTATTTTCAACCAAAAAAGTTGGTAAATGATGGCTTAGCAACTCAATCTTATCACTAATTCGGTGCGCTAAATATTTACTTTCGTCCCACCCCTCATCTTCTTTAGCAATAGAATGAGCTTCCTCGATTAGAAACTCGAACACTCGACGTAAATATACAAATGATCCTATACCGACCCCATGAGCAGCCAAACCGACAGCTTTAGAAATTTCCTTTAGTTTGTCATTTTTTAATATAATCGAATACTCTTTAATTTTTGCTATTTCTAAATCCGCGATTGAGGGAAATTGACCTATTTTTTCAACAAAAAAAACATCTTTCTTAGTTTCGAAAACTCGAAGGTATATCACCATTCGATTGCCATTTCGTGTGCATATAAGCTCAAACTTACGAAAACCCTTATAAAGCGAAACATAATGATCGTAACCCGCACTTATATCATTACTTGGCCTATTATCTATTTTATATGTTGTATTTTCTTTCAAAACTGGACTATATTCATCTATGCTACCATTAAACCTCATTAGTTGTATAAAAGAATCTGAATTAGCCTTATCGATTTCTATTTCTCTGTATAGGGGTAATTGAAAGATAAAATAATGTGGGTCAAAGTGGTTCATAAAATCATTTTCTTGTAAATATAGACTAACTTAATTATATAAATAAAGTCGCATTTTAATTATTACATCCCGGTTCTTGTTGGTGAAACACTAACAAGGGCGAGAGTAACTCGCTAATAATCAAATAATAACTCTCAATCATTGATTTTAGTAACTTTTCTGTTATCTTTATTTTATAACCTTAACCGCTATGTCCAAAATTCATTTTTTAAACGTTCTTGAGGGTGATTGCAATATCATACAACACGAAGAATCGGGAAGAACCACTGTTATTGACGTCAGCAATGCATATGATGATAATGACACTCCAGAAGAAACTGCAGTAAAAAATTCAGATATGCGCCATCATATGCGAGATAGAACTAATGTCCCATCCAACAAAAAAGACTATCAACAAAAAAAATCTCCTGATAATCCTATTGACTATTTAAAAAACTCTCTAGGTCTAAATGACATTTTTAGGTTTATTATTACACACCCAGATATGGATCATTTGGACGGAATCAAAGATTTATTTAATAATTTTAAAATTGCTTGCTTTTGGGACACGGATAATCAAAAAGAACTAACTGATTTTAGTGGGGGTGGCTATAATAAAGAAGATTGGAAATTTTATAAAAGTCTCAGAGACGGAACTAATACATCAGTTCCTCGACGCACATACTTACAGGGAAACTCGTACAATTATTTTGATTTAGATAATATTACAATATTAGCACCTACACAGGAGCTAATAGATGCGGCAGTACAAAAAGGCAACTATAATGATAGTTCCTATGTATTGTTATACACTCCACCAAAAAAGGGAGGTGGAAATTGGAAAATACTGTTTGGAGGAGATAGTGAAGACAGTACCTGGAATGCAATTTTAGCCAATAGGAACTTTAAAGAAATGATTACAGATGTGGATGTTTTATTTGCGCCCCATCACGGGCGTGACTCCGGTAGAAGTTATGATTTTCTCAAAACTGTAAATCCGAAATATACTCTGTTTGGCAATGCTAGTTCAGATTATTTAGCATATACTTGTTACCCTAAAACTAGAATAACTAATAATCAAGCTGGTTACGTTATTTTAGATTTGCAACTCGATTATATTACTTTTTATGTAAAGAATTTTGAATTTGCTCGAGATTTTAAAAGTAACAGAGGGTACCCAGCACCTGTATATAATAGTACTCTGAAGGCTTATGGTATTGAATCTTATTATGGTCGATAAAAGTTAGCTTATGAATTTTAAAGCATACGATATACTATCTTCAATTGTGCCAGGATTTTTAATACTAATGGCGTTATTAATGTTTTTTGATACAACGTTCGATAAAGACATGATAATTCCCTATACAGTTGCTGCATTTTTATTGGGTTATACAATAAACACCTTTAGTAGTTGGTTAGAGGATTTTTACTTTTTTACATGGGGCGGTAAACCATCTTCAAAATTATTAGATGGAAAAGGAATCTGGAAAGTTCGTTTTTATCATAGCAACGAAGTAAAACAATTGTTGTTAAGCGACAGCGGAAATAATTCTGCAAAAAACGATGTATTATTTGCTATCGCAATGCGTAGCGCCAACGGTGAAAAAGATCAAAGAGTAGAAGATTTTAGCGCGCTATATGCATTTTCCAGGGTTTTATTAACTACGGTTTTGTTAGGATCAACAATAATATTAATTCAGTTTTATAATGATTGGCGCTATTATGTAATACTAATTCCAATTATAGGAGTTTTTTGGTTACGAAGTAAACAGAGAGCTTACTATTACGCTAGAGAAGTGCTAAATGTTTATTTAAAGAAAAAGTCATCATAACAAAAGAGCCGCACTGAAACTCAGCGCAGCTCTTTTGTTTATACTACCTTCAGGGGGTCGGGTCCGTAGGACTCCTTCGGAGGGGCTAATAATTCAAATTAGGCCCCAACCATCTTTCAACCGTATCCACGCTCATTTTTTTACGTTTGGCGTAATCTTCTATCTGGTCCTTACTAATTTTATTTAACCCAAAATACCGCGATTGCGGGTGCGCAAAGTAAAACCCGCTTACGGATGCTGCCGGTGTCATGGCCAGGCTTTCGGTTAGGTGCATGTGGGCGTTTTGTTCGGCTTTCAGCAAATCAAACAAGGTGGTCTTCTCGGTGTGCTCGGGGCAGGCGGGATAACCCGGTGCCGGGCGTATGCCTGCATACTCTTCTTTTACCAGTTCCTCAACACTTAAATGCTCGTTTTGGGCATAGCCCCAATATTCTTTACGTACCAGCTCGTGCATCTTTTCGGCGAAGGCCTCGGCTAACCTATCGGCAAGGGCCTTGGCCATAATGCTGTTGTAATCGTCGTAATCTCGTTCAAATTCGGCAACCAGCTCGTCGCAGCCAATACCGGTGGTTACGGCAAATCCGCCAAAATAATCGGCCACGCCGCTTTCTTTGGTGGCGATAAAATCCGACAGGGCATAATAAGGTTCGCCTTTAACTTTCTCTGATTGCTGGCGCAGGGTATGTATGCGGCTCAATAACTGCGTGCGGGTTTCGTCGGTATATAACTCAATATCATCGCCCACGGTATTGGCCGGCCAAAAACCAATAACGCCGTTTGCCTGCAGCAAGTTCTCTTTAACAATTTTGTTTAATAAAACCTGCGCATCATCAAATAGCTTTTTGGCCTCCACACCCACAAACTTATCGTCAAATATTTTAGGGTAGCTGCCGCGCAGCTCCCACGTATGGAAAAACGGTGTCCAGTCGATATATGGCACCAACTCCGCCAGCGGATAGGCTTCAAAAACCTTAGTGCCGGTAAAGGCAGGTTTTGGAGCGACCTTATCCAGGTCTATCTGAAATTTATCTGCACGGGCCTGTTCCAAAGTTACAAAACGCTTGTCTGACTTTTTATTGGCGTGGGCCTCGCGTGCTTTTTCGTACTCGTCTTTAATGCCTTGTATGTAAGCATCGCGGGTATCGCGGTTCATCAGGTTACTGCAAACCGTTACGCTTCGCGATGCATCCAGCACATGTATAGCCGCCCCGGAATAATTAGGCGCGATCTTTACCGCCGCATGTATCCGCGAGGTGGTAGCACCACCCACAATCAGCGGAATAGTAAACTCCTGGCGCTCCATCTCCTTCGCAAAATGCACCATCTCATCTAACGATGGGGTGATCAATCCGCTTAGGCCAATAATATCAACTTCCTGCTTTTTGGCTTCTTCAATAATACGCTGTGCAGGCACCATCACCCCAAGGTCTATTACCTCGAAATTATTACAGGCCAATACTACGCCTACAATGTTTTTACCAATATCGTGCACATCGCCTTTTACGGTGGCCATTAATACCTTACCGGCGTTGGCACGGCTGCCGCTGCTATCTTCGCCGGCATCAATAACACGCTGTTTTTCCAGTTCGATAAAGGGTAGGAGATAGGCCACCGCCTTTTTCATTACCCGGGCAGATTTTACCACCTGCGGCAAAAACATCTTGCCCGCGCCAAACAAATCGCCCACCACGTTCATCCCGTCCATTAACGGACCTTCAATAACTTCCAGCGGTTTGGCGTAGGCTTGCCTGGCTTCCTCTACGTCGTCATCCAAATATTCAATGATACCTTTTACCAGCGCGTGCGATAAACGCTCGGCAACGGGTGCTTTGCGCCATTCTTCGTCGCGCACCACTTCTTTGCCCTTGCCTTTTATATTATCGGCAAACTCAACCAAACGCTCGGTAGCATCATCGCGACGGTTAAGCAATACATCTTCTACCAGTTCTAATAACTCTTTATCAATTTCCTGGTAAACCTCTAACATCCCGGCATTAACAATACCCATATCCATACCCGCTTTAATGGCATGGTACAAAAACGCCGAGTGCATAGCCTCGCGCACCACATTGTTACCCCTAAAGGAGAACGATATATTACTTACCCCGCCGCTTACTTTGGCATAGGGCAGGTTTTGTTTTATCCAGCGGGTAGCTTCAATAAAATCTACCGCGTAATTGTTATGCTCTTCAAGTCCCGTAGCTACGGTTAATATGTTAGGGTCAAAAATGATGTCCTGCGGCGGGAAGCCCACCTCGTTAACCAAAATATTGTACGACCGTTCGCATATCTCTTTACGACGCGCTAACGAGTCGGCCTGGCCGGTCTCGTCAAATGCCATTACTACCGTGGCAGCGCCGTAGGCTAATATTTTACGGGCATATTCTTTAAACTTTTCTTCGCCCTCTTTTAGGGAGATAGAGTTAACGATGCCCTTACCCTGTATACATTTTAAACCGGCTTCAATAACCGACCATTTTGAAGAGTCGATCATGATAGGCAGTTTAGATATATCAGGCTCAGAAGCTACCAGGTTTAAAAACTTAACCATCACCGCTTCCGAATCGATCATCCCCTCGTCC
The DNA here is from genome assembly GCF_039935595.1 of Mucilaginibacter sp. Lineage (GTDB taxonomy): Bacteria > Bacteroidota > Bacteroidia > Sphingobacteriales > Sphingobacteriaceae > Mucilaginibacter. The sequence continues at coordinate 17,890 of NZ_JBDTJZ010000100.1, read as the reverse complement.
ATGTTGATGTCGATCACCTGCGCGCCGCCCTCTACCTGTTGTGCCGCTACCGATAGGGCAGCTTCATAATCTTCGGCCAATATCAGCTTTGAAAATTTTGGTGACCCGGTAATATTGGTACGCTCGCCCACGTTCACAAAAATGCTTTCGGGAGTTATGGTAACTGCTTCCAGTCCGCTCAACCTCATGTAAGGTTCAATCTGTGGTATTAAACGCGGTGGATATTTAGCAGCTTTTTCGGCAATACATTGAATATGATCGGGCGTAGTACCGCAGCAACCGCCTACAATATTCACCAGTCCGGCTTTCATAAAATCGTCAACCTGGTGCGCGGTCTCATGCGCGGTTTCGTCATACTGGCCAAACTCGTTTGGTAAACCCGCGTTGGGGTAGGCCGAAATAAACACATCCGCTTTTTCAGAAAGTTCCTGTATATGCGGCCTCATTTCTTTAGCACCCAAAGCGCAGTTTAAGCCTACCGATAATAAGTTGGCATGACGGATAGAGTTCCAAAATGCCTCCACCGTTTGACCGGATAGGGTACGTCCTGAAGCATCTGTTATAGTACCCGATATCATTACCGGCAGATGCTTGCCGCTCTCTTCGGCATACCTGTTTATAGCAAATAAAGCCGCTTTGGCGTTTAGGGTATCAAATATGGTCTCCACCAATAATACATCGGCACCGCCATCAACCAAACCACGCACCTGATCGTAATAGGCAGATGCCAGATCATCAAAAGTAACGGCACGATAGCCGGGGTCGTTCACATCCGGCGATAAGGAAGCCGTACGGTTAGTAGGCCCAATAGCACCGGCCACAAAACGGGGTTTATGTGGTTCTTTAGCGGTAAACTCATCAGCAACCTCGCGGGCCAGGCGTGCCCCCTCGTAACTTAGCTCGTAAGCCAGTTCCTCCAGGTGATAATCGGCCAACGAAATTACCTGTGTACTGAACGTATTGGTTTCAATAATATCCGCACCCGCGGTTAAATATTCGGCATGTATAGCTTTAATGATATCCGGGCGTGTAATATTCAGCAGGTCATTGTTCCCTTGAAGGTCAGAAGGGTGATCTTTAAATCTTTCCCCGCGAAAATCCACCTCGGTTAACTGGTACCGTTGTATCATGGTACCCATTGCCCCGTCAATAACCAGAATGCGTTTTTGTAGTTCTTGTTTAATATCCATTTTGTCAGTTGGCAGTTAGCAGTTGGCAGTTTTCAGTGCGCAGCGGGTCAAAAAAATGACTGCAAACTGCTAACTCAAAACTGCAAACTAAAATGGCTTATTTCGAAAAGTCGGTGTTATATTGACTTTCGCTTATCTGTCCCAGGCCTTCATTGACTTGAGTAGAATTTAGCACCTTGTTAAGGTAACAGGTTGCTAAGACATCGCAGGGTCCAATCCCTCCGTCTTTCTCTATAAGCAGAGCAAAGATGCGTAATTAAGTTATAAGGTGCAATAGCAATATAAGCTTCAATCTGTTCTGATTGTAATTTAAGGGGCATAAAAAAAGCCGCTTTGCGGGCGGCTTCTAATAGTTTATTTCTCTTTTATTATTTTCTTCTGCCAAAAACGCGCAGCAGCATCAGGAACAGGTTGATAAAATCAAGATATAAAGTTAGCGCACCCATAATTGCCATCTTTTTACTTGATGCATCTCCATATTCAATGCCGGCACCAATACGTTTTAGCTTTTGTACATCATAAGCAGTTAAGCCAACAAATACAGCTACTCCAACGTAAGATATAATTAAATCTAAACCACTGCTGTGTAAAAACAAATTTACTAAACTAGCTATGATTATGCCGAATAGCAGCATGATCATTATAGAACCAAATTTGGTCAGGTCCTGGTGGGTAGTATAACCTGCTATGGCCATTACACCAAATACCAACGAGGTGGTTAAAAATACACCAAACACTGATCCTGAAGTGTACATAAGCAAGATGTAGCTCAGGCTAATACCCATTACCACAGCAAAAGCAATAAACAATAACGTTAATATGGCATACGACAGGCGGTTAAAACCAAATGATATTAACAGGATAAAAGCCAACGGCGCAAACATTACGATTGTGCCCAATCCTGTATTTCCACCTGTTTCAGGGTCGCGTAAGCTGGCGGCTAATGAAGGGTCATGAGCAAAAAAGTATGCACAAAAAGCCGATAAGCCTAAAGCAACAAACATCCATAAAAATACATTTGCTATAAATTTACGTGATGCGTCAGCATCGTTAATTTGTATTACGTTATCGTAAACGTAGTTTGAAGTGTTATTTTCCATTTTTAATTATAATTATTATACGAATATAGTTATAGATATGAGATTTGAGTATGGAGATATGAGAAACTAATCTGATTTTAATTCTCAATACTCAAATCTATCATCTCAAATCTAATTTAACCTTTTAGTCAATTGCTCTTCTACTAATTTAAAAAATTGAAGTGGTTTTAAAGTGCGCCAGTTTATATGATCGAGGTTGCCGCCAAAGTTGATGTAATAGTCGATATTATTACGTTTAAACTCTTCTATTACATGTTCCCTAAAGTTAATACCGGCTATCCAGCCATCTTCTACATCCTGAAACCATTCTTCATAATAGCAATCATCTGATGAGTGAAAATTCAATACATTTTCGCCGATGAGGATATAATGATTAATGCCATTATCTGTCATCAGCTCAATAATTTCCCGCTTCATCAGCATAATATCGTTATTGATGGCATCGTTCCACTCGCCAATAAATTCTATTATAGCATATGAACGTTCGTAATCGGCAAATAATACTTTCATATACAAAGTATTTGACCCAAACGAATCCCATTGCGGATGCAGCAGGTAGTTATATATCTGTTTGTCAAACTCAAACTCATTATACTGCGTAGCATAAAAAGGCGAATATTCGTCTTCCGATGCTATGTAGTCATCCCGCCATTTATAATATGGTTCTATCTCGTGCATTTAGCCCCCTCTAAATCTCCCCCTAAAGGGTGAGACTTTTAATTATCTATTTTTAAAATATACGTTCACCACTTTTCTCACACTTCCGTACTCTTTTAATAATCTGGCTGCTGTTTGCTCATCTAACCCGGTCTCGCTCATTATCATTCTGGTGCCACGGTCAACCAGTTTGTTGTTGGTCAGTTGCATATCAACCATTTTATTGCCTTTTACCCGGCCCAACTGTATCATTACCGATGTGCTTAACATATTCAGCACCAGCTTTTGCGCGGTACCTGCCTTCATCCGGGTGCTGCCCGTTACAAACTCGGGACCGGTAACTACTTCAACGGGGTAGTTGGCTTCGGCGGCAACGGGGCTACCGCTGTTGCAAACAACGCAGCCGGTGGCAATTTTATGTTGATTGGCTGCCTTTAATCCGCCAATTACATACGGTGTAGTGCCTGATGCGGCAATACCCACCACTACATCTTTATTATTTATATCAAACGCCTGCAAATCCTTCCAGGCCTGGTTAATATCATCTTCGGCAAATTCAACAGCTTTGCGTATGGCACCATCGCCACCGGCAATAATACCTACCACCCAATCAAACGGTACCCCAAAGGTTGGCGGGCACTCGGAAGCGTCAACCACACCTAACCGCCCGCTGGTACCCGCGCCAATATAAAACAAGCGCCCACCTTGCTTCATTTGCCTGGTAACAACGGCTGCCAACGCCTCAATTTGCGGTAAAGCTTTTTCGACCGCCAAAGGTACCGTTTTATCCTCGTTATTGATATTTTGAAGAATTTCGGACAGGGGCATCTGCTCCAAATTGTTATAACGCGAATCCTTTTCGGTGGTGCTATGCATGTAATAAACTTTATTTAACAAAATTGGGTAAAATTACTGATAATGGCTTGATTATTGGCCTTCAAAATCATAACGCTATGCACCCAATGTTGTAACTTCGCAGGTATAATGAAAAGAACTGCTGCTATTATTTTCAGATCAACCATTTTGATACTTATAGGGGTAACAATTGGGCTGCTTATAAGCGATAATGCTTATGAAAATAATAAGCTTGGTTTTTCATTTACCAACAAAGACAAGGTGTCAAAAACCCTGCAACTGGTGCGTACTACGTATGTAGATTCGGTAAACACGGATAGCATTGAAGGAGTAACCGTTAATAATTTACTGCAAAACCTTGACCCGCACTCGCTTTACCTGCCTCCAAAACAAGCAACCTCGGTTAACGAACGTTTAGAGGGTGGCTACAATGGCATTGGTATTAGTTATATTTTGTTGCGCGATACTTTGTTTATTAGTCAGCTTAATCCGGGCGGGCCGGCAGCCAAAGCGGGCCTTGCCGCCGGTAATAAAATAATAGCTATAAACAACCAGCCTATTTCAGGTAAATCGCTAACACCTGATAAGGTAGATAACCTTTTTAAAGATAAAAACAACGAAACTTTGCAATTAACCGTGTTAAATAATGACGGTAAATTGCATACCTACGAGATTAAAAAAGACCATATTGATTTAAGCAGTTTAGATGCCGCTTATATGGCTGCCCCCTTAACCGGATATATCAAGATCAGCAAATTTGCATCTACTACGGATGCTGATTTTCGTGCCGATCTATTAAAGCTTAAAAAACAGGGTATGCAAAAGCTTGTTTTGGATCTGCGCGGAAACGGTGGCGGATACCTAAATACGGCTACCGCGCTGGCCGACGAATTTTTAACAAGTGGACAGCTTATTGTATATACCAAGGGTGTGCATGAGGCACGTACCGATTATTTTGCTACGGATTCGGGCAACTTTCAGCATGGTAATTTAGCGGTGCTGATTGATGAGAATTCTGCGTCAGCGAGCGAGATATTGGCAGGGGCCTTGCAGGACCTTGACCGCGCCACCATTGTGGGCCGCCGTTCATTTGGTAAGGGCCTGGTGCAGGAGCAGTTCCCGTTTAAAGACGGCTCGGCCATTAACCTTACCGTGGCCCGTTATTATACGCCATCAGGAAGATCTATCCAAAAATCATATAAAAACGGAACCGAAAGCTACCGAAATGAACTAACAGAACGCATGAAAAAAGGCGAGCTATTTTCGGAACAAAATAATTTAAATGATACCCTTTTTACCAAACAATCGCCTTATCACACCGCTAATGGCCGAAAAGTATTTAGCGGCGGCGGTATAATGCCCGATATTTTTGTACCGGCCGATACCACGCAAAATATATTACTGGTAAAAGAAATTGCGGCAAGGCAACTGTATATGGCTTATGTACTTGATCGTATGCAACCTGAATTAAATAAATATACTTCAGTAGATGTTTATTTGAAACAATATACCGTAAGCGATAAAGAGTTGGGTGACTTTATAAAATACGCGGCGCAAAGCATAAAAGGTATAGATCCTAAAGATGTAGCGTCATCCAGAGAATTCATAAAAACCAAGCTTAAATCATACGCCGCACGGTTTAAATGGGGCGATGAAGCTTATTTTAAATCAATAAACGCTAACGACCCGGTTTTGAAAAAGGGGATTGAAGCGGTGCGATAGGACTACGATTTTTAGGATTAAAAGATGAAATAGGATTTGTTTATCCTCAAGATAAATATGCCCATTTTAAAATCCTACAAACCATTAATCAAACAAAATCACGGTCATCCCTAAATCCTATAAATCTTAGTCTATTTCTGCCTGAACCATACCTGTATAGGCGCACCGCTAAACTCAAAGTTTTCGCGCAGCTTATTTTCTATAAAGCGATAGTATGGTTCTTTAACATATTGCGGCAAGTTGCAAAAGAAAGCAAACATGGGCGATGAGCCCGCTATTTGGGTAATGTATTTAATTTTAACGTACTTGCCTTTTAATGATGGCGGCGGATAATGCTCAATGATAGGCAGCATCACTTCGTTAAGTTTTGAGGTAGATATTTTGCGGGCGCGGTTCTCATAAACCTGTTGGGCCACATCAAGCACTTTTAATACTCGTTGTTTTTCGGTAACAGATGTAAAAACAATAGGCACATCTGTAAATGGAGCCAGTTTCTCCTTGATCATATCTTCAAAAACCTTAATGGTTTTATTGTTTTTTTCGATCAGGTCCCACTTGTTCACTACAATCATTACACCCTTTTTATTCTTCTCGGCCAGGTGGAATATATTGATGTCCTGCGATTCAATGCCTTCTACCGCGTCTATCATCAGGATAACCACGTCAGCTTCTTCCAGCGCTTTAATGGTACGCATCACCGAGTAAAACTCAATGTTCTCCTTCACCTTGGTTTTTTTACGCATCCCCGCAGTATCTATTAGCATAAAATCATGCCCGTACTGGTTATAGTGGATATGTATCGAGTCGCGCGTGGTGCCGGCTATAGGGGTAACTATGTTACGGTCCTTACCAATCAACGAATTAATGATGGATGATTTACCCACATTGGGCCTGCCTACAATAGCAAACTTAGGGCGGGTGTTTTCTTCCAGTTGCTCCTCGTCAAAATGTTTAACTACCTCATCCAGCAACTCGCCTGTACCGGCACCAGTCATGGATGATATGCTGTATATCTCGCCTAAACCCAGGCTGTAAAACACCATCGAATCGGCTAACTGGTTGTTATTATCCAGCTTGTTAACCACCACAAAAACAGGTTTATTGCCCTTGCGCAGCAGGCTGGCTATTTCGTCGTCAAGGTCTGTAATGCCGGTGGTAACATCCACCATAAACAAAATAACGCTGGCTTCTTCAATAGCAATAATTACCTGCTCACGTATGGCGGCCTCAAACACATCGGTCGAGTTGGCTACATAGCCGCCGGTATCAATAACGGTAAACTGGTGGTGCAGCCACTCGGCTACACCGTAATGCCTGTCGCGGGTTACGCCGCTGAAATCGTCGACAATAGCTTTCCGGCTTTCGGTTAAACGGTTATATAAGGTTGATTTGCCTACATTGGGCCTGCCAACAATGGCTACTATGTTACTCATTTTTAGTTGTAAGTTTTGAGTGGTGAGTTATGGGTAAATCAAATACTCTACCATGTTGTAATGTCAGTTGCAAAATTACGAATACTCAAAACTCGTAACTTACAACTCATAACTATTTATTCATACCCAAACTGTTTTAGGTAATTTTTTTTGCTGCGCCAGTCGGGTATTACTTTAACAAACATCTCCAGGAAAACTTTCTTTTGGAAAAAATCTTCCATATCTTTACGGGCATAGGTACCTACTATCTTCAGCATTTTGCCGCCCTCGCCAATAATGATGTTTTTTTGCGAATCGCGCTCTACAATAATTTCGGCGCTTATGCGGTGCAGCTTTTCGCCCTCCACAAATGCGGTTACAATAACTTCGGCGCTGTAGGGTATCTCTTTTTTGTATTGCTTTAATATTTGCGCCCGTATCATTTCCGACGCGAAAAAGCGGTCGTTCCTGTCGGTAAGCAAATCCTTATCATAATAAGCCGGATGCTCGGGCAAATGCTCAATTACAAAGTTCATAACTGATATTACATTATGATCAAGCAATGCCGATATGGCAAATACTGCAACCGGATTTAACTTTTCCTGCCAAAAATCAACTTTGGCTTTTACGGTTTCCTCATCGCTGCGGTCAATTTTATTGATCAATACAGCAAGCGGCGCGTTTGAGCCTTCCAGCTTTTTAAGTACGTCGGTTTCGTCGTACTCCTCGTAAATATCGGTAACCAGCAAAATCAGGTCGGCATCAACTATTGATCCGTCTACCTGGTGCATCATACGCTCATGCAACTCGTAGTGCGGTTTAATAACACCGGGAGTATCTGAGAAAACTATCTGGTAATCATCCGTATTCACAATACCTAAAATACGGTGACGAGTGGTTTGAGCCTTAGGGGTAATGATAGACATTTTTTCGCCTACAAGCGCGTTCATCAACGTTGATTTACCCGCGTTTGGCTTACCAATAATGCTTACAAAACCTGCCTTATGACCCATAGAAAAATAAATAAAATAATATTTGGACTGCAAAGAAACGAATTATATCTTTGCAGTCCAATTTAAACGGAATGTAAATTACATTTTTAGCTTAAAGAGGCCACTTTTACAGTTATGCGTTAAAGTGTATACCATTAAAACACAGTGCGGGATGGAGCAGTTGGTAGCTCGTCGGGCTCATAACCCGAAGGTCGTAGGTTCGAGTCCTGCTCCCGCTACCTACAATGAATGAAGCCTTTAACGAAAGTTAAAGGCTTTTTTGTTACGATGATTTTTTGCAGCCGATAATTATGTAAGTATATTTAGGCACAAGTACGCCGCACACTTGACCGCGCTGCATACTTGCGCCAGCGGGGGAATAGACTCTTTAACCGGGAATTAGCTATGAAATTTTATTTCGATTATATATATTACAGAATGGCGCAATTCTTTTTTAAAAGAGATGGAAGTGATGCCATTAGAGCAATTTTGGGTATTAGCATGGTTCAAATGTTAATATTATTTATACTATCATTTATAACTGTACATTTTACATTAAGTGCTCAATACTTGCATTTGCATTCAAAACAAAGTGGGGAAATAGGTGTTTTTATCACATTATTATTGATTTTTTATAATTATAAAAAGTATAAAGGTCGTTATAGTTATTATCGTGAATATTGGCAAGATGAGGTGCGCTCGCAAAGACTACTTAAAGGCTATTTAGTTTTAATTTCGCTAATACTTCCATGGATAGCAGTGTTCTTGATAGCAACCTATTTAAAGTGGTAGTGTTACAGAATTGTGGGTGAAATAATAAAGCACTGATAATCAATAATAATTTATAATTTTAGTTTAGAATATATGATAAAGGGGATGGTATGAAAGTATCATCCCCTTTGCTTTGGGCCAAAATATCAAACGTAAATAGCTGAAAGATGACCAAGTGTTACAAAAATGTGGGTGGTTTATTTTGCAAACATTGTGATGGCCCTGTTATTAAGCATGGCTCAACGCTACTAATTGCTTGCAGATCCTCCAAAAAGTTCGACATTTCGCCGCTTCCCTCTACCCAGAAAGTTAAAAGCCTCCAATCGAAAGATTTGAGGCTTTTTGCGTTATGAGGGTTTTTGCTTCGTTAGCTTGGCAGCCGTTATGTACTACACTTTACTGTAATTACACCGACTGCCCAGCTACGCCCAGGGGTATTGTGAAAGAAAACGCTGTACCTACCCCTTTTTCGCTGTTTACCCAGATTTTCCCATTACATTTTTCAATTAAATCCTTGCAAAACAATAGCCCCATACCTGTTCCCAGTTCCTCATGGGTGCCTCTCATGCTGTCAACCTTGCCTTTAAATAGTTTTTCAGTTTGCTCAGCACTCATGCCAATTCCGTTATCCTTAACCTTGATTAATACGTGCTGGCCGTCCTGCTTTGCCGAAATTTCAATAACGCCCTTTTCATTTGAGAATTTAATGGCATTGGTTGCCAAATTGCGGATAACTATGCGAACAGAATCAGGATCGGCCAAAGCAATCGTTCCTTCCTCCACATCAATTTTTATGGTAATGGCTTTTTTGGCGGCCTGGTCATCCAGGTTTTGTTTTTCTTTAACAACAACATCGTTCACATAAAAATCCTTGATCGTTTTTTCAAAATTGTCCATTTGGGTATTAACCCAAAATAACAGCGTATCCAAAAAATCAGAAGTGTAGTCTAATTTTTTAACTACACCAGGAATCATTTCCATCAGTTCGCTTGATGATATGTTGTCGTCCTGGAAAAGCTCAAACACCCCCCTTAAACTACTTAGGGGGCCGCGCAGGTCGTGCGCCAATATGGCTATTAGCCTATCCTTAAGTGTGTTTAAGGTATTTAGTTTACTGGCATGATCAACTAATTGCGCATTTTGTTTAGCAATTTGCAGTTCGCTATTTTTTAGTTCGGTAATATCCTGCATAGCGCCAAGCATACGTATTCCAACACCGTTTTCATCGCGTATAATTACCCCCTTATCCAGTACAAATGCATATTCTCCATTTGCCTTTTGAAAACGATATTTTTCCGTCCAGTAATTCATGCTGCCGTATTTAACCGGTTCAGGGTATAATACAACCCGCTCCCTATCCTCGGGGTGCACATACTGGGCAAAAAACCGCATATCGCCTACATTAACACCCGGTTTATGGCCGAATGATTTTTCAATGTTCCGTGAATAATAAACTTCGTTGGTTTCCAGGTCCCAGTCCCAAATAATATCCGTAGTAGCTTCGGTAACGTATTCAAACCGCTCAATACTTTTTTCGAGCGAGAGCAATGTTTCTTTGAGCAATATTTCAGCATCTTGTTTAGAAGCCGCTTTCCTGCCAATACAAAATAACAGTTCATCGCCGGGCATCCACGTAACCGACCACGATAGCGGAATAGCCGAACCATCTTTATGAACATGCTGCGTATTAAAATTTATGCTGTCGGCACCCGCCATTATACCATCAATAAATTTGGTTGTAGTTTCTACATCCTCGGGCAATACAAAATTGGTAAAATGCGCTCCTATAAGCTCATCTTTACTATACCCCCATAGGTTTGCTATGGCTGTGCTAACATTCACCAACTGCATATCAGCATTAAGTACACATAGCAGGTCGTGCGAGCCATCAATTATTTTATGGATACTGATATCAGCGGTTGTTTTCATAGTATTTATTTGATCTTTTTTTAAAACGATTGACGATTATTTTAATTGTTAACATTTTAATAAATCAATTACACAATTAAAAAAATCATACCCATACTCCAAATATAATTGAAATATTAATAACAGAGTAATTGATTTGTTGTTAATTTGATTTATCAATCTATTTTAGAGCCAGTAAGAATAAATTAGGGGTATATTTGGGGTAACCCATTGCTTTAACAGAATAACGGCAGGAAGTTATAAACTTAGGAGAGTGGGCTTTTTTGTTTAACTTTAATGGTGTGGTGATAACACTGACCATAGGCTGAATTATAAGCTGAAAGCTTGATTTTGTTTACCCACGAGTTACAAACTGGCGGGAGCAGGTTAAGTACTTTAAAAAATATTTTGTTAGCCAGTATTTTGGTTATTGTCAATAAGTTTTTTATGCCTAATTTTATGCGTTTTAAATAAATTGATGGTTAAGCGTAGGGCAAGTATCCTTTGCAGCAGTTTGGTAAGAGGGCTTTTAGTAGTCTATCTTTTTTATGCTTTGTCTAATCTTTATTTTATACCTAATTGCGCATCAGGGGCTTCTGTAGCATCCCTATTTTCGCATATCGGTTTCCGTAGGCCGAGGGTTCGGGCAAATAACAGCGCAGTAAATATCGTCCTGATCGGTGAGCGGTCCATCATTGATGATGACCAGCTTAATGCCGATAGGTTTGCACCGGCTGTTCTGTTGATTTTTTGTGTATTTGCATTCATCCTGGCTGGTATCAGGCGTTTAAATTTCCAACCGACGTTACTTCCGCAACGCCGATATTATTATCTCTCTTTTTGCTCGCTTAGAATTTGAAATAAGCCGCGAACAGGCTATTCATGTTTTATGTTGTCCCCAATTTCAATAGGTACTTGTAGGCTTATTGTTTTAGGTATTCAATCAACACAAGACTGTATTATCTCATCAAAAAGTTAGCCATCACTGTTTCCAGCGTGACTAACAAATCAATATTTACAAAATTTTAAATCAAAAAAACAATTATGAAATTTATAAAATCACTTATTATACCTGCCTTCGTTCTATTTGCATTGGTTACCCTGCAAGCCTGTAAAGCAAAAAAGTTAGTTCAAAAACCTGCCGCGCCGGTTCAAGCGCAGGTAAAGCCGGTTGAGCAGCCCAAACCAAAACCTGTTGAACAGCCAAAAGCCGCTGTTGCGGTGGTAAAAGCACCTGAATTGGACGTAAATACGGTGAAGATCCAGTTTGAATTTAATTCGGGTGTATTAAAAACAGATGCCTATGAAACCTTAGATAAGGTAGCTGCTGTTATGAAATTGCACCCATCCGCTAAATTTTTTCTGAATGGATACGCGTCCGAAGAAGGGACTAAAAAACATAATATGGCCCTGTCAGCAGATCGCGCAAATGCTGTTAAATCATATCTGGTCAATGCCGGTGTAAGTACGGCTAACTTAGAAGCAAAAGGATACGGTACGAGCGATCCTATTGGAGACAATAGCACCGAAGCCGGGAAGATATTAAACCGGAGGGTTGAGATCAGAAAGCAAAATTGATCTTTAGCGAAATAAATTGCCGGCCCGGTTATTAATCAGATAGCCGGGCGATGGCATTGGCTTACCACTCTACCATTTGTTGCAGACGAACGCAAGAATGGTAGGTTCGAGTCCTGCTCCCGCTACCCAGAAATGATAAAAGCCTCAAGTCGAATGATTTGAGGCTTTTTTGTTTGTGATGTTTTGGTGCGGTAACGCCGACAATAAGTTGAATGATAGCAATTAGTTGAAAAGGCTTGTAACAGAGATCTTCAATATTATAGAAGAATATTTATATATTTATTAAACCGTATCAAATCTTTAATGATCTGCTTGCTATGAATAATAAACAATTACATCAAGGCCCTATATCTTTCAAAGAACGCTTTTCTATTAGTGGTCCGTTTAAATTAATACCTGTGCTGTGCTTATTGTTGTGTACGGTAAGTTTGTCGAGCTTTTCGAGTGATGCTGGCTCAGGAGTGCGCAAAGCCAAAGTTTGGGTAGGTACTTGGGGTACGGGACTCCAGTCTGTTGAAGGAAGGAATATGCCGCCCGCGCCCGGTCTCAGCAATAATACTTTGCGGCAGATAGTATGTGTTTCTATAGGCGGAAAAAGGTTGCGGTTAACGTTCTCGAACCAATTCGGCAAAACGCCGGTTACCATGAAAGCAGTACAGATAGCTGTATCAACCGGAGGCAGCGGAATCGATCAATCCACAGCTAAAACGTTAAAATTTAATGGAAAGCAAGAAGTTACTATGGAGCCTGGTGCCGACATTGCTTCTGATCCGGTTGCGTTTGATCTGAAACCGAGAATGGAGGTTGCCATCACTATTTCATATGGAGAAACATCGGCAACTATGACCGGGCATACCGGATCATTTACCACTTCTTATCTGCTTGCTGGCGAACACGCTGCGCCGAACGACGATTTTAAGGACGGCGTTACCACCAAACATTGGTACACTATAAAAGGTATCGACGTGGAAGCATCAAAATCTGCGGGCGCTGTGGTTGTTTTTGGTGATTCTATTACCGATGGAAATGGATCGGGCACCAACAAGCAGGACCGGTGGCCGGACATTTTAGAAATGGCTTTGTTAAAAAATCCCGCTACCCAACAGGTAGGTGTGCTTAATATGGGTATAGGGGGCAATTGCGTGCTTACGCCGGGATTTGGCCCTGCCGGACTCGACCGGTTTGACAGAGAGGTAATTCAGCAGGCAGGGATACGTTGGCTGGTTATATTTGAGGGCATCAATGACTTGGGCGCCACGAGGGACAGTACCCGGGCTGCCGAAGTTGCCAATAACCTCATCGCCGCTTATGATAAAATGATTACCAAAGCACATGCGAAAGGTATCAAGGTTTATGGCGCTACAATTACCCCAGTCAAAAAATCATTTTATTATTTAAGTTACCGGGATGCGGCACGTAACACAGTGAATAAATGGATACGCACCAGCGGGCATTTTGACGCCGTTATTGATTTTGACAAAGCCATCAGGAACCCTGACGATGAAGCGATGATACTACCTGCCAACCAGTCGGGTGATTACCTGCATCCAAGTGAGTTGGGTTACCAGATTATGGGCGAAACTGTGGATCTGTCCTTATTCAAGTAGTGCGCTTATAAAACATAATTATAGGAAGTAACTATGAGATTGTAAGCTTACAGCGGAATATTAATTTCTATAGCTTTCAAGTCCCTTGCAAAGTTCGAGATTTGTCTTGTTCCGTCTACCTACAATGAATGAAGCCTTTAACGAAAGTTAGAGGCTTTTTTTGTTTTAAAGGCTTAATTTGTTTTATAAACCAACAACGCGGGTTTTTGGTCATTGCTTGCCCTTGCTGCGATCAGGAATAATCCCAATTCAGGAACCAGTAAAGAGGTTCGGGCACCATCGCGGGTTTTAATATGGGCTATCTGTTTATAGGTGCTATTATCCGTTTGCTTAAAAATATCTACCGCACCGCCGCCACCGCTGATATAAACGCTTTTGCTCTTCGCATCCCAATACAGGTCATCTACATCGCCAACCATTGGGGCGCTAAAAATTTCTTTACCTGTTACACTGTCATAAACCAGCAACTTCGCAGGAGCGCGGTAACCCACGATGATACGATGTTGCGCCTCGTCATAAGCCATCGGGAAGTTAGCACGGGGCAATAGCTTAGACCAATTTGCTGTAAGTTTTAATGTTTTCAGATCGGCGACACCAACCATGCCCGAACCGGGCAGATTTACCCATAATTTATTTGCTTTAGTATCCAATTGAAAAGATTCGGGGTGTGCCGGCAAAGGAATATCACCTACCTGTTTATGATTGGCAGCGTCAATAATAGCGATACCCCCGCTGCCATAACCGATGTAGATTTTGTCTGCCTGTTCATCATAGCGCACATCGTCCGCATCATCCGCCAGTTTGATACTACCGGTCTTTTTCAGGGTTAGCGCATTATAAAAACCGCATTCGCCCGTTCCGCCATTGGCGATCAATATTTCCTGGTGTTTGGAAATGTATGCTACACCCTGCGGCTCATCCAGCCCGGTAATGCTGCCGGTTACGTTTCCATTTTTCAGGTCAACAACTTCAAGGCTATTATTGCCCAGGGCAGCAATATAGGCTATCTTATCTTTGATGTTGATGTCGATATGATCAATACGGCCTTTTACACCGGGCAGGACAATTTCTTTTTCCAGTAGCAGATACTGTTTGCCGTACTCTTGTTGAGCATCACAACTGCTTACCAGGGTCAGGCCAAGTACCAGTAGTATGCAAGTCTTATTCAGGGAATAATCCAATATTTATTTTTCTTCAAATTTAAGCACTCGTCGCAGATAAGTGCAACAATTGGTCAATCAGCCGAAATATAATTCCATTCGCCGGTTTTTATATTCAATTGCCAGGGTTTAGGTTCAGGGAGTTTCAGGTTACCGTCGCCAATTTCCAAAGGCATCCACAGATATCTTGAATCCCACTGGGCCGCCGGCCGCCAAATATCTCCCATAAAAATGGCGGTGGTGGATTTTTTACCGACAACTTTAATGATCATGGTCGACTGGGCTCCATAAGTATTGGTTTCGGGTGGTGCGATATCCCTGAAAGCGCTCCATGGCCCGGAAAGCGACGTGGCGGTAGCGAATTTATTGGGATTGGCGCGCCAGCCTGTAAGGCCCGACCCAATGGCGTAGTACAAACCTTTATAATGTACTATGGCGCCTCCTTCCATATGTGCCGGTATAAGGCACATTTCTTTTTCAATACTCATATAATCATCTGCCAGTTTAGCTATGCGAAAGCCAAACGGCCTATCTTCAAATACCAAATAGGCGGTACCGTCATCATCAATAAACTGCCCGATGTCGCGGCTTTCGTGATCAAGCGGTCTGAAGCTTTTAACATATTTAAATTGCCCGTCCGCTTTATCGCTTACGGCTATCCCCACTTTGGCAACCTTATAGGTTCTGTTATCCAAATGGAAATACATCACATATTTTTTAGTTTTTTCATTATAAAAAACCTTTGGCCGTTCCAATATCCATTTAGGGCCAAGGTTATCCGGATCTTCCATTTGTACCACATCCCCGCGAAATTTCCAGTTAGTCAGATCCTTTGACGAATAGCAGCTTACGTATCGTTTGTTGGTATCCAATCCCCGGGTCCGTTCCTCCCCGTACCAATAGTAGGTATTTTTTACCTTGATGATGCCGCCCCCATGTGCCTGGATATGTTTACCATCAGCATCGGGCCATACCTCGCCCGGTTTTATCACCTGCCGTTGTTGAGCCTGACTTAGTAAACAGAAAGCCGAAAGCAAAACGGCTAAAAACTGATTTTTCAAATTGCTATATATTGGTAATGGTAAAAATATCAATTTTAATGTTACATTTTTTTATCAAATTGGTTTAACATCGTTTAACACATTTTTGTTAATTTATTTTTTATTGTATTGAAAATAAAGTAGTTATGTAAAAAATAGTCAAAAAAGTGTTAACCATGATTGCACTACCCCTATTAGGGTTTTTAAAGAAATTTCTGTATTTTTGCAATTTTTTATACTGTGGACTTTTTTGTTTAACCCTCTGCCCTTGTTGGTGTTCCGCGCGTTGGCCGTTGTTGTGTCTTATGACCAACAACAGAAGCGTAGGCCAATTAGCAATATTTTGTAAATTAGCACTATGGCCTTTATCAATTTCGATTATCACCCACAATTTTTTACTGCGACGATATTGGAATGGAAGCACTTGTTAAAACCTGATACATTTAAAGACATTATAATAAACAGTTTATTATTTTTAAAAAAAGAGAAAAGTATTGTAGTGTATGGGTTTGTAATAATGCCTAATCATATTCACTTGATTTGGCAAATACAAGATGGGTTTAAAAGAGAAGCGGTGCAGCAGCGGTTTATGAAATTTACCGGTCAGCAATTAAAAATTGAATTGGCCAAAAAATATCCGGAACAACTAAAAAATTACCAGGTTAATGCCAAAGACAGGAAGTACCAGTTATGGGAGCGCAACTCGTTGAGTATTGACCTTTGGAGTCAACCGGTATTTGAGCAGAAACTTAATTATATTCATAATAATCCGATACAGGAAAAATGGCAGTTGGTACGTTATCCTGAAGATTATAAATACTCATCGGCTAGATATTATTACACCGGAATAGACGAATTTGGACTATTAACACATTATGCTGAATAAAATAATGGCTTATTGGAGATCCGTTGATTTCCCCTCGCTTCAGTTGTTGGTCATAAGACACAACAACGGCCAACGCACGGAAGACCAGCAAAGGCAAAGGAACAACTTACCTAATCGACAAATTACTGATAACTATAAACAATAGTTATCTTAGTCGCAAATTTAGGCCGCTGAATCCACAACTATTATCCTTAAATTCAGAAAAAATGAACCGAATTAATTTTGTTTTCGCCAATTTCTTTTCTCTTATAATCATGCTCGCTTCATCTAATTCTGTAAAGGCTCAAAGTGACGTTGCTACAATGCCCGACAGCGTGAAACATTTTTTAGATACAGTTGTGAACATTATTCATAAAGAAGCACTAAATAGAGATAGTGTTAACTGGACATTGTTAACAAAAGAGGTGTATAAAAAAGCTGGAAATGCGAATAAGCTGCCGGATGTAATTCCGGCAATACAATATATATTTGATCAACTACATGACAATCACGGAGCCATTATCTATAAACATATCCAATTTGGTTCGCACAAAACAAAGCCGTCTTACAGCAAAGAGTTGATGGAACAAATAAAAGCCATCGGCATGCCGCCTAAATTGAAAGTGAAAATCTTGGAGAATAATTATGGATATATACTTATTCCATCCATTAACTCAACCAACGTAAAGGAAAACAGCAGATATGCACAAGAAATAAAAGATTCTATATACAGCATATCGTCCAAAAAGTTAAAAGGATGGATAATTGATCTGCGCTTAAATCCGGGCGGCAACATGTATCCGATGATTGGCGGAATTGGAGCAATAATTGGCGATGGTGAGGCTGGCACATTTATTAATAATAATAAACAAATACTCAACGTATGGAGTATAAAAAATGGAGATGTGTACGTTGATACCTTGCGTAATACCTATACTATTAATCGGAATAACATCAACTATAAGAGTACCAAAATAGCGGTGTTAATTGGTCCAATAACCCAAAGTGCCGGAGAAGCGACTGCCATTTCAAT
>NZ_JBDTJZ010000099.1:0-28224 GCF_039935595.1 Mucilaginibacter sp. | reverse complement strand
TAGCAAACCCTATTCAACAGAACAAAATTGAAATAAAGAACTTGTCGAAATAATTGTTGGCGTCAGTTTTATTGGTTATTTGCTTCCAAGTTAATTATTTTCGATTAAGATTCAAGAGGTTTTTTTGGTTGAACATGTAAATGGATGCATGGTAATCTCAATTCATCTAAAAAGTGGTTATTGCAACAGTTATAGAAAATTTTTGATGGACAAAGCGATGATACATGATGCTGCAATTGATTAATTAGCAAGTATGGGATAAGTCATAAATGATTAAAGCAGGAGCATTGTAATTATATAATTTCTTAGTACTTTTGATAAGCATTGACAGCAAATAAAAAGCCGATAAGTGCGCATAGTTCCTTAGAAGTTTCAGAAAATGAAAACTAATTCACACCCTCGTCTACATAGTGTAATCAAAGCATTTGATAATCAATAATTTAGAGCGAGGCGGTTTCATCCCGCCATCCCGACAAAACAGGTATTAATACCAAAAGCCTTTAGCCTTATATCTAAAGGCTTTTTTGTTAAAAAAAGCCTTTTCACCTATAGCGAAATGGCTTTATAGTTTAAATTAACCAGGGAGATTATTTTAAAAGAAGTTGTAAAGCAGGTATTTTAATAGGATTGTTTATAGTTTGCTTTTCTGTTGCCAGACCGGTAAACATTTTTAATTTAAATATATCACGAATAAATGCCGGGCCATAATATAAATACCGTTTAGCCATGCGTTTTGGGTTTTGAGCAAGGCGTACCAACCATTCTAAACCCAGGTCAATCCAAAAATCGTCAGGACGGTTAATGGTACCTGCAAAAAAATCAAATACGGCACCTATTGAGCAAATAATATGTGCATCTAAATGATCCTTAAACTGGGTGGCCCATTTTTCTTGTTTAGGGGCCGTCATGCCAATAAACAATACATCGGGGTTAAATTTGTTTATAGCTTCAATAAATGATTTATTTTCGGCATCCGTAAATGTTGGTTTAAATGGCGGCGATAAGGTTTCTACTTTAATATTAGGATGCTCACGGGCCAGGCGCTTTTTAATTAAGTTTAAAGTGTTTTCAGACGATCCGAAATAAAATGCGCGCCCGCCTGTTTTTTCTAATTTTTCTAACAAGTGGCTATGTATATCGGCCCCGGCAATTTTTTTTACATCCTCATTGCTTAAAACTTTCATTGCCGCGGTAACGCCTACGCCATCAGGAAGCAATACATCCGAAGCCAAAAGAGCAGCTTTAAAAGCACTGTCATTCTCGGCAACCATGTATGAATATTGATTTATGGTATTAATTACGGTTTTTTTATCAAAACGTAATTCATCCAAATTACCCTTGTAAATAGAGTAATCGATCATTTTTGCGGTTAAAGATTTTTTTGCTTTTAAGGTAGCGGCAAACATTTTTATAAACTTTTGTTTATAACAAGCAAAATTCAATCCTAAAAATTGAAATATACATTTATAGCTAAAATTTGAATTATATATACTTATTATAAATAATCCCAGTATTTAATTTGTAGAAAAAATACCGCAATTGGGGATTAAATTGTGTTTGTTAAATACAATTAAGCTTTTAAGTTATATTGAGGTTTTTGTGCAAAAGCCACCCATTGCATAAAGCCTTCTACATCAACATTGTCAATCAACCGGCCATTCTCATCAAAGTCAGGATGCACCATTAATTCTGTACCTTGCTTTACATCATTAGGGAATTTTTTTAAAAATTCCGTTAAATTTTCAAAGCTGTTTAGATAATTACAGTTATTTGTTTTGATTTTTTTGTTGATGTAATATCTGTAAAGGTATTTAATAAAATTTTGCTCGTGCGATACTTGGGCCAACCGCAATTTAATGTTGTATTTTTTTGCTGCCTCTATAAACAAATTATAAAAGCATGGCAATATGTGTAAATGGTAATGAGAGTCAAGATGAGTTACTTCAATCCCTACAGCTAATGCACGGTCAATTTGCGCGTATAATTCTATCAAAAAATCATTGCTGACAGTATTGCTTAAAAAGTTAGAATATTTTTGTGTTTTATTTATATCCCAATCGCCATTCTTGTCTAAAAATTCCGCATGGTCAAAACCTGTAAGCGGTTTGCCGGTAACAAAATTAATATGAACACCAATATTTTTAATTATTTTGTTTTGGTGAATCAGCTTAACTGTTTCATCAAAAAAAGGGGTGTTGGTTATAATTGAGGCACTATTAATGTAGCCTTGTTGGTAACAAAATAAAACCGCTTTATTTATAGATTCGCTTGAACCTAAGTCGTCAGCATTTACAATTAAACTCAAATTCGTCGACATAAATTATTTTATAAAGCTATTTAAAAACTCTAATTAAACAACCCGCGATTTGTAAAAAATGTAATGGATTACACACCTATTTGGTAATCACGTTATCAGTATTTGACAAAAGATTAAATTTGCTGAAATCAGCCGTTACGCCTGAGAACCTATTTTTTGTAAAGTTTAAATTGAGTGTGTTGCCTGTTGTATTACCAATTGCTTTTACGGTTGAAATAGATGACTGAATAATATTAGCGGTAATAGTTGTATTGTTAGTAGCTAAAAAGAAACCATAATCTGTACCTGTACCACTTTTAGCAGCAGTAGTATACACAATGGTGTTTCCGTTGTAGGTTATTGTGTGTTTTACATTAGCTGTTGGCGCTAACCTTGTGTAGGTCTGAAAGGCATAACGGGTTTGCGATGTTGGCAATGTAAATGATAACGAATTGTTAGTAAAATCTGCCGTAATAATAGGGGCGTCGCTGTCAATACTAACTCCAACAGTTTTGGGGTTAGTAAATTTATTTGACTGTAAAAGGGTATTTATATTGTTATTGCCATAATAGCTAACACCAACAGCACAGTTATTTATTTGATTATTGGTTATAGTTACTTTACCGCTTTCAATGGAGTTATCAATATTTTTTGTGCTGGTATAATTTGTAATAATACCAGTAGCAAGTCCGCGGGTATCATTAATAATATTACTATCAACTAAATGAGCCGTGCCTCCGGCAAGCTCAATATAATACAAGGTAGCATCAGTAATTACATTATTTAATATTTGCGGGTTTTGTCCTACGGCCGATATGCCCATACCATCAGTGCCCTGTGTAGGATCCTGACCTGTATGTGATACCGTATTGTTTTTTATTACTGTGCCCGATGTGTTTCCCCAATCTTCTATACCTATATAACCCGGGTTTTCAATAGTGTTGTTATTAATAGTATTATTCATGCAATACGTGTCCGTATTGCCGTGCGCGTCCAAAGCAACGCTATGTGCATTTTTTATGTAATTACCTTCAACCAATGCCGACCCTGCGCCCGCCTCGGCGTACTCAATACCAACGGTATAAAGGTTATTACCTTTTATAATTGAATTTGCTGTACCTGCGCCGGTAAACCAGGCTGCCTCTAACCCGGTTTTGGTATAGCCGAAATTAAAATTAAATGTATTATACAATATGTTGGTGCCTTTGCTGCTGCTTACATAAATACAGGCATTTGCCCAGTTAGAGAGCGAAAAACTTTGCGATGACTTTTTAAATGTGATGTTATATAACAGGCAATTATCAGCATTATCAAAATAAAAGTAGCGCCCGTTAGTTAACAACGTGCCGCTAATTTGGGTGCCCGTAGTAATTGTTGCCCCTGCACGCCCATAAATTTTAACATTTGCACGCATGTTTAGTGTTTTGTTAATTACATAGGTGCCTGCCGGAAGTAATATATCGGTTTGTGAATTGATTAACTTTTGCAAAGCATCAGTATCATCATTAACACCATTGCCCATAACGCCAAGACTTTTAGCATTAACCGCATTGGCGGGTGCCACGGTATCAATTTGGGTAACTATTGCTGGTGTGCTGGTGTTAATTTTTGTTAAACTACCTGATGTTGAACTGGTATCATCAGCATTATTAGATTTATTGCATGAAGCAAATGCCAGTAAACCCCAGCAAATGAGCGAAAAAAGTTTGATCATCAATTTAGCTTAAACGTAATTATCCTTCTAAAATAAAAATTATTAATATAATTAGCTCTTAAAATATAACTTTATATAAATGAGGCATTAAGGCAATTAAAATATAACGGAAGAAATTACTACAGTTTATCCCAGCCGCTGGTATTGTAGTTGCCGTTCCATAATTTTATTATGCCCTGCGCCATAAAGCCGGTTTTTTTAAATGGCCTGCCCTGAAGGGTTTTAAGGGCGGCCAGCAATTGTTTGCCCATGTTGTCGTAACTCATCGTATCTATAATTTTTAATGAATTATTTGACATGGATTTTTTTGCAGCAGGAGTAAGCTTTATAAATTTTATGATATTATTAGCTATATCTTCAATGTCGTTAGGATCAAAGCTATAGCCATTAACTCCTTCGTGTAATAAAGCGTGGCCGGCATTTATCTTATTGCTTAACAATAGGGGTAAACCCGCAGCCATAGCCTCGTTTACTACCAGCCCCCAGCTTTCCGAAAAACTTGCCAGTATAAAGGCATCCGCGTTATATAAATATCGTGGCAAGTCGTTATTGTTTATAGAGCCTAATAATGAAACGGTTTTTAAATTCAATGATGCCATCTGCTCTGTTAGCGATTTAAAAAGGGGGCCATCGCCAATAATGTTTAAATGGTAATGGCTGCCACGGTCTTCAACAATTTTCCAGGCCCTTAACAAGCCTTCCATGTTTTTTATGGGTACAAGGCGGGCAATACATATCATGTTTTTATGATCAACTGTTTTATTGCCGGTAAACTTAAACTGATCATTATCAATACAATTAAAGCCATGAAAAAAAACAGTTTCCTTGCTGTTTATATATGGGTATTCGGCATCATAATCAGCCGATGGCAACCATAAGGCATCTGATTGTTTTATAAGGGTATCTTTAACAAATTGTACCAGTTTGTTTCGCTTTATATCTGATGGCTTGCCATCATCAAACATTATAAACTTCTTTTTATGTTGTTTGGCCCAACGTAAGCCTATTGCACCCGAAAAAAACACAATGGAGCCGCCTATTATAACATCGGGGTTAATCTCATTTAACTTGTCAAATATTTTTTGGGCGATGGTTTGTTTTGAAAGCTCTGAAAAGTTATGGTCAGGAAAAAGGCATGACCACCAATCTTCTTTGTTATCATACGGGTCAAAAGCGTAAGGTGAGCCTTTGCCAAATATCTCTACCGCATAAAAACTGATATCATTATCGGCAAGATATTTATGCAGAAAGGTTATACGTCTTTTCCAGTATACCCGCAGGTCGTTATTTAAAATTAAAACCTTCACTTAAAAGTTTTTCTTATACCGGTCAAATATTACGGGCAGCAATGTTTTACACCAAAGTTTAAATACAATTATCGGGTACATTAACGGAAAATGTTTCCGGATATAAAACAGATACTCTTTATAAGCTAACCCTTTGGGGCTGTACAAATACTTTATTCTCTCTTTTAACGAATGCTCGCTTGATAGCCAGGGTAAACCATGATCATTTTCGCAATACCCATAAAAACCGGGCGCTACATATACTTTAATACCGGCCTCAACGGCACGCATAGTATAATCATAATCGGCCCCGCCATGGGTAAACTGAGCCGATAACACGCCTATTTTATCAACCGTTCCTTTATCAACCAGCATAATATTGGCGTTACCCAACTCACATTCTTTTAATTCGGTTTTATCAGGTGTTACTAATTTACTATCACCTGTTGTACGGCTTGTTAGTTTGCGCCCGCCATAGGTAATCTCATCCTCTGTAAAGCCACGCACGGTTCCAATAATAACAGCAGGCGATTGCGGCCGTTTATTATAGGCCGCAATTAAATTTACAATTGCATCATCAAACAGCTCCACATCATCATTAAGCAGCAAAAATAAATCATAACTGGCCGCGGCCTTGGCATGATCCCACAAAGTGCGCATACTGCCCGCCCAGAATAGGCTACCCGTGCCATAAACAACAGTTACTGTCGAGAAATTTTTCCGAACATAATCTGCGGTACCGTCTGTTGATTTATCGTCAAGTAAATAAACATCAAGCAAATAATTATCGGGTACTTGCTGCGATAATAAACTTGATAAAAATGCACTTGTTTTTTTTAGCCTGTTAAATGAACTTGCCAAAGCGGCAATTTTTAATTTATCTGTCGCCATTTAATAACTAATTATAATAGAATTTATTTACAATATAATCAATTTTAACATCCCAGGTGTTTTGCTTAGCAAACTCATAAGCGTTTTGGCTCATAGTCTGTTTCAGATGTTTTGAAGTGGTTAAAAGCGTAATGGCTTCAACTATTTCTTCGAGCGTTTTTGCCGGATCAGCAACCGATACCAGTAAACTTGTTTTATCGGTTAAAAAGTTTTTTGCCCCATTCATATTTAAGGTAATAATAGGATCACCATAAGCCAATGCTTCCAAATACTGCGCCGGGCACGAGTCGCGTAAGCTGCAATAAATAAACACATCTGCATCGTTATATTCTTTTTTAACAGCGTCGTATGGCAGTGCCCCGCAAATGGTTACTATATCTTCAACCTTATGTAATACAACCAGATTACGCAACTGTGCCATAAAAGGTCCGTCGCCTACAATTTTTAAATGTAGTTGCTCTTTTATATGTTGCGGCAGCATGGCAAAGGCCTCAATTATCAATGCTATACCTTTAAATGCCCACATACCACCAACCCATAAAAACTGGTTAAGCTTATTGTTTTTTTGCGGTAATGCCGGTGGTATAAAATCAACCGGCAGGGCCGAGTCCATAAATAAATGAACATTTTTAGCACCGTTGGCTTTGGCGTAATCAACCGTTTCGGTGTTTGTAGCCAGCACAACATACGCGTTTGATAGGGTGGGTCTTGTTAAAGGATTTACCCACGAGAATACTCTGCCAACATTTGTACGTAACCATTCGCGTTTCCATTCGTTAAAAAAGTACTTTTTAAATTGAGGGGGCGCGTTATGCCCGCCGCCAACTGGGCCATAAATAAATTTGGTATCTTTTAGTTTATACAGCATAGAGCCCATTTTAACGCTTCCCCAGGTAACATGCTGTACCACATCAAAGTGTATTTGCTGATGAAGCTTTTTAGCTACCGGATATATTTTGCGCTGCCACAATAAATAGGCAGTATACATGGTGGCTACATTCCAGTAAAAAGCTTTTTTCCAGAAAGGGGTGTGGTCAACGTAGTAAAAATGCAGGTTGGTTATATTTTTTTCAAGCAATGTTTTTTCAATAGCTACTTTACCCAAACTTGTGGTAATTACATGCACATTAAAACCTTTTTTTGAAAGATAGTATGCCCAGTTCCAGCCGTTGCCCGCTTCCGATCCTTTATTAGGCTCACATACAAATACTGATAATAAAACATTCATCATATCATGTTAAGCAAATTTCAGATCTTCAAGGTCCACATTTTCTTCATATATTGGTGCATCAACGTAATCGTTAATAAACAGAAACAATAGCGAAACTGGTAATATCAGTATCGGTTCGCCAAAACTCAAAAAAAGTATCACTATAATACAATAAAAAACAAGCTCTGTTCTTAAACGATAAGTGTAGAAAAATTTAGCATACAAATAAAGATTGTATACCAAACCAACAGCTCCAAATTTAGCACAAAAGTCAATTATCCCATTTGATATATTGATATTCTTTAATATCTGTATGGTATCCTGATATGGGTTTGATACCCCCCAAAGTAATTGAATTCCAAAAAGGTCATAAATATAAACGGCGCTCGAAAAACGGTTTAATGGCAATTCGCCGCCATTTTCTAAATAAAAATCACTTAAAAATTGTATATTTTCTATATCATTCATGTCATGTACATAAATGTGTTCTATCTTTTGTACCAAAAAAGGGAGTTTAACTGATAAAAGAAGCATAGCCGGCCCGGCAACAAATACCAGCGTAG
Source organism: Mucilaginibacter sp. (assembly GCF_039935595.1). GTDB lineage: Bacteria > Bacteroidota > Bacteroidia > Sphingobacteriales > Sphingobacteriaceae > Mucilaginibacter. The sequence goes on along the minus strand of NZ_JBDTJZ010000099.1, from coordinate 20,264 downwards.
TCATTTTACCGCCGTTCCCCCTGTAATAAAGTAAAATATTAATCAGGAACGCCAGGTAAGTGGTGGTGGATAAAGTAGTAATAACAGCAGCAGTTATCCACTTGCATTTATTATCAAAAACAAAGTTATTTTGCACTATGTTTACCATAAACGCCAGGTTTAAAAAGCAACCGTAAGCACCCGGTTCCCAAACAAAACCACAATTTCTGATAGCGTGGCCCTCAACATAGGTAAAAACCAGAAAATTTGTATACCCCTCAATGTCTGACGCCAAATGCAGTTTTTTTCCGAACGCCAACATTTGGGGTCCGGCAACCAACTGTAAAAAATAAAAAGGTATAGATATAGCTGCTCCCCAGGCAATTACTTTTACAATATAAATCATTGCCCTATCTTTTAACAACGCGCAATATAAAAAGCACACAAACAAATACTTAACCAAAAAAACAACGTCGGTAAGTAAATATCTAAGGGGCAGGTGGTTTAAAAAAAGGTAGCGGAAAACCATAAGCGTAAGGTAAACCGCTGCAAAATTTGTTACTATTTTAAGGTCATAATAGGTAAACCGTTTAAATTTGAAACCAACAGCAAGGTAACCGGCTATAATGACCACCCAGGCCATATTTGAATTGTATAAAAATGACCCCTTGGATGATAGCAGTAAGAAAATAATTGTTAATGCATTATCCATATTAATATAATCCGGACCTATTTGTTAGCTAATGATACTTGCGTTGTTAATATATGTATTACCCCGAAGCGAAAAATATGCTATTATTTTTTTTGCACTTTATTAAAAATTACAGCCATTTTAGGCATGTGTTTTTCGGTGAATACTTTTTTAATAAAAGGTAAATGAGATTTTGATGTAAAGTCATAACAAATAACATATAACGTAACATCACATAAACTGCTTAAAACATTAGCATCATTAACCACTTCCATGGGTGATGCTTTGATCAAAATATGATCGTAGCGTAATTTTAGCCAGGCTATTAATTGTTCCATCCGCAGTTGTTCTAACAGTTCAGGATAATTGTCAACAAACGCCCCGCTTTCGATAATATCCAGATCGGGCGAAATGGTAGTAGGAATAATTATATCCTGTATTTGCGCCTGATGCCTTAAATAACCGGTAATGCCCGGATTATTGGTAAATACATCCAGTATTTGAGGGCTTACCGGGTTATACAGGTCCATTTCAACAATAATGGTTTTCTTTTCGGCGCTTGCCAATGCCAGTGCCAGGTTAGTGGTTATAAATGATTTACCTTCGGCAGCAATAGTCGAGGTTATAAGCGTTACATGCCCCTTTGCTTTTTCTGCATGTAAATGATATAATTCATTCCGTAAGCTTCTAAACTGCTCAATAATTGTAATTATCCTTTTATTTTTAGGCACCAAAAAAACCAGAGGGATTTTGGTCTTAACCCTGCTTATTTCGGCTATTATCGGGATACCTATTTGTTCAATATCAATAGTTGAGGTTATACGGTTGCGTATCACAAAAATAATAATTGCAAATATGCCCGGTAGCATAAGCCCCATAACAAGTGCCAGGCCATAGGCTATCATTCGCGAAACACCTTTTAAAGGTGTGGAATAAGCCGTGTCAATAATTGTAGCACTTGATAGTGTAGAAGCATATCTCAATGATAATTCTTCCTTTTTTTGCAGCAGGTAATTATATAAAACCTCTTTGGCTGTTTGTTGTCTTTTAAGGTCATTAAGTTGCCTTTCTTCGCCGGGCAGTTGTTGTATCTGCGCAGTATACCGTTGCCCAAACTCCTGAAGGCTTTTCCTGGTAGCCGAAATGGTTGATTTTATATTTTTTATATTTTCTTTAATTGATGCCTTAGCACTTTCAATTTTACGGTTTAACGGCTCAAAAATTGGATTTTTTTCGGGTGTTGTTGCCAAAAGGGCGGCCCGCTCTTGTAACAGATCAGCGTATTTTTGAACCAGTGATACCAGCCCCGGATCTTGTATATTAAATGTCGAAGGATTGCGGTATAATTGGTTAGATGAGTTAACGTAGTTTTCTAATTCATTAATAACATTTAACTGAACATTTACATCGTTAAGTTTGGCGTTGTTTGTTTGTTGGTCTTGCCGATATTGTTGTGCCTGGGCACTAATATCTGTTATCTTTCTTTTGCTTCTAAAATCTTCAAAACCATTTTCAGCATCATTTAATTCGTTCCCTAACGAGTCGAGCCGTTTGTTAATAAATACTAAAGACTTTTTTGTATTACTATTTTTTTGTTCGTTTTTGGCAATGTTATAAAAGTGTATAAGCGTGTTCAGATAGTCTTGCCCGCGTTTATATAAATTATCAGAAATAGTTAATTCAACCGTTGATGCTTGTTTGTATTTTTGGGTAGCCTCCAATACGCCCAATAAATTATTGGTAGCTGTATTAGGGTCCATAACATCAACCGTTATTGTGGCGCCAATAAACTTAGGTAAGTTAATGGTAGGTGTAATTTTAAACTGGCCTATATCGCTTCCAATGCTATCTGTAAACAAAAAATCCTGTTGCTTATCTTTAAATTTAATGTTGTAATGAAGGTTATCTTTAATGGTAACTTCAAAACGTTGCGGTTCAATATCATTAACAAGATGTAAGGATTCGAACTTTATAGGCGACTGGTCATACAGTTCATCAGTAACCTGAGTTGATTTAATGCGGTAAGCGGCATTTAAGCCCAAACTGTCAATAGCCTTACGTGTTAAATTACGCGATACTAAAAGCTCCAGCTCATCCTCAACATTAACAGGTATAATGGTTGTAATGTTAATATCCTGGTTTTTTGTATCGTTGCTTTTATTATCTTCGTTACCCTCCAGCACAACCGTGGCCTTAACCTGATAACTGGTTTTAACACGTTTTAAAAAAACAAATGCAATAACAAAACAAAGCAATACGCTGACTATGGTATAGGGCCAATAGCTTAAATACTTGATAATAATGGCCCTTATGTTAATTACCTCGTCCTTTTTAGAAACCTTACGGGGTTGGGGGCCTCTGTTAATTTCTGTACTCATGTAATTACTTGCGGGTTGCCAAAACTGCAGAAACGAGTAAGCCTAAAACTGATAATGCAGACAGTACCAATGTGGCATCACGGTAACCCTTGGTATCAACCTGGTCATATTTCTTTCGGTCTGGCTCAACAACTAACACATCATTATTTTGCAGGTAATAATAAGGCAGGGCAAAAAGTTTTTTTGACGTTAGGTTAACCGGATAATAATGGCGGGTTCCATTTTCTTCGCGTATAAGTAATAAATTTTCTCGCTTGGCAGTTATATTTAAATCGCCGGCCAACGCTAAAGCCTGTAATATATTGATACGGTCGTTTTGTACTATGTATTCATTAGGGCGTAATACATCGCCTATAACAGATATTTTAAAATTAATTATTCTCACTTCTATATCACCGCCTTTAACCCACTCGGCCAAACTTACCAGTAATTTTGCCTTAAGCTCTTCGGTAGTAAGCTCAGCTGCTTTTACAGTACCTATCAGGGGCAATTTTATTTCGCCGTCCGAGTTTACACGGTATCCAAATAGTGGGCTGGTAGGTGGGGGTTCGTTAATATTAAAAGCGGCCATACCTTCTTTATTGCCTGATATGGTAATGCCTAACAAATCGCCGGGTTGAATTTTAATAGGTGCGTAGTTGTTAATTACCGTATTTGATATTTTAGAATGGTCCAGATCCTGAAAGTAGGGTATCTTGTTATAGTTACTACAAGACGCCAGGAAAAAAAAGAAACAAATAAACAGTAATTTTTGTACGCAGATCTTCATTTTTTGTATCTCGAAATCTAACAGGTTACTAAAATAAAAAATATAAAAGCAATTCTATTTTTAAGATATTAACACTATCACCCACAGGCTATGGTGTGATCAGTTTTTTATGGTCTGTTTTTTATGGTCAAGTGTTATAATATATGTTTATATATATATTAAAAATCGTTTATATTCAATTGTTTATGCTGTTTAAAATCTCAATTACGGGTACTTGAATTGACTTTTTTAAAATTAAAAAACACTGGTTTTTAAGTATACTTAAAATGTTAAAAACGTATATTTTATCTTGATATAAAGATACTTTCGAAGCTTATCCATAGTCTGCAAAAATGACCCCAATTATTAGTGGCAATAAGTGAGAAATATTGTCGCTTAATTTTTACTACAATATATTTTATAACATCACAATAAAATGCGTTATAAAATCCAATAAAAAAGGAACTAATAGCCTGTAAACAAAATAATTATCATCATGCGTATTTTAATTTGCTTTGTAATAATTTGGATAGGTTTATTTTTTTATTTTTTTTATGAGTAGAAATATCCAAATATTGCATACTCAAGATGTGTTTGTTACATTTAATGCTTTAAACCAATTTTAAGACCAAAACAATTTATGAAATCAATTTACTCCGCTGGCTTATTAATGCTTGCTTTTTTAGGCATGATGCCACTGTTAAGCAGGGCCCAGCAGCAAATGTCAAAAGATGAGCTGATCTACTTAACCCCTGAATGGAAAGGCGAGCGTTTTCCGGATGGAAGACCAAAAGTACCGGACGATATCATAACACGTATGAAAGACGTAAGCATTGAAGAGGCATGGGCTACTATCGGTGGGTCCAACTTTAACTACCAGATAGCTGAAGACTGGCCGATTCAAATTAATCCGGATAGTGTGTTGTGTGGCCGTGCCTTTACAACCCAGTTTATGCCGTATCGTCCTGATATGTGGAAACAAATAAATGATCGTGGTCAAAAACTTGGCCTTAAAGGTCAAAACGTTTGGGGCGTTGATCAGCTTCAAAAAGGTGATGTTTATGTGGCTGACCAGTTTGGCTTACACAAAAACGGACCAACTATTGGCGACCGAGTAGCAACAACTATTTATGCAAAAACAGGTAACGGTATTGTATACGATGGTGCTATAAGGGATTTGGAAGGCTTAAAAGAGATAGGCAGATTTACTTCGTTTGTAAGCAGTTATACACCATCGTTTCATAACCCGCGTGGTGATATGAATACCATGATCATGGGTGTTGAAACACCTATACGCATACGTCAGGTAACGGTTATGCCGGGTGATGTTGTGTTAGGCAAAGAAGGTATGGTTATTTTTATACCTCCGCATTTGGCAGAAAAAGTTGTTAAAGCTTCAGAAAAAACACGTCTTGAAGATATGTTTGCGCACATCCGTGTTATGGAAGGGAAATATAACGCCGGACAGATGGATGCAGGTTGGCCTGCCGATATCAGGGCAGATTACCTTGCATGGTTAAAAGCTAGCTATGATAATAAAAAAATGAAATTACCGGTTGCAAGGACTCAGGTTGCGGAGATATTAGCAGCCAGCGCCGTAAACAACGTGCATTAATTTAAACCAAATAACTTTAATATTTATACTTTAAATATATATTCAAAACAAAACTATGTCAACTAAACAAAATAGACGTTCCTTCTTAGCAAAATCGGCAATGGGAACCGCTGCTTTAGCAGCTGCACCAATAGTGTCAACATTTGGCCAGGGATTGATTGACGCTAAAGAAAGAACTCCACAAGCGTCAGCACCGTCTGACCTAAGAGTAACTGCCGTAAAGTTTGCTTACTCAGGCGGTGGTATGTTTGTAAAAATAGAAACCAACCAGGGCCTTGTAGGCTGGGGAGAGGCTGTTGATGCCAGCGTTGGTACTTATTATATGGCAAAAAATATGTCGCGCCGGCTTATAAACAGAAGTCCCCTTTATCCTAACGTAATTGCTCGTGGTATACGCCAGGGTTCACCTTTTAGTGGTGCACAGTCAGGTGCTTTTGTGGCAACGCTTACCGGCATTGAATGTGCCCTTTGGGACATAACAGGTAAAGCGCTTGGTTTACCTATTTACCAGTTAATGGGTGGTAAATTTCGTGACAAATGTCGTGTTTATTGCGATACAGAGCTTTACGCAGCACGTAACCCAACACCGGCTGATTACGCTAAAGCGGCTCGTGGTGCGGTTGACAAGGGTTATACTGCAATTAAGTTTGACCTTGACCTTGCAACAGATCCTAACAAATATGACCGTACCAACTGGACAGGCAGTTTAGCCGAATGTGAGCGTATGGTTGATGCTATTACAGCAGTTAGAAAAGAAGTAGGTACACATATTGATATTTGCTGTGATATGCACGGCCGTTATGATGCGCCTACCGGTCGTCGTGTTGCAAAAATGATGGAGCCGCTTAACCTGATGTGGTTAGAAGAGCCAATCCCTGCTGATAATATTGAAGTTTATAAAACCATAACGCAAGAAACCAGCACACCTATTTGTGCAGGCGAAAACCTTTATTTAACTTACGGTTTTGCCCGCCCTTTGGCTGAAAACGCATTGGATATTATAATGCCCGATCTGCAAAAATGCGGTGGCTTAGGCGAAGGTTTGCGTATTGCTTCTATGGCAGATGCGTATTTTACTCCGTTCTCTCCGCACATGGTGGGTAGCTTTGTTGGTGCTATGGCAACTGCGCATGTTTGTGCAGCAACGCCTAACTTTCACATATTAGAGTGGCAAACATTGAGCGATACTGAGCAAAGGTGGAAAGATATTGTTGTTTACGATAAACCATTTATTGAGAAAGGTTTCTTAACTGTATCAGATAAACCAGGTATTGGTGTTGATATAAACGAAGAAGGATTGAAAAAATATGCACAACGGGATGTTCCGTTCTTTGCATAATAAATAAATTTAAGAATAGGCCGGGTTGAATTATCAACCCGGCTTTTCTATTATTTAAAGATGTTGTATACTTGCAGCATATAAACCAATTGCTTCTTTGCTTTAAGGGGCGTAAACTAAACTAAATCAAATGAACTTTTATAAATCAGCATTAGCTATGGCCGCAATTGCGTTTCTTGCAGCACTGGTAATGCTTATTGGTGGAAACTACGAAATTGGCAGCCCGTTATTAATTTTTGCTTTTATATCCTTGTCAATAGGTTTTAGAGGCTTTCCGGTACTAAAGGGTTTTGCATTTACCCTGATCATATTTGCAGTAGTAGTTGCAGCCCTACAATATCCAACTTACTTTATTTCATACAACGGGTATAAATTTTCAAAATTAATTACCCCATTGATCCAGATCATCATGTTTGGTATGGGTACCGAAATGAGCCTGAAAGATTTTGCGGGAGTAGTAAAAACACCAAAAGCTGTATTGATTGGCTTAGCAGGCCATTTTACAGTTATGCCGCTTTTAGGATTTTCGCTGGCCAAGGCTTTTAACTTCCCGCCCGAAATTGCAGCAGGAGTGGTATTAATTGGTAGTATGCCTTGCGGTTTAGCATCAAACGTAATGTCATACCTGGCTAATGCTAATTTGGCACTATCTGTTACACTTACTGCCGTAGCTACTGTATTGGCACCATTTATCACCCCGCTTTGGATGAAGTTTTTGGGTGGTCAGTTTGTAAAGGTTGATGCGTTAGCGATGATGCTTGACATTGTTAAAGTGGTTATTATACCAATAGGCGGCGGTTTATTATTTAATAAATTTTTTAAAGGAAAGGTGCACTGGCTTGATAAGGCAATGCCTATATTATCAATGTTTGGTATAGCATGTGTTATTATTATAATTGTTGCTGCCGGTCGTAATAATTTAATTGTTATTGGCCCCGCATTGATTATATGCGCCTTTATACATAACTCTGGTGGGTACTTGTTTGGTTACTGGACAGGGCGCTTATTTGGCCTGGCCGAACGTGATTGCCGTACCATTGCTATTGAAGTAGGTATGCAAAATGGCGGCCTGGCTTCAAGTTTGGCCACGTCAATGGGTAAGCCGGCTACTATAGGTCTGGCATCAGCTGTGTTCTCACCAATAATGAATATCACAGGTTCTATACTGGCATCTTACTGGCACCGTAAACCGCCTCAAGATACCATAGATCCAAGATTTGAAGACGAGGTTGTAGTACCTACTTAATAGTATTTAGTTAATGGTTCATAGTTCATAGCTGTATTTTAACTATGAACTATGAACCATCAACTATAATCTAACTAAATATTATAAGCGTAAGTATGCTTTATCTCTTTTAGCACAATGGCGCTGTTTAAAATACCAATATTCTCAATTTTGGATAGTTTGTATCGGATAAAATCATGATATTCCTCAATACTGCCCACATTTATTTTTAGCAGGAAATCAATTTGCCCGGCTATGTGGTAACATTCCTGTACTTCCTCCAGTTTATATATCTCTTCTTCAAATTTATCAATATACTCTTCGTGGTAACGCATAGATACCTGGCAATAGCTGGTAAAAGGTTTATTTATCATGTATTTATTAAGCACGGCAACGTACTCTTTTATAAAACCAACACTTTCTAACCGCTTAATTCGCTCATAAACAGGCGATATGGTTAAGTTTAAAGTTGAGGCGAGTTCTTTAGTGGTTATCTTGGCGTTTTTTTGTAGTTCGCGTAAAATAGCTTTGTCAATATCATCAATAGTATCCATTGTGGTAAAATTTTCTAATAAGGTGGTATAAAATACCAAGATAAAGTTTTTTTTTATTTAAAAAATACTTTTTAAAGGAATATTTGCTAATATAATTAAGTATAGTAAATAAAAAATCGCTATTGCTTAAATTTGTAGGGAAGATATTTTAAATTTTTTTCAGATGAATTTAAACACTGATTACCAGGAACTTTTTGAACAAAGGCATATTGCCCCCAATGAAAATGCAACCGTAGAAATGCTAAAAGCATTGGGTGTAAACACGTTAGATCAATTGATTGACCAAACCGTTCCGGCCAAGATACGCCTGAAGCAGGCTTTGCAGTTACCCGTAGCCAAAAGTGAGTTTGATTATCTGAATACTTTAAAACAAACAGCAAGTAAAAATAAGGTATATAAAAGTTTTATAGGCCAGGGATATTATGATGTAATAGTACCCGGTGTTATACAAAGAAATATATTAGAAAATCCGGGTTGGTATACCCAATATACCCCATACCAGGCCGAAATTGCGCAGGGTCGTTTACAAGCCTTGCTTAATTTTCAAACCATGGTTATTGACCTTACCGGGATGGAAATTGCAAACGCATCATTATTGGACGAAGGTACTGCTGCCGCCGAAGCTATGTTTATGCAATATAGCCTGCGTAAAAACCAGAATGCCAAGGTGTTCTTTGTGTCTAAGGACGTGTTTGCGCAAACCATTGATATATTAAAAACACGTGCGCAACCCTATGGTATCGAATTATTAATTGGCGACCATCAAACAGTTGAATTAACTGAGGATATGTTTGGCGCCATTGTACAATATCCTGCTGGCAGCGGCGAGGTTTATGATTATAAAGATTTTGCCAACAATGCGCACCAAAAAGGCATAAAGCTTACGGTTGTTGCCGATATAATGAGCCTATTGTTATTAACCCCTCCGGGCGAATGGGGTGCTGATATTGTAGTAGGTTCAACGCAGCGCTTTGGCGTGCCAATGGGCTTTGGCGGACCTCATGCCGCATTTTTTGCAACTAAAGAAGAATACAAACGCTCATTACCCGGCCGTATAATTGGGGTTACTATTGATAGTGCCGGCAATTATGCGCTGCGCATGGCCCTGCAAACCCGCGAGCAGCATATCCGCAGAGATAAGGCTACGTCAAATATTTGTACCGCACAGGCATTATTAGCTATAATGGCGGGAATGTATGCAGTATATCACGGTCCGGATGGTTTAAAGAAAATAGCCGAAAGAATACATGGCTTGACTGTTTTGTTGGATAATGCATTAACCCAATTAGGTTATAAGCAAACCAACAAGGGCTATTTTGATACATTGAATTTTGAAACAGGCGACCTTACAGGTTCAATACATGCCGAAGCGTTAAACAACGAAATGAACCTGAACTATACAGGTTCGGGCATTACCATATCTATTGACGAAACAACATCGCCGGAGGATATAAAAACCCTTGTGCGCTTTTTTGCCAAAGTAAAAGGTAAAACCATAAACGATGTAAATTTTGACGAATTAAAAGCCAAGCTGCAAACTACCATACCCGCGGGCAAGCAACGTACATCGGCTTATTTAACACACGCGTTATTTAATTCGCACCATTCAGAACATGAAATGCTGCGTTATATTAAATCGTTAGAAGCGAAAGATCTTTCGCTTTGTCATTCCATGATAGCGTTAGGCTCATGCACCATGAAGTTAAACGCTACTACCGAAATGGTGCCCGTTACCTGGGCCGAGTTTAGCCGTATGCATCCATTTGCCCCGGCTGATCAGACCGGCGGCTATATGCAACTATTTGCCGAGTTGAACGATTGGCTATCAGAAATTACCGGTTTTGCCGCCATGAGCCTGCAGCCAAATGCAGGGGCGCAGGGCGAATATGCTGGTTTGATGGTTATCCGTGCTTACCATTTAGACAGGGGCGACGATCATCGTAATATAGCCCTGATACCATCATCAGCACACGGTACAAACCCGGCATCAGCTGCTATGGCAGGTATGAAGATAATCGTTGTAAAATGCGATGACAACGGAAATATTGATGTTGTCGACCTGAAAGAAAAGGCCGAACAATATAAAGAAGATCTTTCTTGTTTAATGGTAACCTATCCGTCAACGCATGGTGTGTTTGAAGAATCTATCATAGAGATATGCGAGATCATTCACGCAAATGGCGGGCAGGTATATATGGATGGCGCTAATATGAACGCACAGGTTGGTTTAACCAGTCCGGCTACTATTGGTGCTGATGTTTGTCATCTTAACCTGCATAAAACGTTTTGTATACCACACGGTGGCGGTGGCCCTGGCATGGGCCCAATCGGCGTAGCTAAACACCTGGTACCGTATCTTCCGGGCCATGCTGTGGTTGATATTGATAAAGGAAAATCTATCCATGCGGTATCATCAGCACCATGGGGGTCGGCGTCTATATTGATCATATCACACGCTTATATAGCCATGATGGGCCCTGATGGTTTAACCAATGCAACACGGTATGCTATTTTAAATGCCAACTACATTAAATCGCGCTTAGAAAAACATTACCCGGTATTATACACAGGTGCCAACGGACGTTGCGCGCACGAAATGATATTAGATTGCCGCGCGTTTAAAAACTTTGGCATTGAGGTAACGGATATAGCCAAACGCTTAATGGATTATGGTTTCCACGCGCCAACGGTATCATTCCCGGTAGCAGGTACCGTAATGGTTGAGCCAACCGAATCAGAGCCAAAACATGAGTTAGACCGTTTTTGCGATGCGATGATCTCTATCCGTCATGAAATTGATGATGTAGAGAAGGGTTTGTCAGATAAGTTAAACAACCCGCTTAAAAATGCGCCGCATACGGTAACTGTTATTACAGCTAATGAGTGGGAGCATCCATATACCCGTCAAAAAGCAGCTTTCCCGCTGCCGTTTGTAATCGCCAATAAGTTTTGGCCATCAGTTGGCAGGGTTAATGATACCTATGGCGATCGTACATTAATTTGTAGCTGCCCGCCTTTAGAAGATTATGCTTTTGAAGAAAGCGTGATAGAATAAGACCTCACCCTATATCCCTCTCCAAAAGGAGAGGGACTTTATAAATATTTAAGATAATATAATATGAATTTTCCATCAGAATTAAAGTACACCAAAGATCACGAGTGGGTTAGGGCCGAAGGCACCGAAGCTTACGTAGGTATAACCGAGTTTGCGCAGCAGGAACTGGGTGATATTGTGTATGTAGACATTAACACACTCGGTCAGCAATTAGATGCCGAAACAGTTTTTGGTACTATTGAAGCCGTTAAAACGGTGTCTGATCTGTTTATGCCCGTAAAAGGTACGGTTTTAGAGATCAACCCGAAACTGGATAAAAGCCCCGAACTGGTAAACAGCGATCCTTACGGTGACGGATGGATAATAAAAGTAGCCCTGTCATCAGCGGTTGAGGGTTTATTATCTGCCGCTGATTATGCCGGTTTGGTAGGGCACTAGCTAAAAACACCTTTTTACTCTCTGTCATTTCGAACGACAGAGAGAAATCTATACATTGATAAACTCGTGTATAGATTTCTCCTCGTTCCTCGTCGAAATGACAAATACAATTAGATATGAAAACCACAGCTTTAACATTAAAACATATAGCGCTTGGCGCAAAAATGGTTCCCTTTGCGGGATATAATATGCCTGTACAATACGCAGGTATAAATGCCGAACACGAAACTGTGCGTAAAGGTGTAGGTGTGTTTGATGTTAGCCACATGGGCGAGTTTATCCTGAAAGGAGAAAACGCACTGGCGTTGATACAAAAGGTTACCAGTAATGATGCTTCAAAATTGGTGGATGGCAAAGTGCAATATTCATGCCTTCCTAATGAAGATGGCGGCATAGTGGATGACCTGTTGGTTTACCGTATTGACGAGAAAACCTATATGCTTGTAGTAAATGCTTCCAACATTGAAAAGGACTGGAACTGGATATCAAAGTACAACGATTTGGGTGTGGAAATGAAAAACATTTCAGACCGTACCACCTTATTGGCCATACAAGGCCCCAAAGCTGCCGAAGCGTTACAAGGTTTAACCGATGTTGACTTAGGGTCGATGGAATATTATTCTTTTAAAAGAGCAAAATTTGCCGGTGTTGAGAATGTGATCATATCGGCTACTGGATATACAGGTGCGGGTGGTTTTGAAATATATTTTGATAACCAATACGCCGATCAGATATGGGAAACCATTTTTAAAGCCGGTGAAAGCTTTGATATTAAACCCATTGGTTTGGGCGCACGCGATACCTTGCGTTTAGAAATGGGCTTTTGCCTGTATGGTAATGATATTGATGATACCACATCGCCGTTAGAGGCCGGTTTAGGCTGGATAACCAAGTTTAGTAAAGGGTTTACCAATTCCGCAGCTTTGCAACAACAAAAGCAGGAAGGTGTAAACCGTAAATTGGTAGGTATTGAAATGGTGGAGCGTGGTATACCCCGCCATGATTATGAAATTGTTGATGCCGATGGCAACACCATAGGTAAAGTAACCTCAGGCACGCAGTCGCCGTCATTGCAAAAAGCAGTTGGTATGGGCTACGTTAAAACAGAGTTTGCCAAAGAAGGTACCGAGATTTATATCAAAATAAGGGATAACAGCGTTAAAGCCAAGGTGGTTAAGCCGCCGTTTACTGCATAACATCAACGTCATTGCGAGCGAGGTACGAGCGTGGCAATCTCTACACGCCAGGTAAACGGTTATCTATCAATTCAGAGATTGCCACGCTACGCTCGTAATGACGGCGTTTTTTTAAGCTGAGTATTATGGAAAAAGAGCAGTTATCAGCATTTGATATTTTTAAGATAGGGATAGGTCCTTCAAGCTCCCATACGCTTGGGCCCTGGCGTGCTGCACAACAATTTATCCAGTCGCTTGAAGAGGCAAAATTATTGGATGCTGTTACCGGGATCAAAGTTTTATTATACGGCTCATTAGCAAAAACCGGCCACGGCCACGGTACTGACATAGCTATACAATTAGGTTTAAGCGGGCATGACCCGGTTAGCATGGATGTAAGCAATGTGCCAACCGAAATTAATAGCATTCTTACCAAAAATGAATTATTACTGGCCGGTAAAAAAGCAATCGTCTTTTCACCTGCTGATGATATCCTGTTTCTATCGGGCGAGAGCCTGCCCGCACATCCTAACGCGGTAACTTTTCAGGCATTTTTAACTGATGGAAAGGCATTTTCAGAAACTTACTATTCTATAGGAGGCGGTTTTGTTTTAAAAGAAGGCGGCCAAATACAAACAGGAAAAAAAGAGGTGGACCTGCCGTTTCCGATTGATAATGCCGCGGCTTTACTGCATTGGTGTTTGACCACCGGCTTAAAAATATCAGAAGTAGTGTTTGAGAACGAACTGGCCTGGCGTAATGACGAGGAGATAAGAAGCGGTATGCTCAATATATTCCGCGTGATGAAGGAGTGTATGTACAAAGGCTGTCATACAAAAGGCGTGCTGCCGGGAGGCTTAAATGTAACCCGCAGAGCTGCCACATTAAACAACAAGCTGCTCAACAATAATAGAGAAAGCACTTACGACGAATGGCTAACCGCTATTAAACATACAGGTAACAGTTTCCAAAATACATTAGATTGGGTTAGCTGCTTCGCATTGGCTATTAACGAGGAAAACGCCTCATTTGGCCGGGTAGTTACCGCCCCGACTAATGGTGCTGCGGGAGTAATACCAGCGGTACTGCAATATTATATTACTTTTTGCGATGGTTACACGGATGAGAAGATCGTTCAGTTTTTATTAACCGCATCCGAGATTGGCTGCATATTTAAAAAGGGGGCTACTATATCTGCCGCCATGGGCGGTTGCCAGGCCGAAATTGGTGTATCATCAGCCATGGCTGCCGCCGCGCTTACCGAGTGTTTGGGTGGCTCGCAGCGCCAGGTATTAATGGCTGCCGAAATAGCGATGGAACACCACCTGGGCATGACCTGCGACCCGATTGGCGGACTGGTACAAGTACCATGTATTGAGCGTAATACCATGGGTGCCATCAAAGCTATAACCGCATCACAACTGGCTATGCAAAGCAACCCCGATAACGCCAAAGTGAGTCTGGATGCCGTAATCAAAACCATGTGGTTAACCGCGCTGGATATGAACTCCAAATACAAAGAAACTTCTGACGGTGGCCTGGCTATAAATGTGCCTATCAGTTTGCCGGAGTGTTAATTGGTCATTAGGTCATTGAGTCATTAGGTCATTTTTTGATTATCATTTAGGCAATGACTTAATGACTCAATGATTAATCTTCTTCCCGGTTCCTGTCTTTAAAACTATAATACAAATAAAACAAAGATGGCAGTATCAATAAACTGCCTAATAACAAGGCGGTACCTAAAGTGGTGATAGTTTTATCGGTAGCATGATCCGTCAGCAATGATAAATTTGCCCCGCCTTTTATCAATACAAAGTTAGGGTAGTGGCGATAACCTACCGATAGCAATATCATACTCACCTGGAATGCCGCGAATAACCGTGCAATAAAGCGTTTGCCTTTGTTAACCGTTATCCATAACAACACCAATGATATGGAGGCTAATATTACTGCGGTTAAGCTTATAGGGTTTCCAAATATCCAGCGTGCCAAATGTACATTTTCTATCTCGGCTGCAAGGAAAACCAATCCGCCGCAAACAAAGGCCAGTATGTTTAGCACTTTGGCTTTCAGTATAAAACGTTTAACATCTTTTTCAGCGATAGATTCGCCGATGAGGTATATCGCCGCCAAAAATCCGCATAGCGCAACGGTAAATAAACCTACCGCTATAGAGAACAGGTTGAACCAGTCATAAACATAGGCATCCATAAACGTAGTAGCCTGTACATTTATCTGGCCCGAGATTGCGCTGCCGGCTACTATCCCCAAAAACAAAGGCGTAATAAAGCTGGAATACACAAAAATATGGTTGTATAAATTCTGTGTACGCTCGCCCTTAATAGCGTCATAATTACGGAACGAAAAGGCTGTGCCCCGGGCTATAATACCCATCAGCATAATTAAGATTGGTATATGCAGGGAGATGGATAACTGCGTATAAATATTGGGGAAGCCCACAAATAATATCACCACCGCAATAATGAGCCACATGTGGTTGGCCTCCCAAATGGGCCCGATAGCCTGATAACTGGTGCGCCGTGTGCGGTTCTTATTACGATCAGATGTAAAAAGCTCAATGATACCCGCGCCAAAATCGGCCCCGCCTAATAAAAAATACAGCAGGATAGCAAAACACAGGAAAAGGATAACTACAGTAAGCATATCAATTTAAAATAATTGTCATTTCGAACGAGGAACGAGAGAGAAATCTATACACCTACATCGGATGGAACTGCTCGTGTATAGATTTCTCGCTATTGCTCGAAATGACAATGTTTATTTATCATATAATTCGGGTACCATTTTAATTTGTCTTGATAATAAAAATATAACGGCCAGGCTCAGCGTAAAATAAACAAAACTAAATAGGTAAAACGAATACTGTATACCCGGCATAGGTGTTACCGCATCCGCCGTGCGCATAATGCCCTGCATTATCCAGGGTTGGCGACCTACTTCGGTAACTGTCCACCCGGCCTCAACCGCAATAAAACCAAATGGCGTGGCTATAATAAACAGTTTTAAGAACCATTTTTTAAACAGCCAGCTTCGTTTTTTCCATAAAGCAATAAAATACAAGATGGCTATCCCCATCATAGCCATACCAGTGGCTACCATGAGTTGAAAAGCATAATGCGTTATGGCAACGGGCGGTTGTTCGTTTTTGGGTATAACATCCAAACCCTTAACTTCCTGCTTAAAATTATCATGTACCAAAAAGCTCAACAAACCGGGTACTTCAATGCCGTAATTAACTTTTTTGGCGGCGGTATCTGGTATGCCGCCAATAACTAATGGGGTATAAGTTTGGGTTTTAAACAAGGCTTCCATGGCGGCTAATTTGGCGGGCTGCCTTTTGGCGGCGTCCTTGGCAGATATATCGCCGCTTAAAGGTTGTAATATGGCCGCTACGGCTGCAAAAGCTATGGCAATTTTAAAAGCTTTGGTATGGAAGGTTATATTTTGCCTTTTATAGATCATTAAAGCGTGAACGCCAGCTACAGCGAAGCCCGTAGCCGAAAAAGCAGCAATGGTCATGTGTAATGCCTCGGCAAACCAGGCATCATTAAACATAGCTTTTATAGGATCAACGTTTAAATATTGCCCGTTCACATAATCAAAGCCCGAAGGACTGTTCATCCAGGCATTTGCCGCTACTACCAGTATGCCTGATATAATACCGCTTACACCCACCAGTACCCCCGTAGCCCAATGGAACCATTTATTAAAGCGTTTCCATCCGTACAGGAAAAATCCTAATGCTATCGCCTCAATAAAAAAAGCAACACCCTCTAACGAGAACGGCATACCAAAAATAGGACCGGCATGTTTCATAAAACCGGGCCAAAGCAGGCCCAACTCAAACGAAAGCATGGTACCTGATACCGCGCCGGTGGCAAAGAAAATAGCAACACCTTTGCTCCAGGCCTGGGTGATGTTTTTATAAACTTCGTCTTTTGTTTTTAGATATTTATAGTGAGATACCGCCATAAACACCGGCATTACCATACCTATACAGGAGTAAATAATGTGAAACCCCAGGGATAGGGCCATTTGCGAACGGGCGGCTATAAAATCATTCATAGATATGGGTAATGATGATCAGGATGAACAAAGATACTTGTAATGCAATGGTAACTATTTAATATTTAAAGCATCATTTGTTATACATAATGGTTTTAAATTAATAATTATTACCGTTATAAGCTACAAGTATATATTTTTATAATTTACGCCGTTATATTACCTTTAAAACAAAATAAACTATAAATGAAATTCCATAAAGTTATCATCGCCTTTTTACTGGCGGCAAATAGTTATACCGTTTACGCCCAGGAAGCACAACAACCACAAAACAAATACGACCAGCATAAAGTTTTTTCGCCTTTATTTTATCCCAAAGGGGGCAATGAATACCGCACGGCCTCCGGCGCCCCCGGCGTCAAATACTGGCAAAATCGGGCCGACTATAAGCTAGATGTAACCTTAGATACCGCCAAACATCGCGTTAGCGGGTCAGCTTTAATAACCTATACCAACAACAGCCCTGATGCCTTGCCATTTTTATGGCTGCAGGTTGACCAGAATATTTATAAAGAAGATTCGCGTGCCGAAGCTACCAGCCCGGTTACCGGCGGCAGGTTTACCAATAAAACCTATACCAACGGCGATGAGATAAAATCAGTCACCATCATAAAAAATGGCAAAGCCGAAAAGGCCGACTATATCATTACCGATACCCGTATGCAGATCAGGCTTAAGGATACCCTGAAAGGCAGCGGGAATAAACTGCAGCTAAAAATTGAATACGCTTTTGATGTACCCGAATATGGTACCGACCGTATGGGTCGCCAACAAAGTAAAAACGGCTGGATATATGAAATAGCCCAATGGTACCCGCGCATGGAGGTTTATGACGACGTAAGCGGCTGGAACACCATACCTTATATGGGTGCCGGCGAGTTTTATTTAGAGTATGGCAATATTGATTACACCGTTACCGCTCCATCAAATTTATTGGTGGCAGGCTCGGGCGAGTTGTTGAACCCTGCGGAGGTTTTAACGCCAACAGCAATCCGTAGGCTTACTACTGCCAAAGCAAGCGATAAAACCGTGATGATACGCGATGCAGCCGATATAAACAGCCCGGCCTCGCACCCGGCAAAAGCTATGCTTACCTGGCATTTTTTATGTAAAAACACCCGCGATGTGGCCTGGGCCGCGTCAAAAGCATTTATGTGGGATGCAGCGCGTATTAACCTGCCAAGCGGTAAAAAAGCGTTGGCACAATCGGTTTACCCTATTGAAAATGAGGGCCCGGAATCATGGGGGAGGTCTACCGAGTTTGTAAAAGGGGCATTGGAGCTGTACTCCAATGAATGGTACGAGTATAATTATCCCGTAGCTACCAATGTGGCCGGTATTGTTGGCGGTATGGAGTACCCTGGCATTGTGTTTTGCAGCGCGAAATCGGTAGGGAGCGACCTATGGGAAGTTACCAACCACGAGTTTGGGCATAACTGGTTCCCGATGATCGTAGGGTCAAACGAACGCAAGTACGCCTGGATGGATGAGGGTTTTAACACCTTTATCAATAATGTAGATACTAAGGTTTTTAATAAAGGCGAGTTTTACGAAAAGTCCGATGAGCAAAAAAATGCCAAAGCTATATTTATGGATAACGCGGATGCCATAATGAACATACCCGACGTTATACAGGCCGACTACCTGGGCAGCGCTGCTTATAATAAACCTGCGCTGGGTCTTACTATTTTGCGCGACCAGATATTGGGTAAGGACCGGTTTGACTATGCCTTTAAAACCTATATAAAACGCTGGGCATTTAAGCACCCAACCCCGTGGGACTTTTTCCATACCATGGATAACGCGGCAGGAGAGGACCTGAGTTGGTTTTGGAACGAATGGTTCTTTACCACCTGGAAGATTGATCAGGCAGTGCGGGCCATTGATTATAATGAGAACGACCCGATGAAAGGATCGTTAATTACGATTGAGAATGTTGAAGAAATGGCCCTGCCGGTAACTATTGAGATAAAGGAAGAAAATGGTAAAACAGGCAACGTAAAACTTCCTGCCGAAATTTGGCAGCGTGGCCCTGTCTGGACGTTCCCTTATAAATCAACCTCCAAAGTTATTACGGTTACTATTGATCCTGACCACGTATTGCCTGACATTGATCCTGAAAATAACTTTTTTAGCGGATTGCCAGTACCTGCAAATGTTACGCCGGGCAGTATAATTAAAGCTTATTTTGATGCCATTGGCGGTATTGATAAGGTACGTGCCATTAAGGATATAACTACTATTGCTACCGGCAAAGCCGAGGGTACGCCGGTTAATATTACTACCAAGTATAAATCGCCTGATAAATACTTCCAGGAAGTAATAGCGCCAAGTTATAAAAACCTGCAGGTAGTGCATATTGCCGTTAATGGCGATAGCATAGTTGCGCGCCAGTTAGGGCATGATGTTCCGCTTGATAAGGCCATAAAAGGACAAATAAAGGCCCGCTATGCCATGTTCCCGGAGCTGGATTATACCAAACCCGGCTATGTTTTAGATCTTGACCCAAATACACAAGTTGTAAACGGCGAATTTGCCTACCTAATAACCGTAACCCGGCCCGACGGCACCAAAGTTAAAAGCTATTTTGACGCCAAAACCGGTTTAAAAGTTAAGCAAACCACCGTAGTACAAGGTGCCTCGGTAAATGAGTTTAGTGATTACCGCGCCATAAACGGTGGTATTAAAATACCTTATAAAATAAACACCGGCCTGTTAGGCGAACCGGTTGAGTTTACCATTACCAACGCGGTTGCTAATAGTGGGTTGATGGATGGGGAGTTTAAGTAAATAAATTAATAAAGCGTCATTACGAGCGAGGTACGAGCGTGGTAATCTCTGAATTGATAGGTGATTGAATACCTATCGTGTAGAGATTGCCACGCTACGCTCGCAATGACGCAAAAATAGCTCCCGTTAGTCCTAATTTATAATCCTAGACTAAGTTATGCGCGGATTTGCAATCCGCATATCCGCAA
>NZ_JBDTJZ010000098.1:0-3139 GCF_039935595.1 Mucilaginibacter sp. | reverse complement strand
GGTACATACCACCACTTTTAATGCTTCGGCGTGCAGGGCCTGCTCAACCCAGTTACGCAACTCATTATCCAGCGAGCCATGATGCATAGCCATTACCCCGGCATATTCGGGGTAGTTATCTAAAATAGCATGGTACCAAATTTCTGATTGCGACCGGGTATTGGTAAATATCAACGTGGTTTTACTTTTTGCCACCAGTTCCATCACCTCGGGTAATAGCTTTAACCCTATATGGCCCGACCACGAATAGTTCTCGATATTTTTTGGGATGATGGATTTAATAGCCAGTTTTTTTTCCAGATTGGCCCGCACCATTTTTACCTGTTCGGGCGGGAAATCATTACCCAGCAAAACTTCGGCAGCCTGCTCCAGGTTGCCTATGGTTGCGCTTATACCCCATATTTTGAGTTTGCAGTTTTGAGTTTGCAGTTGGCGGTCGTAAGTTTGTAGTTTTGAATTTGCAGTTTGCAGTTGGCGGTTTTCTTTTTGAGCTTGTGCTGCTAACTGCTCATCGCCAACCGCCAACTGTTCACTGCCCACTGCAAACTGCCCACTGCAAACTGCTTTTAATCGCGATAGCCCCAACTCAACTTGTACGCCGCGTTTGGTGCCTAATAACTCATGCCATTCGTCAATTACTACTACCTGCAGAGTTTGAAATATTTTGGGGTATTCTTTTTGGGCCAGCATCAAGTGCAGGCTTTCGGGTGTGGTTAACAATACTTCGGGCAGTTTCTTTTTTAGTGCGGCTTTTTCGGATGCAGAAGTGTCGCCTGTTCGCGTAGCTATTTTCCAGGGGATTTCGAGGTCGTCACATACTTCCTGCATCGCCTTTTTAATATCATTGGTTAAGGCACGTAACGGTGTTAGCCATAGCATTTGCAACCCATTATTTTTGCGGGTCTTATAATCGGGGTGCCGGTTAATAAAATCAGCCAAAAAAGGTAAAAATAAGGCGAACGTTTTACCGCTGCCCGTTGGGGCATTTAATAACCCCGAAAAGCCGTCCAGGTAGGCCAGTTCCATTTCTTGCTGAAAAGGAAACTGCTTCCAGGTTTTTTGCTTATACCATTGCTGTATTATTTTTTGCCCCGGAGTAGTCATTTGTTTATTAACAACATAATAGTTATTTAGTTATTGCCCTTCAATAAAAATGGCCCGTTCAAGTTATGAACGGGCCATTTAAAACTATAAAATATTACTTTATTTTTTTTGAGGTAATAAAGTAAGCTTTATCAAATTTGTGCCGCTCAAATATTTATTAGCGGCATTTTTAACGCTTTGTGCCGTTACCTGATCTAATGCCTGTATATGTTCCAGTATCTTGTGCGGGTCTTCCTGGTTTTGTGTAGATGTGCTTAAATACCCGGCCCAGAAAATATTTTGCCTGTAATGCGCCTGTGTTGAACGGGCTTCTGTTATGGTAAAAGTTTGTACCTCTTTGGCAAGAGCACCATTTTGTTTTATAGCATTAATTTCATTTAATACCAGGTTAGTTAACTTATCCACTTCTGATGGTGTGGCATCAAAATAGATGGTGGCCTCATATCTTCCTTCGGGTATTTTAGTATAACTTATTTTCGCCCCCGGAGAAAATGCACCGACTTTTTCGGTCAATACGCTATCCAGCCTGATATTTAAAACTTCTTCTAAAGCATCCATCTGCAAATTATTGGCCTCATTATAATCATAAGTGCCGCTATAGGTTAATTGTACTGATGCCTTATCATTACTACCAGCTGTGACAGTTTTAGTTATTTGACCGGCTTGCGGATGTAAGCCCAGGTTTTTATAAGTTTCTTTTTTATTGGTTGAAGGTAACGAACCCAGATAAGCCTCAATAAACGGAATTATTTGCTCAACTTTAAATGAACCTATAAATGCAAATGTAAAATTGCTTGCATCAGCAAACCGGTCTTTATAAAAATCATAAGCTTTATCTATACTGGCTTTGTTAATCTTATCAAATGTAATTCCTATGGCCCGTGGGTTATGGTTATTTAAAATTGTTTCCACAGTATCTTGATAGTCACTTAACGGATCGGCAGCTTTTTTTACTAACGAGGCCTTATTTTGGCTAATAAGGTCTTGCCAAACAGTTGCATCTTTGCGTGGCTGGGTAAAATATAAATGCAATAGCTGCATGGCATATTCAAAATCGGCAGGAGTCGAGCTACCTGTAACGCCCTGTGTTATATCGCTTATGTAAGGAGATATGTTGATCTGCTTGCTGCTTAGCCTTTTATTTATTTGTTGTTGGGTTAAATCGCCTACTCCGCTGTTAGATACCAGTTTTTCGGCCAGGTTTGCTGATGCAAGGTCCTGGTCAGGCGCCAATGAAGTTCCGCCAAAGCTATATCCGCTTATTAAAATTTGGTTATCGGTAAATGTTGTGGGTTTTAGTATCACCTTTACACCGTTTGAAAGGGTTAGCCGTGTTATATAAATTACGGAATCCTGTTCGGTTTTAACAACCTTGCCGGCTGTAGGCAGTTTGTCCATAAAAGGCTCATCGGTTTCATCTACATAGGCTGTAACGTCTTTACCTGCATTATTTATCCATGCCAGTAGTGTATTTTCGTCAGGGAGTTTACTTTTTTCGGCATCCGGGGCGGTAATAGTAATTATGCGGTTTTGCGGAGTAATAAATTTGGTAGCCAGCGCGTTTACTTCAGCCACTGTTATCTTACTCACATTGTTGGTATAAAAATTATACTCATAATCAATGCCCGTAATCGGGTCGCCTGTTAAAAAGTTTTGAATGTATTGTGATAGGTAGTTTACTGAATAGGTATTATCCTTGTTCTGATAAACATTGCCTATACTTAACAACGCGTTTTGTTTAGCGCGTTCCAGTTCAGTTAGTGTAAACCCAAATTTTCGTGCCCTTTCAACTTCTGCAACTACGGCTGTTACACCCTGTTGCAATGTCCCTGTGCTCGTGGCTGCCACAATTGCAAACGCATTTTGCCTGCCATAAAATGGGCCATAAGCTGCCTGTGCGCCCAATAATTGTGCTTTATTTTGGCTAACCACGTCATTTATACGCGTACTAAGCATCTGGTTAAAAAGGTTGATGCGTATATTCTGCATAAAATCTGTAGCAGTTTTTACAGGGGCTAACGGTTGTGTAATAATT
>NZ_JBDTJZ010000097.1:0-4571 GCF_039935595.1 Mucilaginibacter sp. | reverse complement strand
TTTGTGTCTCTTACGTTTTTTACCGCTTGGCATAATACTAATTTTTTAATGTGTTAATTTTTTAATTCCTTAATATACTGATCAATACGCTGACCGAAAACAGGGTCGGGCATTAATTCTTTGCATTTTTGGTAGGCCGCTATAGCCTCTTTTTTACGGCCCAGTTGTTTATAGCTTTCGGCCAGGTAAAAATAGGGTTCAAAATCAGGTTTCTGATCTATCACTATTTTTAATCGCTCTATAGCTTTTTCATACTGCCCCGATTTAATGGAGAACATACCTAAATTTAGGTTTGCATTCCTGTTCTTAGGGTCCAGCTTAACAACTTCAAGCAATAAGGCAATGCCTTGCATGGGGGTTGCGCCGCCGTTAACATACGCTGTGCCTAAACCGGTTTTGGCCTCAAGGCTGGCTGGTTTAAGCTTCAAAGCATTTTGAAATGCTTCAACCGCGTTTAAGGTATATACCGGCTGTGCCGATGTATCCTGTGTAAGCTTATAGGCATCATTAAAACGGTTACCCGCGTTTAACCAGTCGTCAAGCTTGTTTTCATTACGGGCAACTGTTTGGTAATAAAAAGCTGCCGGCGCGGGTTGGTTAACATCGTCCCAGGCTGCTGCTAATTGCTTTTGCAGCGTTAGTTTGCTTCCGCCGGTTGCCCGGCCCAGTTGCGTTTCAAGTTCATTTATATTGGCTGCTAAGCTTGCGCCTATGGCTGCTTTTGCTGTCTCTGAAACGGTAGCAACGGTTACATTTGCCGATGGGTGGCTGCTGCCGTTAGTGCCCCCGGCTACACCGCTGTTTGCCTGTGTTTCCTTTGGTTTTACCAACCCCTTAACGGGCAATGAATACAAATAGCCCATTACGGCAACTACCGCTACAATTACAACTATTTGCTTTTTATTCATTGATTTATATTATTTGGTTATTTTTTTGCTTTGTTACCTGTTCTTACTTTTTCAACAAAAGTTTTAGCGGGTTTAAAGCTTGGTACAAAGTGTTCGGGTATTATTATTGCCGTATTTTTTGAAATATTACGCGCTGTTTTTTTGGCTCTCTTTTTTACAACAAAGCTTCCGAAACCTCTTACATAAACGTTTTCACCTTCAACCATTGAGCTTTTTACCACTTTAAAAAATGCCTCAACAGTTTCCTGCACGCTAACTTTCTCGATGCCTGTTTTTGATGAGATCTCAGTTATAATTTCTGCCTTAGTCATATTCGTTTTTACTTTATTTATATTCTATTTATATATAATTACTTAACTGTTTTGGGGTTGCAAAAGTATCGCTTTATTCGCAAAGAGCGAAATAAATAACGTGTTTTTTTTGTTTCCATTTAAAACAGAGGTAAAATACCGACATTTTGCTCATATATCCCTTATTTTTGGCGATATGGACTTTGCCAACGAACTGATACAATGGTACAATAATAATAAACGCGACCTGCCCTGGCGCAACACTACCAATGCCTACCTGATATGGCTTTCGGAGATTATTTTGCAGCAAACCCGGGTTGATCAAGGGTTGCCTTATTATTATCGCTTTGCCGAAAAATATCCCGATGTAAATAGCTTCGCCAACGCGGCCGAAGACGATATATTAAAATTATGGCAGGGCTTGGGCTATTATTCAAGAGGACGCAATATGCTTAAAACCGCCAGGATCATACAAACGCAATATAACGGGGTTTTCCCAACGGCTTATGATGAACTGATAAAGCTTAAAGGGATAGGCCAGTATACTGCTGCCGCTATTTCTTCTTTCTCGGCCAATGAGGCCAAAGCTGTGGTTGATGGTAATGTGTACCGGGTTATTGCGCGTTATTTTGGTATAGATGAGGCGATAAACAGCACAACAGGCAAAAAAAAGTTCCAGGCCATTGCCGACGAGCTTCTTAACAAACAGTATCCTGCCCTGCATAACCAGGCCATGATGGAGTTTGGTGCAATAATATGCAAACCTAAAAACCCGGCCTGTGGCATTTGCCCGGTGCGAACCGGGTGCTATGCTTTTATTAATAACGCTACAACCACGTTGCCCGTTAAATTAAAAACCGTGAAAGTAAAAGAGCGGTATTTAAACTATTTTTTAATTACTGATGGCGATAGTATATTAATGAATAAAAGGGATGATAATGATATTTGGGCAAATATGTATGATTTGCCTATGATAGAAACCCATCAAATGTTGCCTGTTGATGAATTAATGGGTTTGCCCCAAACCGTTGAATATTTTGGCCCGCAGGCAGTAGTTGCAGAAAGCTTACCCCTTATAAAACATATACTTACACACCAGCGGCTGCATGTACGGTTTATAAAGCTTGCCGAAAACCCCATTAAACTAAAGGCGCAATGGATTTTCATAGAAGTAATAAATTTAAAAAAATTAGCGTTACCTAAAGTAATTTTTATATTTTTAGATAATTTTTTAAATTAGAAATAAATATTCCCCGTTTTAAACTATGTCTGGAATTAATAAAGTAATACTGGTAGGGCACCTGGGTAAAGATCCCGAAGTGCGCTACTTAGAGGGTGGTGTTTCTGTTGCAAGCTTTCCGCTGGCTACTACCGAAACCTATAATAAAGATGGCCGTAAAGTTGAACAAACCGAATGGCATAACATTGTACTTTGGCGCAGCCTGGCTGATGTTGCCGCCAAATTTTTACAAAAGGGTAAGTTGGTTTACATTGAAGGAAAGTTACGCACCCGGTCATTCGAAGATAAAGAGGGCGTAAAAAAATACACAACCGAAATTGTTGCCGAAAACTTTACCATGCTGGGGCGTAAAACCGATTTTGAATCAGATATCTCTAAATCTGGTATAAAGTCTAACCCATTTGCGGATATGGCGGGTTCGACTGATGATATAATTTCCTATTAATATTTTAAAACTATATGGTGATAGCCTGCCGGTTGATGGCAGGCTTTTTTCGTTGGTTGTATTTAGACGATATTACTTTAAATTAAAAATTAAGCCATTATTGATCTTTTCGCAATAATTTGCCGAACAAAGCGTACTAAATTTGTTTAATACAATATGGTTATCCGCATGAAAAAGGTATTTACCCTGGTAATTGGCTGCATTTTATTGATCACCACCACCTACGCGCAGGATGCAGACCGCAGCTTGTTTATTAGGGATAGCCTTGACGTTTACATAAACCGCGCATTAACCAACTGGCGTGTGCCTGGTATGGCAATTTGTATTGTAAAGGATAATAAGGTAGTAGTAATGAAAGGCTATGGCACCAAAGAGTTGGGCCTGCCGGCGCGTATTGACGAGAATACTTTGTTTATGATTGGCAGTAATACCAAAGCTTTTACAGGCACTGCTCTGGCTTTATTAGAGGCAAGCAACCGTCTGTCATTAAATGATAATGTAACCAAATATATTCCCGGTTTTAAATTGGATAATAAAGCGGCGGGCGAACAGGCAATCATCAGCGATCTGTTATCGCACCGTATAGGTTTTAAAACCTTTCAGGGCGATTTTACCTTTTATAATACTGATCTGTCACGCCAGCAAATAATTGAAAAAATGGCACATATCAAAGCGGCTTACCCGTTTCGCACCCAATGGGGCTATACCAATTCGGCATTTATGGTTGCAGGAGAGATCATTCCGAAAGTAACCGGCAGGACATGGGAAGCTTATATCAGGGATAATATACTTGCACCACTTGGTATGATGAATACCCTTACGCTTACAGCGGATATGCCGGCATCACTTAACCGCACCGTACCGCATACCCTGGTTGATGGGCGGCTTACCCCAATACCGTATGCACAACTGGATAATATGGCAGCAGCAATGGGCATCAGTTCGTCTGTAAACGATATGAGTAAATGGGTGCTGGCCTTATTAAACGATGGTAAGGTGGGGGCCAGGCAGGTAATTCCGGCAGCGGCTATAAACGCTACACGCAAACCACAGGATGTTGTAGGAATGGTAACCTATCCTAACGGCGAAACAGATTACAGGTTATATGGTCTGGGCTGGTTTTTGCAGGACTATGCCGGCCGGCATTTAGTTACCCATGATGGTGCTGTTAACGGGTACCTTTCGTCAGTTACGCTGGTGCCCCAGGAACATTTAGGAATTGTGATACTAACCAATACAGACCAGAACCAGTTGTACGATGCCTTGCGTTGGCAAATTTTGGATGCTTATTTTAAACTTCCCTATCAAAATTATAGTGATATCGAATTAAATAAGTTTAAAGCCAATGAGGCAAAAACTCAGGCAATAAACCGCGAGTTACGCGACTCGGCAGCATTGAATTTGCAACCAGCCTTACCAATAATTAATTATATAGGTAAATACCGTAATGATGTTTACGGCACAATTACCATAACCCGCGGTGAGCTAAATAACCTGGAAATGCGTTTTGAGCATCACCCTAAAATGTATGTATTGCTGCAGTCGCTTGGTGGGAATAGGTTTTATGCTACGTTTTCTGATCCGGTGTACGGAAAAGCGGTTTTCCCTTTTATTTTTCAAAATGGAAGGATTACCAGCGTGCAGGTTAAAGTGGATGATGAGATTGAGCGCGACCCTTATATTTTTAC
>NZ_JBDTJZ010000096.1:0-56452 GCF_039935595.1 Mucilaginibacter sp. | reverse complement strand
TGACTCTTACCCTGCGTCATAGCCTACCTTTGTATCATGGATCAAAATTATACCGTTAAGCAATTGGCAAAAATGGCCGGCATTAGCGTGCGTACCCTGCACTTATATGACAAGCTTAAGCTATTGCGGCCCGCTTTGCGTACCCGGGCAGGCTACCGGATGTATAGTGAAGCCGAACTGTTGCGACTACAACAGATCCTATTTTATAAAGAGCTTGATTTTCCATTAAAAGATATTGGACGAATTTTAGATGAGCCGGGCTTTGATATCATCAAAGCGCTGCAGGGTCATAAAAAGGCCCTCGGCTTAAAAAAAGCAAGGATAAATACATTATTAAAAACCATTGATAACACATTACAAAACCTAAAAAATAAAACCATGTTAAACGCAGATGAACTATACGATGGGCTTTCGCCGCAGCAGGCGGCAGCTTATCGCAAAGAGGCCATTGAGGCCTATGGTACCGAGGTGGTTGAGCGGGCAGAAAACTATCTTAAAAAACTTAATAAAGAGGAATTAAAGGCATTGGTTGCCAAACAAAAGGAACTTGGCGCATTGCTTTACCAATTAAAGGATATGGAGCCAACGGCCGCACAGGTACAGGAATTAATAGCGCAACATTATACCAACACCCGCAAGTTATGGGGAACGGATGGTGCTGCCGATAAGCAGGCTGAAGCGTATAAAGGATTAGGTAATTTATACCTAACTGATGAGCGCTTTATTTTGGCAGGCGAAAAGCACGATGCGGATTTTGCCGGGTTTATTAAAACCGCCATGGCGCATTTTGCAGATGAGCAATTAAGCTGATATACAACCAACGTTATTTCTGCATAAATACACCCTGAAACTTAAAGTAAACCACATCTTCGGCTGTAAGGTCGCCGTTAACTTTTATCAGGTCATCTTCGGTGGTATAGTTTAATTGCAGGTATAGGTTAGTGGTAATACGCGGATCTATAAGAACAAGGAATTTCAGGTTATTGGCTATTTTTAATTGCAGGGTAGTGGCCAGTTTTTTCTCCAGCACATCTTTTACTAACTGTACCATACAGGCGCCCGGCACTACCGGTTGATCTGGAAAGTGGCCGTTAAATATTTCGTTATCAATATCTATTTCTAAGGCGGCACTAATTAAGCCCTCGGTGCTGTTAATGGATAAAATTTTAAAAACAGGGTGCGTTAACATGCGGACAATAGCATTAATGAATGATAGTTTCCTTGATATTGATTGTAAATTAATACTTTTTTAGGTGCCATATCGCTATCGGCCACAATTGTTGGCACTTTGCCATTTTTAATACAATTAGCCGCCAGCCATAACGCGAACGAGGACGACGTCGGGTATTCGCCGCAAAGATGTTTATAGTTTGCGGTAAGCTTATCAGCAAAAAGGGATTGGCTTAACTCATTATATATTTTATCATTCTTTATATCGCCGTTTCGTCCGGTTATGATTAGGTCGATATCAGCAATGGTTAAATCATTGTCGGCTAAAAACGTGGTGATATTTTGTTCAATGCCATCGGGCTTGTACAACGTTTTCAAAGCAACCAACTCGGCCATGTTTGCTGTGGATGGTTTATCGGTCAACAGAAAAAATGATGCGCCCTCGCCGCCTATGGTACCTTTGCTTTCTTCTTTATATAGATCAAGGTTTGATAGGGGATGACGTTTGTAAAGGCCCAGACGCGTTAAAACGGTAAAGCTTACGTCTATCATTTCCTCGGTGCCGCCCACTAAAATATTATCAGCCTCGCCTTCATTTAACAGCATCACGGCGTCCAGCAAAGCGTTTTCAAACGATACCCCTTTATGCACAAACGTATTATTATACTCGTGGCATTGCAGCATCAGCGCAATTTGCGCGGCCACCGTGTTATGGGTTGATTGTATAAAAGCAGTTGGCGGCAGCATCTCCTCGTTCAGTTCTATTATCCGCGTTAAAAAAGCTACGGTATCTTCCATACAACCAAATGCGGTGCCTGTTATAATAGCACCCGGCATTTCAACCCCGGCACGGTTTAAACAATCTTTAGCTGCCGATACACCCATTTTAATAACATGGCTCATGCGGCGTATCAATTTGGGGTCGATGTATTGTTTATAATCGGGCTCGATAGCTTTTAAGCGGGTGCCTACCGATTCGACTATATCCGTTAAAATGCCATTTTCCCCAAAGGTGTTTTGCGGCGATATACTGGATGCAGAACGTATATAGGTCTTCATTTTATATCTCCGAAAATATTAATGATGTACAATTACCGCCAAACCCAAACGAGTTAGACATGACGTGTTTTACTTTTTGCCCGGTTAAAAAATGGGTTTCGGGTTTAAAAGGCAATTCGGCCATAGGTGTTTCAAATCGCAGGTTGGGATAAATGATACCTTTAGCAATTGCCAATGCCGAAAATACCGCCTCGATAGCACCACTTGCCCCCAGGGTATGCCCGGTGAACGATTTGGTAGAGCTCATGGGCGGGAAATCCTTTTCAAACAAACGCAAAATGGCTGTACCCTCGGCGCTATCGTTATTAGGCGTGCCGGTGCCATGCAGGTTAATGTAGCTAATATCAGTTGTGGCTAATCCCGCTTTTGTGAGCGCGCCTTTCATGGCCAGGTATGAGCCCGTTCCATCAGGCGATGAGGCTGTTTGATGGTAGGCATCATTGCTGTTATTATAACCGCTTAGTTTGCAATAGGCCGGCTTAGTTAAGGTTTTAGCTACTTTGTCAGACACCAGCACCACATAGCCTGCGCCTTCGCCCAGGTTAAGGCCCTCTCGGTGTTCATCAAAGGGTTTGCAAAACTGTTTATCCAATATCATAAGGGTATTAAAGCCATTAAGGGTAAACTTGGTTAAGGCATCTGTACCGCCCGCAATCACCACGTCCAGTATATCATTTTTAATCAACCTTGCCCCATAAAATACCGCGTTGGCTGATGAGGAGCAGGCCGTGCTGATGGTGGTCATATAATCTGTTATGCCCAATTTATCAGCCACCACTTCGGTAACACTGCCACATTCGTGGTCAAAAACGTTCTTTAATTTGCCTTTGCTGTTATCTTTTAAAAACTCCACAAAAAAGGCTTCGCTTTTATCCATGCCACCTACCGAATTTGCCGATACAAACCCGATGCGTAAGTTAGTTAGGTTGGGTATGGCAGCATCATTTAAAGCCTCGCGGGCGGCTACTAAACTTAACATGGTGGTGCGGCTCACATCAACAGAAAGTCCGGTCATCTCCGCAAGTTCTTCGTTGGTTAATTTCACTTCGGCAACCGGTATTTCGCCCCGGTGTATGGTTTGCATGTGCGTAATAGCACCCATGCCTGCTTGTTCCTTTTTAAAGGATGCCAAACATTCGGCAACATTATTACCAATAGCGGTAATGGCTCCCAACCCGGCAATAAAAACTTCCGGAGGGGTAATTGGTTTATTTTTTTTATCGCTTGTAAAAAGCTTATTCATATTGTCTGCATTAAAACTTAAAGCGTTTGGTGCCGCTTGTTTTTCAACCAAATATAACGCGGCTTTATAATCCGTGTCAAGTACGTCAACCCAGCCGCAAATACATGCTTGCAATATATCATTATCCAGCAGTTGGCCCACATAGCTCGCGGTAAAATCAGCGTCAAATTTATTTGCTACAAAAAACGCGTCCTCACCTTTAAAATTATTACGGATACATATTTCGCCCGTCATGATGTTGGGCAGGGTATATACAAACAACGCCGGACTTGGGATATCGTCCACACTTTTCAGATACTTTTGGTCACTGTCCAAACTGGCATTCGCGTTAGCTAAAATTAACCCTACATCTTCCGGTTGATAAGCATTTTTGTTAAAGCTATCCTTTAATAGTATTTCGGAGGCGAGCCAGCACAGCTTGCTCAGGTTGTCCATTTTATAGAACCGTGGATAGTTAAGCTGAAAATGCTGGTATACTGATAACAGGAACGCCGCCACATCTGCCGACTTATTTTCAAAGACGACAACCCCGTTTTTGTAAACGGTATTATTGCTGATGATGCAGCTGCTGGTTATATGGTTTTTTGTATTACTCAATGATCTCTAAAAAAACGTTTGTCATCTCGAAACGCAGTGAGAGATCTTATACGCCCGGCAGGCGGATGTTATTGTAAAAGATTTCTCCTCGTTCCTCGTTCGAAATGACATTGTATTATCAATTATGTTTTACTAAACAAAACTGCTGCATTACACCCCCCAAAACCCGATGCGGTTTTCATGAAGGTTGTATAATTGCCCTGCAGTAAGGTTGTACAAATATTTAACGGCGCACTAACGCCCATGCTATTAAACCCTAAAGTTGGCAAAACTACATTTTCTTTTAAGGACTGCATGGAAATGATAGACTCTATTAAACCGGCAGCTCCTAAAGTATGCCCGTAAAAGCCTTTTAAGCTATTGGTGGGTATATTTTGTAAACCTGCAAAGGCTATAGCTTTGGCTTCCATTTCGTCGTTATAACTGGTGGCTGTTCCGTGGGCCGATATAAAATCAACGTCATGCGCATTAACGTAGGCCTGTTTTAAGGTTTTGGTGATGGCAAAACCCAGTTCTTCACCGGTGCGCGATGGTGCCGAAATATGGTTGGCATCGTTACTTACCGCGCCGGCCAGCACCTTAACACCATCAGCATATTTGGGGTTAGATGATAAAATAACCGTTGCCGCGCCCTCGCCTAATGTTATTCCGGTTCTATCTGCATCAAAAGGTTTGCAAGGCTCGTTGCTTATGGCCTGGAACGATTGAAAGCCCGATAATACAAATTTGGTTATCTCGTCGGCCCCGGCAACCACTACGTTTTCATATTGTCCCGATTGTATTAATCGCATCCCTGTTAAAATAGCCATAATACCTGATATGCAGGCATTGGATATAATGACAGGCCTATTAACAAACCCAAAATGTGCCGCCACCAATTTAGCCGAGGTTGGTAAAGCGATGCGTTTTTTCAGCGCTTCGTTATTCTCCCCCGTTTCCAGCAGGCTGATATTGCCTTTGGTGGTTGATATAATTAATGCTGTTTTTTTATCTGTTGCGTCAACTTCGCAGTTAGCCAAAGCATCGGTAATAGAGGCTATTAATAATTGCTCAAATTTGGTGTATTGGTTATTCGGGGTAAACTGATCTTTATTAAACAAGGCCGCGTAAAAGGGCTCGTTGCCCAATGCGGTATCGGTATGCAGTTTTACGCCGGATATTCCTTTTTTTAGCTGCGCGAAGTTTGTCCCGGTAGTTGGGCCAATAGGCGAGGTAATATTATCAGCAGCAACAAAAACTCCGGACATTTTTATTTATTGGTAAATACTTTCATTTCGCATTGCGCAATCAATTGATCGTTGCGCCATACCTTGCCCGTAACTACGGCTATATCTAACAGCCGGGTTTCTATCTTTGTTTCGGTTATCAGTTCGTCGCCAACTTTGGGCAACTCAAATACTTCCAGGTTTTTTACCGCGCCAATGTAGCCAACGGTAATGGGGCGGTCCTCAATACGTGCCAGGCTACCCTCACCCGCGGCGGCAGTTTGCGCCATGTTTTCCATTAAACCGGCCTCGGTAAACGCGCCGTTAATTACCAATACATTATCTACAGTAACAGTAAAGCCTGTTTTAGTATGGGCATCATCACAGAACAGCAATTCGTCAACCATTACAAATGGCGGCTTTTGCGGTATCAAGGATAAAATATCTTCTGAGAACATATATAATCAGTTAACTAATCGCTTTATTATTAACTCACCCGGTCTTTGCTTCGCTCGACCACCCTCTCTATGCTAGAGAGGGATTTTGCTTTTCTATACCCTCTTTACGCCAAAGGCGAAGAGAGGGTCGACGAGTGAAACGATGTCGGGGTGAGTCAAATTTACGAATACAACCCCCCATTTATCGACAACACCTCCGCAGTAATATAGCCCGCTTCTTTAGAAGCCAGGAAACCTACCGCGTGTGCTACCTCTTCGGGTAAGCCGAAACGGTTTACCGGTATTTGTTTTTTTAACTCTTTTTCGTCCAGGCCTTCGGTCATATCGGTTTTAATAAAACCCGGGGCTACGGCGTTTACGGTGATACCGCTGCGACCAACTTCCTGTGCCAGTGCCTTGGTAGCGCCTATTACCCCGGCTTTTGCCGCCGAGTAATTCACCTGTCCCGCCTGCCCCTTTAAGCCGGATAGCGACACCACATTAATGATGCGCCCATAACGGTTCATCATCATACCCTCTAAAACCAAACGCGTTACATAAAAAAAACTGTCTAAACTGGTTTTTATTACGTTGTCCCATTGCTCATCTTTTAGCCAGGCCATCAGGCTGTCCTCGCGGATGCCGGCGTTGTTTACTAATACTTCAATGGTTTTTTCAGGGTTGGTGGTTAGCCAGTTACTCAAAACTTTATTGATCTGGGTTTTATCGGCCACATCAAACTGCAATAGCTCGCCATTGCCATCTATTTGCTGTAGGGTAGTATTCGCTTCTGCGGTATTGCTTTTATAATTTATCAGCACATAGTAGCCCATGTCAGCCAGTTTAACGCAAATTGCTCTGCCTATCCCTCTTGATCCGCCGGTTACTAACGCGCATTTCATGTTATTTGCTTTTAAATGTTATAGTCGGATCGGTGGTTTCCAAAAAGTTTTTCACGTTCTCCACGTCCTTGTATTTATGGGTATCCTCAATAAATTTCGGGAATATTTTTCTAACCTCGTTATATAGGGCCAATGTATGCGGTGCCATTTTATCCTGACAGTTTAAATGATCTATCCCCTGCAAAATACTCATTAATTGTATAGCAAGTACCGCGAACGAATTATCAATTACCTTGCGCGTCATCAAAGCGGCGTTGCAACCCATGCTTACAATGTCCTGGTTGTCGTTATTGTTGGGGATGCTGTGTACATACATCGGGAACGACAGCGTTTGATTCTCGGCTACGGTTGAGGTAGCGGTAAACTGCACGCCCTGCATCCCAAAATTTAATCCCAACACACCTAAGTTTACAAATGGCGGAAATTTAAGGTTCAGTTTATCATTCAGTAAATAATTCAACTGGCGCTCGGATAGCATAGATAGCTTGGTAATAGCTATTTTCAGTTTGTCCATTTCCAGCGATACATAATCGCCGTGGAAGTTGCCGCCGTGAAACACGTTTTGGTTAACATGGTCAATTACCGGGTTGTCATTAACCGAATTTAATTCATCCACCAATACTGTTTCGGCATGTACAATAGTGTCATATACCGGACCAAGTACCTGGGTAACGCAACGGAGTGAATAGTACTCCTGCACCTTGTCCTCAAAAACTTCCTGATCAATATTAGCCGGGTGATACAAGTGATCCGTACGACTGCGTATCATTTTGCTGCCCTGCAAAATATCGCGCAGCATAGCGGCTACTTTATTTTGCCCTTTATGATGTTTAACTACGTTCAGCTCGCGCGAAAAATGATCGTCATAAGCCTCCACGATCTCGTTGGTCATGGCGGATAGCATGGCCGACCAGCCCAACAGCTTTTGCGCCTGTATAATGTTTACCATGCCAATACCCGTCATGGCCGATGTGCCGTTTATGGTAGCCAGCCCCTCGCGTACGTGTATGGTAAGGGGCTTTATACCCAGCTCGCTAAATACTTCGGTAGTTTGGCGGATGTTGCCATCGTATATCACTTCGCCCTCGCCAATCAGCACCAAACCTAAATGGGCCAACTGTACCAGATCGCCGCTGGCACCTACACCGCCGTGTTCAAAAATGCAGGGGTAAACGTCTTTATTTATTAATTGGGTAAGCAGTTCAACAATATCGGTATGCACACCCGAGTAGCCCTGCATCAAACTATTTAAGCGGGCTACCATCAGCGCCTTTACCAATACCGGCGATAGCAGCGCGCCGTTACCCGAGCTATGACTGCGTATCAAATTATATTGTAGCTGTAGCAGGTTCTCCTCGCTTATTTTGTATTGCGCCATTGGCCCAAAACCGGTATTAATGCCGTATATTAATTTATTGGATGAGAAGTTTTGCAGGAACTGAAAGTTAGTCTCAATTTTCGCTAAAGCGGATGGGGCTAAAGTAACTGCCTTATTGTTAAACAGGATGTCAGCAAAATCAGCTAAAGTAAGGACGCTTTGTCCAACTGGTATCATAGGCGGGATGTTGTATAGTTTTTGTCATTTCGAACGAGTAACGGGAGAGAAATCTATACATTGACAAACTTGCGGATGCTTGTGCATAGATTTCTCTCTATCGTTCGAAATGACAGGTTGTTTTATGTTTTTCTAGCTGTCAAATATAGTAATTTGGCACTAGTGATAGGTAAACCACAAATGATAGAAATAGTTTACTGATTAATTAATGACTGTGGAATTGAAAATCATAAATCCCCTTGCTTCATAATTAAATTTCTTTACCTGTTGCCAATTTTTTTTATCATGTTGGTTTAACATCGTTTAACACATTTTTACTAATTTAATTTTCAAATAGTTGAAAATTAAATAGTTACGTAAAAAACATCAAAAAAAGTGTTAAACATGATTTCACCACCATAATTATTTTTTTTAAAGAAATTTCTTTAATTTTGCATTTTTTTATGTTTGTGTGAACGGAGAGCTTATTGGATTATCCACTAGTTATAAACACGGGGGAGCGGTTTCCAACCAAAAAGTTGTTTATGCATTACTTATCTCCATAATGGCCTATGGCAGACACAATAGTAACGGTAATGGTTGGCCAGTAGAAGAATTAGCTATTTAAAACTTATAAAATCTTTAGTAACTTAGTGCTATTAAAGATTTTATTATGAATTTGCAAGCCGAAAAACTTAAATTAGTACAAGCTGTATTAAATATTGATGATTTAGGGTTAATAAAGGAAGTTGAAACTTTATTAAAAAACAGGGAAGGGGACTGGTTTGATGATTTAAGTGAGGAACAGCAACAATCAGCAATAAGAGGAATGGCACAAGCAGACAGAGGCGAAACTATCTCTCATAAAGAAGCGGTTGCCAGGCTGGGTTTATGAGTTATTCCATAACCTGGACCCCAGAAGCATTAACCACCTTTGAAGACAGAATTACTTACTTAAAAGTAAACTGGACTGAAAAAGAAATAGTAAACTTCAAAAAAAGAGTTAGCGAATATCTTAAGGTATTAGAAACAGAACCGCTTATAGGAAAAAGGCCTGGAAAGTTCAAAAATGTTTACATGGGCCTGATTTTGAAGCAAGTTTCTCTAATTTACCGGGTAAAAATACTTACCAAGGAAATTGAACTCATTTCATTTATTGATAACCGTCAAAACCCAAAAAGAATTAGGAAATATAAACTATAGTGATTAGTTGCTTTTTTGGCCTTATCGGATAAAATTACTTCAAATTTTCCCATATGGTTTTAGTACGATCAAGCACGTCTGTCTATAAACTTTATTGCCTTCCTACTCGCTTCGGGGAATTGTATTTTTTTAATCTCGTCAGCCAAAATATAATTTACGTGCGGACTAACACGTAGCCTGGCCTGTAAATAGGCGCGTATCTTGTTGTCGCAGGCTTTGCTGTCATCGGCTGGTACAAGGTGTAACAGTACCTCGTCCATACCTATTTCATTGCTATATACTTCTACTACAAAATCCAAAACTTCGTCCATTTCATTTAACAGATCAAATAGGGCAGGTGGATACAGCGTAGTGCCTTTAAACTTGATCATCTGCTTTTTACGGCCAATGATAGGCGATAGGCGCAGGCTGGTCCTGCCGCATGCACATGGCTCATCCTCAAACTGGCAAATGTCGCCGGTTTTGTAGCGAAGCAGCGGCATGCCTTCAACCCCTAATGTAGTAATAGTAACCTCGCCCGGCTTGCCGGCGACTACCGGTTGATTGTTTTCGTCTAACAACTCCACGATAACCAATTCGGGCTGTAAATGCCCGCCTTGTCCTGCAGAGCATTCTGTAAACGCGGTTTGCATTTCGGTAGAGGCATAAGTAGAAAATAGCTTAATATTCCAATTTTCGGTGATTTTTCGACCCAATATACTTAAAGAAAAATCCGTATTTCTGATATTCTCCCCAATGCACACGGCCTTTTTTACAGATGTTTTATTAAGGTCGATGCCCGCATCTTTGGCGGCCTGTATCAGCTTCAAAATAAACGACGGGACAGCAACAATAGCCGTAGGCTTTAAACGTAAAATAGTTTCCAGTTGTAAGGACGGTACACCCGGCCCCAGCCTGATAATGCCCGCACCTAATTTACGCAGACCCGAGTAATAAGCTATCCCCGCCATAAACTGCCTGTCAAGCGTGAGCATTAACTGGTAAGTGTCCTCTGCCGAGCCATCCGCGCATAAAAACGAATTGTATTCATTTAGCGTAAGGCGGTTAAGGTCATTATCCGTTAAGGCGATAGTAACCGGGCTGCCCAATGTGCCTGATGTAGAGGCATACTCAATGATCTGGCTTTTAGGCACACATAAAAAATCGTCGTTACGCTGCTGCAGGTCCTCTTTGGTGGTGGTTGGCAGATTGGTTAAATCTTTCAATGTTTTCACTGCGCCAATATCAATCCCATGCTTATTAAACAGTTCTTTATAAAAAGGCGAATGTAAATTAAGGTGTCGCAATAATGCCTGCAGTTTTTGCTCCTGCAGTTGTTTTACATTATCAGGCGAGGTATGGGTGGCTGTTGTTAAACTCATATCAGTTTACGAAGATAAGCTACATCCGCTAAATACCCGCTTTTAATTGGTAGGGTTTAAAAAAGTCCCATATTACCTGGCAGGCGTTTAGGTTATGCGTAGTTTTGCCCACAATAAATTTAGGGAAATATTGCCAGCCACCCGGCCAGGTATGCCCGCCGTTATTAATAATATAGCTTACTACTTTTAAATTGTTTTTGGGGTTACTGTACGCTTCGCGCATTACCGTTGTGCCATCATGGGCATTATCAGGTATTTGGGTAACTACGGGTTGGGGGTCGCAACCATCAAGCGTTACCCACTTGTTAATAATGGCATTATGCGAATACATTTGGCGGCCAAATTTTTTGCCGCCGTTGTAGGGCACAATTGGGTCGGTTACGCCATGTATATACATTACCGGCATGGGTTTTTCCAGGTCATAGCCCTCGTTTATATTTAAGGTTGCCGCCACTACGGCTATGGCTGCAATACGGTTGTGCAACTGGCAGGCCAGGCGGGTAGTCATAAAACCACCGTTTGATATGCCGGTAACATACACTCTTGATGCATCGGCATTATAAGTTTTAATGATGTAGGTGATTAGCTCATCAATAAATTTTACATCATCAATGCCTTTATTATTGGCACCGTCATGCCATAAATTTTTGGATGCCGGGCATACCAAAATAAAATGTTCCTTATCAGCCAGTGGGCGGAAATCGGCCAGGTGCAGCATGCCTTTTGGGCTGGCAAAGCCACCATGCAATGAAATTAAAATGGGCATATTAGCGGTTTTTTGAGCAGGCAGATAAGTTACAAAAGCGCGTTTCATGCCATCAACAATTATTTCTTCTCTTTTTTGCTGCGCCGATGCCACTATGGGTAAAAAGCTTAATAACAATAACCAGCATGCAATCATTTTCATAATATGTACTTAAAAGTAGTTGGGTTAGTAACGTATATTTTAAGGTTGTGGTTTTAGTTGTTAAAATGAAACTCTTGACCCAGTTAATGGTTGTTGGTAAATATATATGCTATCAAATTAAAAAAGCAAGATCATGAAAGCCATTAAATTACTATTAGTTACTATTGTTACCGCTTGCACATTTGCAGCCGCCAGCGCGCAATTGAGGCTTCCGCCACCGCCACCGCATCCTCCGGGCCCAGGGCCGTTACATTTACGTTTACGCAGGCCGCCGGTACCAGTTGTCCGCCATCGCCGGGTAGTGGTTGTACACCATTATCGCCACCGCGTAATACGTCGTCCGGCACGCAGGTATTAGCAAAAACGCAATAACGACCAAAAAATAATTTTAAATGTTTTAATAGTTTATAATTATTTAGTCTATCTTTATGAAAATAATAAATTAATATAATGCAAGGAACAGTAAAATTTTTCAATGAAAGCAAAGGCTTTGGCTTTATTATACCAGCAGATGGTAGCAGCGAAGTTTTTGTACATGCCTCAGGCCTTATTGACACTATTCGTGAAAACGATAGCGTTACCTACGATGTAGAACAAGGTAAAAAAGGTTTGAATGCGGTAAACGTAAAAGTAAGCTAATTAGAAGTATACTTATATCGTATCAAAAAAGCATCCGTCAAAAAATGGCGGATGCTTTTTTTTGCCCTTAACCCGGTAACGCATCAAACTCTACTTTAAAATAATTGCCGTTGCTATCACTTCTATAATACAAGTTGCCACCCATTTCGGCAGTAACCGTTTTAGCTATTGACAGGCCCAGTCCAAGCTTGCTTTCGGCTATTTCGGGCGCGTCATTTAACTGTTTAAGTTTATTAAACATATCGTCCAGCGCTTTTTGTCCTATGGCCATGCCTTTATCAATAATTTCAATTACAACTTTGTTGTTTTGATGGGCCGTAGCTATAGTTATGCTGTTGTTGGTTTGCGAAAGCTTAATACTATTTGATAATAGGTTTTGCAATATTTGCCCGGTAAATACTTTATCCAGCTTAACGTTAATAGGCTCTGTAGCAATACTGTCAATTAGTGTAATGTTTTTTATTTCAGCTGCTTCGGTAAGGCCCTTAACAATTTGGCGCAGTTCGGTATTAATGTCAAATACTTCCATATCAAATATCCGCTCGCCGG
The DNA here is from genome assembly GCF_039935595.1 of Mucilaginibacter sp. Lineage (GTDB taxonomy): Bacteria > Bacteroidota > Bacteroidia > Sphingobacteriales > Sphingobacteriaceae > Mucilaginibacter. Next base: position 43,646 of record NZ_JBDTJZ010000096.1, on the reverse strand, counting down.
TATTAATTTCCTTCACATCGGTAAGCTTATCCAACAGGTACTGCATTTTATCGGTTGATTGCGAAATATATTCCAGGTATTCTTTCTGGTCATCGCTAAGGCGGTTATATTCCTCCTTTATCATCTCATTGCTCATCATAATTGTACCTATTAAATTTTTAAGGTCATGACCGGCAATATTCATAAAGCTGTTTTTGTTTTCGTCTACTTTTAACAGTCGCTCGTACTGACTGTCAATAATTTTATTTTTTTCGGTGATGTCCTTGTTCTGCTCTTTTAATTGTTCGTTTGATTTTTCTATCAGCTTTTGCGAGCGCACGTCGCGCTCAGTTACCTTAAAGCGGGTAGCCGGAATAAGGCACGATGCTATAGCTATTAAAATAAAAAAATGGCCACCATTGCTAATAAAAACTGCAAGACTGTATTTGCTAAACAGCGCGAACAATGCTACGGTTAACAATACAGCTATTGCCGATTGAATAATGGAGTGGACGGGCTCCCAAAAAACCAGCAGGTTTAGCAACAACAATATAGCCGAGTAAACCATCAGGTAAATACCCAACTGTGATACGTCAACAATGGCGCAGGCAAATGCCGATGTTACGGATAGTAACAAAAAAGTAATATGCAGTAATATACGATAGCTTAATTTTACCTTATGAAACAAGGTATAAAGCCCAAATATAAAAAGTACAGTTGCCAGCCGCGCAATTAAAAACGGCAGTGCTATATTAGGGATACGCAAAAAATCAATTATGCTTATAAAAGGATATACAAATACTATGGCCCATATAATATTATTGGTTTGCTGCCAGGCTTTTTTTGATATGTCCCGCGAAAACTCCTCATTGGTAATTTGAACAAACATATTGGTGGTTGTTATGGCTATTATTAATAATACGTATAATGACGCAATAAAGTTTAAACTGATAAATATAAGTTTATTGATAATTTAATAAAATTAATACCTGCAATTGCCGTAAAACTGTTAAAATGTTATTTTACGTTAAATTCATTACCTTTGTAACAAAACCCCCTACTGATAGTTATACATACTAATTAAACTAATAAAAGATGCATTTTTTTGAAGAAAAGCGCCGGGAAGTGATGAGCCACATAGAAAAATTTATGCTGGAGAAAATGGACGAATATTTAAAGCCCATTGATACCATTTGGCAGCCATCTGATTTTTTACCCGATTCTTCAAAAGATTCTTTTTACAATGATATAAAAGAGATGCAGGAAAGCGCGGGAGGGTTATCTTATGATCTGATTGCGGTTTTAATTGGCGATACTATTACTGAGGAAGCTTTGCCTACTTACGAATCATGGTTAACCATGGTTGAAGGTGTGTCAAGAAACGAAGAAGGCGGCTGGATGAAATGGACCAGGCAATGGACCGCCGAGGAAAATCGTCATGGCGACTTGCTGAACAAATACCTTTACCTTAGCGGTCGCGTAAATATGCGCATGATGGAAGTATCAACCCAGTATTTAATTGCAGATGGGTTTGATATTGGTACCGGGCACGACCCATACCGTAACTTTATATATACCTCGTTTCAGGAACTGGCTACCAATGTATCTCACCGCAGGGTGGCTTCGCAGGCTAAGAAAGATGGCGATACGCTGCTTTCAAAAATGTGCGGCGTTATTGCTGCTGATGAGATGCGCCATGCCAAGGCCTATAAATATTTTATTGAAAAGATTTTTGAGGTTGACCCTAACGAAGCCATGCTGGCTTTTGAAGATATGATGCGTAAAAAAATTGTAATGCCTGCGCATTTTTTACGCGAGGTGGGTTTAAAAATAGGCCAAACATTTGGCCATTTTACTGATGCCGCGCAACGCCTGGGTATTTATACCGCGGTTGATTATGTAGATATTTTGAAAGAACTGATAACCGACTGGCAAATTGAAACCGTAGGCGATTTGAACGAGTCGGGCGAGAAAGCGCGCGATTATATACTGGCCCTGCCGGCACGTTTATTAAGAGTTGCCGAGCGGATGAAAAACCCCATGCTTGAATATAAGTTTAGCTGGATAAACGGGTAAAGCCTGAAATTATTCAGGAAAATAAACTATAGTAAAACTCATTACCCATAAGCGGTGTTAAAAAACAGCTTTAGGCATAAAGTTTTGTTTATAACCTAATGGTGTTTTACCTGTTATGGCTTTAAATGTAGAGTGAAACGAGGAGAAGTTATTAAAGCCGCTTTCATAACATATTTGTTTAATACTTATCTCATCTTCAATAAGTAGTTTACAGGCATGCCCAACCCTTATTTCGCTTACAAACTGCAAATAAGTTTTACTGGTTTTGGCTTTAAAGTAACGGCAAAACGAATTAGGGGTTAAACTGGCAATTTCAGCTATGTTCTCCAATAATATCTTATCTTTAAAATGAGCGAACGAATAGTCGTATATTAAATTTATTCTGTGCTTATCAGCTTCCTCAAAATTGAAAGTAAAACCAATTGATGATAGCAGTTTAGGGTTACTTATTGAGCCTATTAATGCCAATACCTCCATTAAATAGATAATACGTGCCGGACCCTCAGAAGCTGCCATTTGGTTAATCAGTTGGCCAATCTGCGGTTCGTTTTTTGCCGAAATCTCTATGCCCCTTCCAGCCTTCTCCAGCGCATGTTTAATGATTTTATTTTCGGGTAAATTTAAAAAAGTGCTGCTCCAAAAATCTTCAAAAAAATGTATGACTGTCGAATATGAATGCTCATCACTGTACTCAGGTTCTTCATCAAATTTCCAGTAGTGAGGTAGGTTAGCACCTATTAAAGCTATGCTATCACGCTCAAATCTCTTAATACTGTCGCCAACAAATTGCATACCTGATCCTTTATGAAAATAGATCAATTCAATTTCCGGGTGATAATGCCACCGGCTATTAATATTGGGTACCATATCCTGCCGTATACTAAATGAGTGGGTGGATTGGTTAGAAATTTTTAATAATTCTGGTTTCATATAATGGTTAAGTCCAATATACTGATTATTGCTACAATTAAACTAGTTCATGTTAATATTCCTTAATAGTCGGGTAATTATCTAAAATCATAAGTAATATTTTAAGGCTTTATTTGAGTGCCAATATCCTGTGATTAATATCTTAAAATTGCAGCTAACTTTTTATTAACCATTTAAAAATATAAGTGCCTATGGAGTAAGGAAAACCAACTATTTTTTTTGAAAGAAACTTTTGGCATGTATTCCCCTATACATACCATACTAACCTAAATAAACACCAAAACCCAAAATTATGAAATTTAAAACGCAGGTTATGCTGGGCGCATGGCCTACTTTATCAAGAAATTTACCTATCAAAAAATTAATATTTCCGTTGTTGATCATTGCCTCTACTACCAATGTTATGGCAAAAAATGGAAGATCGGGTATCTTAACAAATACATTTGAGGTTGTTAGTGTTCAACAACAATCTATTAGAGTTACAGGAACAATAAGCGATAACACAGGGCAAACACTGGTTGGCGCTACTATAAAAATTAAAGGAACCAGCAGCGGTGCCGTGTCTGATATAAATGGTAAGTATTCAATTGCTGTGCCAAATGCAAACACAACACTGGTATTTACCATGGTTGGTTATGAGTCACAAGAAATAACAGTAGGTGGCTCCAGATCAATTAATGTCACTTTGAAAGAAACAGTGAGCGCACTTAATGAAGTGGTTGTAGTTGGTTACGGCGAAGCAAAGAAAGCCACTCTTACCGGTTCTATATCTACCGTTCAGGGTGCTGATGTTGCAAAAAGTCCGTCGCCAAACCTTGCTGCCTCGCTGGAGGGCAGGCTACCGGGCCTTGTGGTTAACCAACGTACAGGCGAACCGGGCAGGGATGATCCAAATATTTTTATCAGAGGTACTGGTACTGATGGTAATTCTAGTCCACTGGTAATTATTGACGGTGTTCCGCGCGATGGATTCAGCAGGCTAAACCCGGAAGATATTGCAAGCTTCTCAGTTCTTAAGGACGCATCTGCTGCAATTTACGGAGCACGTGCTGCCAATGGGGTTATATTGATAACTACAAAAAGAGGCGCAAAGGGAAAACCTGTTTTTAATTTTAGTTACAACTATGGCATTCAAAGCCCTACCAAACTACCAACCGTACTGGATGGGGTTGGTTATGCAACTGCATATAATGAAGGCGATTTTTATGATCAACGCAGACCAACTGATCCTACACAATATCATCCAACTTTCTCTCCTGATCAGCTAGCAAAATTGCAAAACGGTACCGATCCGAGCTTACCTAACACCAATTGGGTAAAACAGGCTATAAAACCTTCAGTAGCCCAGAAAAAGTATAACATGCAGCTTACCGGTGGTTCAGATGATATACACTATTTAATGTCATTTGGCAGCCAGAGTCAGGAGGGGTTTTTTATAAACAATCCAACGAATTATCAACAATATAATTTCAGGGTAAAAGTAGATGCTGATGTTACCAAATACCTGAATATCGGAGCGAATATATCTGGTAATTTAAGTAATTCAATATATCCTTCAAACGGCGCAGGCTCAACTGCTGTTAACTTTGTAAACATCCTGCAGGCCAATCCAACGTTGGTGGCGCGTTATCCAAATGGATTATTAGGAGGGGGGCGCCTGGGCCAAAACCCGTTATTGATGAATGAGCGTGGTACAGATCAGACCAACTCTTACCCTCTTTTTTCGACTTTTACCGCCAGTTTAAAAATTCCTGGCATAGAGGGCTTAAAACTTGATGCAAGTTACAATTATGACTTGTCCAACGGTTTTGAAAGCAACTTTGACTTACCTTACACTTATTACCAGTATAATGGGACTACTCAAAATTATGATCTTACCAGTGCTACTGGCCCAACAACGGTTTCATTAAATGACACTTATAGAAGATCGTACACCATACTATATAACTATAGGTTATCTTATGATCATAATTTTGGCAAGCACCACGTAGGCGGTATGGTGGGCCATGAAGAACAGCAGAACTACTACCAGCAAATTAGTGCCTACCGCAAAAACTTTCTTAGCCCCGCTATTCCTCAACTGGATTTAGGAAGTAGTGCGGCTACAGATAAAGACAACGGAGGGTTTGGTACAAGTTCGGCATATAACAACTATTTTGGCCGCTTTAATTATGATTATGATTCAAAATATCTGCTTGAAGCAGTATTCCGTTATGATGGTTCACAGATTTTTGCTCCGGGCCATCGTTATTCTTTATTTCCCGGAATTTCGGCAGGCTGGCGATTGTCTGAAGAAAAATTCATCAAGGATAATGATAATTTAAAATTCATTGATCAGTTAAAATTAAGGGCCAGTTGGGGCGAAGTAGGTAATGATAGGGTGAACGCTTACCAATATTTGCAACAATTTGGTTTCGGAAATAACTATGTTTTTGGTACATCTGATGCTGGGGCTATTTACGCTAAAACTGTACCTAATCCTGATATTACCTGGGAAACAAGTAAAAAGACTGATGTTGGTCTGGAATCAGACTTTTGGAATGGCTTGTTAGGTTTTGACTTTACCTATTGGAACGAAAGCAGGACTAATTTATTGGAAAAACCATCCGGTTCAACCAGCGGCGCATTTGGCTTTACTGACCTTCCTAATAAAAATATTGGCAAAGTTAGTAACCATGGTTTTGAAGTGGTGATTAATCACCGTAGTTCAATAGGACAAGTTAAATATAGCCTAAGCGCAAGCCTTTCATATAACAGAAGCAAAGTTATTTTTGCAGATGAGGCTCCGCAACTGCAACCCTATCAGGGCCGTGCAGGTCATCCGGTTGGCGCAGGTTCATATTACAAGGCCGATGGGATCTATCATACCCAGGCTGAGTTAGATGCCTCTCCGCACGCTGCCGGCAGCCAGGTTGGCGATATAAAAGTACTTGATTTGAACGGGGATGGTAAGATTGATGGTAATGATGCTTTTACCTTTGATGGAAGCCAGATACCAAGATATGTTTTTGGGTTAAATTCTGATTTTGCTTACAAAGGCTTCGATTTGAATATCTTTATACAGGGCCAGGCCGCTGCCTGGGCTTATGATGGTAATTTACAAAATTTGGGAACCACAGACTTTGCAAATTCAATTGTTGCAAGATGGGCAAATCACTGGACTCCAAGTAACCCAACTGGTACCATGCCAAGAGCAAGAGCCTATCAGTATGGAAATACCACGTTTTTCTTATATAATGATTCATTCGCCCGCTTAAAAACCCTAGAATTGGGATACACCATACCAGGTTCGGTTTTATCTAAATTAAAAGTGCGTAGCCTTAGGGTGTATGTAAGCGCTTACAACTTGCTTACCTACTCGCCAACTATTAAATGGGCCGATCCTGAACTTAGTTTTAATGGTAGTAATAATACCGGCAGTGGTAGTGGTACTAATAGTTATCCGCCAATGAAGGTTATTAATTTTGGTGCGACATTAACATTTTAAAAAATAAATTATGAAAAAGTTATTATTCTTATTACCCATTCTTGTATGTTTTTCTTGTAAGAGGAATATACTTGATCTTACCCCGCAAAATGCGGTTTCAGATGCGGCGGTTTGGAGCGATGCCAGCTTAATTGGAGCCTACGAGGTGGAAATGTATAATGCCATTCCGCATGGATTTTACATTCACATGTATTCTAAAATGACAGACGAGGCGGTTAATACCGCGCCATGTTGCGGCGCAGATATGTTTGGCCGGCAACCCTTAACTCCAGATAACGTTGCCAATGCCAACAGCGGCGACTATTGGGGCGGCTACATGTATTATTATAACCAGGGTTTTCAATATATCCGCAAAGTAAATATCTTTTTGGAGCACATGGCAACAACTACTATAAGCTTACCTAAAAAAGCTCAATGGATTGCAGAAGCCAAATTTATACGCGCCTTTGCATATTTTGAACTTATTGAAAGGTTTGGCGGTATGCCAATTGTTACAAAATCGTTCCCCCTTGGCGATTTAACTCAATTTAAACGTAACACGTATGATGAGTGTGTGGCTTTTATAAAAAGTGACCTTGACGCGGCAAAGCCTGATCTTCCGGTATCTTACCCGTCTACAGATCCTAATTTTGGCCGTGCAACACAAGATGCTGCAAAGGCATTATGGTCTCGTGTAACTTTATATGCGGCTTCAAAATTAAATAACCCAACCCACGATAATGCAAAGTGGCAGGCTGCGGCAGATGCTGCTGCTGCTTTGTTAAATTCGGGCTATTCACTTTATCCGGATTATCGCACAGAATTTAATCTTTTGAGCGGGCAGGCAAATAGCGAGTTGATCTTTGCAAGGGAATTTACCACTACTAATGGTCAGGAGGCACCGGCCAACAATCTTGGCCGCCGTTATGGCGCCTACGGTGGATGGTGGGCAAGTAACGGGCCTTCGCAAAACCTGGTGGATGATTATGATATGACCAACGGACAACCGGCGTTCATTAATTCTGGAGGTGTAAAAACCATTAACCCGTTATCCGGATATGATCCGCAACATCCATACACCAATCGTGACCCACGTTTTGAAGCAACCGTTATTCATGACGGATCTGTTTATCATGGTGATACTTTTGCCATGTGGGTAGCTTCTGATGGTAATACCTGGGGATTTGATTCGCCTAAACAAAGCAGCGATAACCCTACAAGTAATTATGAGTTAAGGAAGTTTATGCCCGAAGATCCCAATGTGCCTATTTCTTTCCAGACTGTTTACACTACTCCGTGGATACACTTCCGCCTGGCAGAAATTTATCTGAACTACGCCGAAGCTAAATTTGAGTTGGGTGATGAAGCCACCTGCCGTCAATATATAAACATGGTTAGGGCAAGGCCATCAGTTAATATGCCGGCTATCCCGGCCACCGTTACAGGTGAAGCATTACGTCAACGGCTTTACAACGAACGGAGAATTGAACTTGCTTTTGAAGGCCATCGCTTTTTCGACGTAAGAAGATGGATGATTGGAGCAACTACAGAAGGTGTAGGTATGTATGGTATGCAAATCATATTAAATACCGCAACTAACGTAAAAACTTATACACCGGTGTTATTACTAAGTCGTCCTTGGTTTGATCAGTACAACCTGCTTCCTATTGATAGGACAGAAGTGAAACGTAATCCTTTGTATACCCAAAACCCTGGATATTAATAAACCGTTTTTCACTAAACATTCATAAACAGGGAGCCCGGCATCGCCGGGCTCCCTGTTTTATTATCAAGACAAGACAGTTTAAAAAAGGTAATATTTTTGTTAGGCCCAGCCTATCCCTCAGTAACCAGGTCAACCCCGCGCGGATCGTCAGACATATCTTCAAACAAACTGTTTAAAATAGATTCAAGCGTTAGCGAGTTTACGTCATCAACATAATGCTCATTGCGGGTTATCCAAAGTTCTGAGCCTTTTATTTCAAGCTTAAACAAAACACCTTCATACATTTCGGGTTGTGATATTTCAATAGCTTCGCCATTTTTTTCTATAGTAAAAACAATAGTTTCCTGACGCTGTTCGCGAAATAAGGTGTTAAGCTTGCTGCGTAAATGCTCCAGCAGTTCGTCGGTTACAATAGGTGTATGCAGGGTTATAACTTTCATATTGTTATTACAAACGGTGCATTAGTTTTGTTTAAGTCGATATAAGAGAGCTTATTGTTTCCCGTTAAAAGACTTGCTATTTTTAGCCATGTTAAAAAAAGATCGTTACCGCCACTTTGTTGCGTATTTTTCAAAGCAGCAGCCTAACGCTGTAACCGAGTTGCACTACACATCGCCATTTGAATTGTTGATGGCGGTTATCCTATCGGCACAATGTACAGATAAGCGCATTAACCAAATTACGCCCGCGCTTTTTGAACGTTTCCCTACACCGCAAAGTCTGGCAGCATCAACCACCGACGAGGTTTTTACCTATATACGCAGTGTAAGCTATCCAAATAATAAAGCCAAACACCTGGTAGGTATGGCACAAATGCTGGTAAATGTATTTGGTGGCGAAGTGCCATCAGACATAAACGAACTGCAAAAAATGCCCGGCGTGGGCCGTAAAACTGCCAATGTAATAGCATCGGTTGTATTTGATGCACCAGCCATAGCGGTTGATACACACGTTTTCAGGGTGGCTAACCGTATAGGGCTAACCACCAATGCCCGCACCCCGCTGGCGGTAGAAAAACAATTGGTGCAAAACCTTCCTCAAGACACGCTGGCAATAGCCCACCATTGGCTTATACTGCATGGCCGTTACATCTGTGTGGCCCGCAGCCCTAAATGTGATATATGCCCGCTCACATGGTTTTGCCGTTATTATGAGCAAGCAAATACCGAAACAGCATTGTTAAAAGCCGAGGCGTTAAAGATCAAGAAAGGTAAAGCGGCCAAAAAGAAAAAGGCATTAAACACCATCAGCAAAGAGTTGGCTAAAAGGAGTGTGGATAAAGAATAGTTGATGGAGTTGATTATGTTGATTAAGTTAGTAGTAACAATCACTTTGTCAAGATGACAAAAAAAAGGCAATAAAAATTGCTAAAAAAATTAGTATTAATAAAAATTGTTTTTATATTTGTTGTAAGATATTTTTAAGATGAGTAACGCAGAAAAATTAAAGGCACTGCAGCTTACGTTGGATAAGCTGGAAAAATCATACGGAAAAGGTACCATCATGAAACTGGGCGATTCTGTAATAGAACAGACCGAAGTTATATCAACCGGATCATTAGGGTTGGATATTGCCTTGGGTGTAGGTGGTTTGCCAAAGGGCCGTGTAATAGAAATATATGGCCCGGAATCATCAGGTAAAACTACGCTGGCCATACATGCCATTGCCGAGTCGCAGAAAAAGGGTGGCATCGCCGCTTTTATTGATGCCGAGCATGCGTTCGATAGGTTTTATGCTAAGAAACTGGGCGTTGATGTGGAGAATCTTTTAATATCACAACCGGATAATGGCGAGCAAGCTTTAGAGATTGCCGATAACCTGATCCGCTCGGGTGCTATTGATATATTGGTTATTGACTCGGTAGCGGCCCTGGTGCCAAAAGCGGAGATTGAAGGTGAGATGGGCGATTCGAAAATGGGGTTACATGCCCGTTTAATGTCGCAGGCATTGCGTAAATTAACCGGTACCATCAGCAAAACAGGTTGCTGCTGTATATTTATTAACCAACTGCGCGATAAAATTGGCGTAATGTTTGGTAACCCCGAAACCACAACCGGTGGTAACGCCCTTAAATTTTACGCTTCGGTACGTTTAGATGTGCGCCGCATATCGCAAATAAAAGATACTGACGAAGTATCAGGTAACCGTGTTAAGGTTAAAATTGTTAAAAACAAGGTGGCTCCGCCATTCCGTATAGCCGAGTTTGACATTATGTTTGGCGAAGGTATTTCAAAAGCCGGCGAGATCATTGACCTGGGTGTTGAACATAACATTATTAAAAAGGCTGGGTCATGGTTCAGCTATGGCGATACCCGCCTGGGCCAGGGCCGTGACGCGGTTAAACAATTAATTTTGGATAATCCAGAACTGATGGACGAACTGGAAGCTAAAATAAAAGAAACCGTAACCGGCGATCATTTAGCTGAAGTGGAGTAATTTTTATTTCGGATTTGCTTATAACAAGAAATGCTTGCCAATTAATTGGCAAGCATTTCTTGTTATAAGCTTAATGTCATTTCGAGCGATAGCGAGAAATCTATACACGTACTATACCCGCTTCATGGATTTCTCGCTACCGCTCGAAATGACAAGCGGTTATAATAGAAAAAGCCCCGCAAATGCAAGGCTTTCTGTTTTATAATAGTGGATTTTTAATTAAGACATTTTAAGTTTCTTCTGTATATCGGCTACATAACCTTTAAATTTCTTATCGGTATCAATAAGATCCTCAACAGTTTGGCAGGCGTATATTACGGTAGAATGGTCGCGGCCGCCAAAAAAGTGGCCGATGGATTTTAATGAGCTTTTGGTATGCGCCTTAGCCAGGTACATGGATATTTGGCGGGCCTGCACAATTTCGCGTTTGCGGGTTTGTGATTTTACCATTTCAATAGGCACTTCAAAATATTCACAAACCAAGTTTTGTATATATTCCATCGAAATTTCCTTTGAAGAATTTTTTACAAAGTTCTTCAGCATCTGCTTGGCCAGGTTCAGATCTATCTCCTTGCGGTTAAGGGTTGATTGTGCCAGTAATGATACCATGGCGCCTTCCAGTTCGCGCACGTTATTATCAATGTTATGGGCCACGTACTCAATAACATCGTCATTAAGTTCAATGCCATCCTGATAGGTTTTATTTTTTAGGATAGCCATCCGGGTTTCCAGATCGGGTATCTGCAAATCAGCAGAAAGGCCCCACTTAAACCTCGACAGCAAACGCTCCTCTAAACCGGCCAGATCTTTCGGCGCTTTATCAGAAGTGATAATAAGTTGCTTACCTGACTGGTGCAGGTGGTTGAATATATGGAAAAAGAAATCCTGTGTTTTTTCTTTGCCGGCAAAGTTGTGCACATCATCCATTATCAACACATCAATGGCCTGGTAAAAATTCACAAAGTCATTAATATTGTTATGTTTCAGGGCGTCAACAAATTGCTGGGTAAATTTCTCGCATGATACATATAGCACCAGCTTATCGGGCAGTGAACGTTTAATTTCATTACCAATGGCTTGTGCCAGGTGGGTTTTACCCAAACCAACGCCGCCATATATCATTAAAGGGTTAAATGATGTGCCTCCCGGTTTTGCAGCCACCGCATATCCTGCTGATCGTGCCAAACGGTTGCAATCGCCCTCCACAAAGTTTTCAAAGGTATAATTACGGTTAAGCTGCGGGTCAACAATCAGCTTTTTAAGTCCGGGTATTACAAACGGGTTCTTAATATCCTTATTTATTGAAATAGGGATAGGCATCGATTGGTTTTTTGACTCGGCACCGTTTCCGTTTGAGGGCATATTAGTAGTATATGGCTTGCTTGACGATTGCTCAACAACTATATTATATTCTAAACGCCCGTCATCTCCTAATTGTTTTTTTATGGTTTTACGTAATAAGCCAACATAATGTTCTTCCAGCCATTCGTAAAAAAACAAACTTGGTACTTGTATAGTAAGGACGCTACCCTCCATGCGCAATGCTTTAATTGGCTCAAACCAGGTTTTAAAGCTTTGTGCAGGGATGTTATCTTTTATGATTTGAAGACAGCTATTCCAGACGTTAGTACAAGTTTTTTCCATACAATTAAATTAATATCTTGATTTACAATCCCCAAAGAAGCAATTTTTGAGGCTGCTACGGAACATCGAATATTCAGAAAAAAAGCGAATTAAAAAATTAAATTTTCACTTTTTCTGAAAATAAATTTACTGAAAATAATAGGGAATTGTTAGGTAATTTAAATGCAAAATGTTATATTTCGCATGCAGTAAACCATAATATTGCCTTTCTAATACGTAGGGGCATTTTTTGCTCCGTCAAGTCTCGCTGATATGTTACAAAAAATATTTTAGTGCCATCTTGCCTTACACTGTTATGCCAATAATAAGGCATTATTATCCTAATATTACGGCAAGCCATGCTAAAAGTTACAACCTATAGTAGATGATATTTTGGCGGCAACGCACAATTTTTTTACTTTATTAAATATAAAGTGAATAAAATGCAGGCATGTTTTTGATTATAGTCGACCTCTATTTTTAAAAACAACGCTTAACCTGTTCTTTTTTTTGTGGGGATATACGTTTTAATTATTATTTGCGCTTAGGTATACAGTATAATTGCTTTTTCTTTCCGAATAAAAATTTTACCATTTAAAATATATTTTTTCGTTTGGCCGGCGCTGTTTGTATTAAAAAAGATGTTCCAGGTCTTTCCTGATCAAACTACAGCCCATATCATAAGGGTTATCTTCCAACTGATGTAAATGGGTCAGTATGGTTTTGCTCAGATCAAGACCGGTTGCAGTTTCGGGCAAGGCTTTAACGGCATTGTTAACAATACTTAGGGTATCATCTTTAAGGCGCTTTACCACGGCCCAGGCCCCGCTGCTTATATATATTTGCTGTGATATGTTATGCTGAAACTCGTCGCGTACCTCGGCTACTATTATGCTATGCAATTCGGCGGCACTGTAACCCGGTCCGTTTAACCTTATCAGCATGTTGGCGGGGTTTATACGTTCAATTAACAATACTATACGCTCATAAGCCTGCAGGCGCAAGGGCAGGGTTTGGCTGCTCATGGTCTTTTTCAGTTCTAATAGCTGCAGGCTTTCGGCCCGGTCAAGGTATGGCCTGAACAGGTAGAAAGCAATATATACAATACCAATACCTGCAACCGTATATTTTAAGATATCTAATAAATAAGATAGGTTCATCATAACTACAAAATGTTAAGCAGGGGTCATAAATAAATCGCCCCGAACAAAAATCCGCATTTTACCTTATATTTGTGTAGTTAATTAAAAATAAGATGAGTACAGTTGTTGATACGCTACAGGCCCCGGTAACTTTTACAGAAGGTGCCGTAAAAGAATTGTTTAAATTGAAAGATCAGCAAGAAATTGGCGATGATTTTGGTTTACGTATTGGTGTTGAAGGTGGTGGATGCTCGGGTATGAGCTATGTGCTGGGCTTTGATCAGAAAAAAGACGGCGATCAGGAGTTTTTTATAAACGACATTAAGGTTTTTATGCATAAGGCACATGGTATGTACCTTATGGGTATGCAAATTGATTTTCAGGATGGCCTTAACGCGCGTGGGTTTACCTTTAATAACCCTAATGCCGCCAGTACCTGCGGCTGCGGCACTTCGTTCTCGGTTTAATAGTATTCTTATATTGTATACATACAGGCTCCTTTACAGGGGCCTTTTTTGTTAGCAATAATTATTAAATTTAGCCATAATGTATCAACCTAAAACCAGTTTGTTAGCAGCATGAAGCGTTTAGTATCAAATTTAACTTTCCAGGTATTGGTTGCTATAGCGTTGGGTATAGCCGTTGGTTTTATATTCCCCTCGTTTTCGCCTACGGCTAAGGTTATAAGCCAAACCTTCATCAGCCTTATACAAATGTTGATAGCGCCTATTATTTTCCTGACCATTGTTTTGGGTATAGCCGGTATGGGCGATATTAAAAAGGTAGGCAGGGTAGGTGGCAAGGCATTATTATATTTTGAGATAGTTACCACCTTTGCCCTAATTATTGGATTGGTAGTAGCCAATGTATTAAAACCCGGCGAAGGTTTTATACACAAAAGTATTGATGTGACCAAAATAGCCGGTTACCAAAAGCAAGCCGCCGAAATGAACGTGGGCGACTTTTTAACACACCTTGTGCCGCATAACATTTTCGCGGCTTTTGCCGAGGGCGATATTTTGCAAATACTTTTCGTGGCCGTATTATTTGGTTACGGCCTTAGCCACATGGGTAATGCCGGCGAGCAGGTGGTAACCTTATTTGAAAAAATATCGCAGGTGTTTTTTAATATTATGAAGGTAATAATGAAACTGGCACCTTTAGGCGCTTTTGGCGGCATGGCATTTACGGTGGGTACGTTTGGTATAAAAACGTTACAGCCTATGGCTAAACTAATGGGGTCAGTTTACCTGACTATGGCCCTTTTTATTTTTGTAGTGCTTAACATAATTTGCCGCTTATATAAATTCAGCTTATGGCAATACCTTAAATTTATTCGCCAGGAAATTTTGGTGGTGCTGGGTACCTCATCATCAGAAAGCGTATTACCCGCCATGATGAATAAAATGGAACGGTTTGGCTGTTCGCGTTCTGTAGTGGGCCTGGTTATACCTACCGGGTACTCCTTTAATTTAGATGGTACTACCATTTATTTGGTAATGGCCGTAGTTTTTTTGGCGCAGGCCTTTCAGGTGCCTTTATCATTAACACAACAAATAACGCTAATTGCTATACTAATGCTAACCTCAAAAGGAGCAGCCGCTGTAACAGGTGGCGGTTTTATTGTACTTACGTCAACCCTGGCGGCAACCAAAATAATACCGGTTGAAGGGGTGGCGGTATTGTTGGGCGTGGATAGGTTTATGTCAGAATCGCGCGCTATTACCAACATGATAGGCAACGGTATCGCTGCTGTTGTTATTGCCAAAAGCGAAGACGAATTTAATGAAGATGCCTATCGCCATGCCATTAATAATAAGGATGGTTTGCTGTAACAAACGGTAAGGTTAAGTAGTCATACCATAAGTTTTAGTACATTTATATACATGCCTGTAAATACCACACTTCGCGAGAATGTTGCTATAGCCCTGCAATCAATAGGCGGCAACCGCCTGCGTACCTCGTTAACCGCTTTAATAATTGCCATTGGTATAATGGCGCTGGTGGGTATTTTAACCGCTATTGAAGGTATAAAACAATTCACCAACGACGCGTTCTCCAGCCTGGGAGCAAACTCATTTACTATTCAAAACCGGGGGTCGGGCATAAATTTTGGCAATGGCGGTCACCGTAAAATATACCCCGCTATAAGTTATGACGAGGCGCAGCGTTTTAAAACGCGCTATAAGCTGCCGGCGGTAGTAGCTATTAACCTAACGGTATCAAGCACGGCGGTGGTAAAATATGAAAGCGAAAAAACCAACCCTAATATTACTGTAACAGGCAGTAATGAAAATTTTGTATCTACTAATGGGTACAAAATAGCATTGGGTCGTAATTTTTCGGCATCCGAGCTGGAACATGGGGCCAGTGTAGTTATTATTGGCGATGAAGTAAGGATCCAGCTGTTTAAAAACCACGATCCCATTAATAAGCCCATATTTATTGGCAGCAATAAGTTTTATGTAATTGGCGTATTCGCCTCCAAAGGATCAAGTGCCGGAGCGGGTGACAGGGTATGTTTAATACCTATATTAAGGGCCAAGCAATTAGCATCCACCTCAAACCCATCATTTGCTATTAATGTTATGGCCACCAACTCGGGCGCGCTTGATGCCAGCGTGGGTGAGGCAACCGGGCTTATACGCAACATACGCGGACTTAACATAGCCAATGATGATAATTTTGAAATAACCCGCAGCGACTCAATACAGCAGCAGCTAGCAGGGCAATTAGCAGGTATAACTATTGCAGGCTTTGCTATAGGCGCCATTACTTTAATAGGCGCAGCCATTGGGTTAATGAATATTATGCTGGTATCAGTTACCGAGCGTACCCGCGAGATTGGTATACGTAAAGCCATTGGCGCCACGCCAACTGTAATACGCCGCCAGTTTTTAATAGAGGCCATTGTAATTTGCTTAATAGGCGGTGTAGCCGGTATTATATTGGGGATGGCCATAGGCAACCTTATAGCGGTACAAATAAGCGGCACATTTATAGTACCGTGGCTATGGCTTTTTGCCGCTATTGTATTATGTACGCTTATTGGTTTGTCATCAGGATTTTATCCCGCAAAAAAAGCATCCAAGCTTGATCCGGTTGAGGCCTTGAGGTATGAGTAAGGATTGTTGCTTACTGGCGTAACAGTGAAGTGTTTACGCGTAAATATCATTCATCGGCACATCCACGCACCTACTAAAAATCTTTATTCAACAATTTCTCTAATTCGGCAAAGCTTACGTTCATTTTTACGCGGCCCTGCTTGGCGTATGATATTTCGCCGGTCTCTTCAGATATGATAATAGCGGTAGCTTCGTTGGCTTCGGTAACGCCAATACCGGCCCGGTGACGAAGGCCAAATTGCGGGGGCAGATCAATCTTATCGGTTAACGGCAAAATGCAACTGGCCGATTTGATTTTATTTTCGGCAATAACCACCGCGCCATCATGCAGCGGACTGGTTTTCTGGAAAATGGCTTCCAGTAATCGTTTTGATATTTTGCCGTCAATTACCTCGCAGCTGTTTTGATAAAATTGCTCATCATAATACTTGGCAAATACTATAAGTGCACCTGTACGGGTTTGCTTTAAAATTTTGCAGGCATCAATAATAGGTTTAATGCGCATGTAGTTGTTTTTTTCAACCTCGGCTTTGCCAAAAAAATACTGCCACCAGGCCTTATTGCGCTGTAATGATGCATTTTTGCCCACAAGCAGTAAAAACCGGCGTATCTCCTGCTGAAAAATAACGATAACCAGTATAATACCTACATTGGTAAAATAACCCAATATGGTGGTAAGCAGTTTCATGTGCAAGGCACTTACCGCAAAGTAAAGCGCATACAAAATTGCAATGCCAATAACAATATTAGCGGCTATGGTACCTCTTACCAGGTTATATAACTGGTAAATAAGGAAAGCCACCAATACAATATCAAGCACATCAAAAAAGGTGAATTTTAACAGGCTGAAATCAATTGCGTGCATGTACGCAATTTAGCACAAATGCTTTTAATATTGGAAACATGACCGTTAATAAATAGCTTAATGTGCTGGTTTAGTTTCTTTTTTTGGGAAAAGAAGCGATGCTACAATACTTATTACCAATATGGCCAAAATAATTAATAACGAATTCATGGTGGTTAAACCGATTTTTTCTACATAATTAGCAAGCAGCATTTTTAATCCGATAAAGGCCAGCAAGGCTGCTAATCCTACCTTGAGGTAATGAAACTTATCAATAATATTAACCAGTAAAAAGAACATTGATCGCAGCCCCATTATGGCAAATATATTGGAGAAGAACACGATATAAGGATCTTTAGTAATTGAGAATATAGCCGGTATAGAGTCAACCGCGAATATCAGGTCGGTAAATTCAATAATAAGCAGCACCAGGAAAAGCGGTGTTATATATTTTTTACCATTTAGTTTGATAAAAAATTTGTTGCCTTCAAATTTAGGGTGTACGGCAAAATATTTAGAGGCCAGTTTTACAATTTTATGGTTTTCGGGGTCTATTTTTTCTTCCTCGTTACGGTTAATATACATGCTAATGCCGGTGTATACCAGGAACGCGCCAAAAAGGTACAATATCCAATGGAATTTGGTTATCAGCGCGGCGCCCACAAAAATGAATAAAAAGCGCATCACTACAGCACCTATAATGCCCCACAACAATACTTTATGGTAATACCTTTGTTGTACGGCAAAGGCCGAAAATATAAGTACCATCACAAAAATATTATCAACAGACAGGGCGTATTCAACTATATAACCGGTAATAAATTCAAGCGCAAGGTTTTTGCGGTACAGGTTTAAACTGCCCGCAAAATCATTGGGGTTTAAGGTTAAATGGTGTTGGTGCTGTTGGTTAATTTCCTGCAAAGCTGCAAAGCTGTCAACATGGTGCAATAAATGCCCGTATTGAAATATTAAACCATAAAATATCAATGCCAGGCTAACCCATACGGCACTCATAATACCCGCCTGTTTCAGGCTTACGGGTTTGTCTGATTTGCCAAACAGGCCCAGGTCGGCAGCCATCATTAAAAAAATGAACACCACAAAGGCCCCAATAAAAATAAGTTCGTTGGGCATATTATTTATTACGTTCGGTAGTAAAATGTACTAATTGTTCTAACCCGGTACGAGCATCGCCGGCGGGGAAAGTGCTTAATATGGTAAATGCCTCTTCCCTGTATTTTTTCATCTGCGTTTCGGCATAGGTTAATCCACCGGTTTGTTTTACAAAACTAATAATGGCCTCAATTTTTACAGGGTCGTCATTATGGTTTTTTACCAGGTTGATCATGCTTTTTTTGGTTGCGTTATCGGTATTATTTAAGGCATAGATAAGGGGTAGGGTAACCTTTTTCTCCTTAATATCAATACCAAGGGGTTTACCTACATCATCTGTGCCAAAATCAAACATATCGTCCTTTATCTGGAAAGCTATACCAATCTTTTCTCCAAACAAGCGCATTTTTTCAATAGTTTCATCATCGGCCCCGGCCGATGCAGCGCCGCAGGCACAACAGGCCGCAATTAACGAAGCGGTTTTTTGGCGTATAACATCATAATATATATCCTCGCCAATATCCATGCGCCGCACTTTTTCAATTTGCAGCAACTCACCCTCGCTCATCTGCTTTACCGCTTCTGATACGATCTTCAACAAACTAAAATCTCCATTATTTATTGAAAGGAGCAAGCCTTTTGATAGCAGGTAATCGCCCACCAGCACGGCTATTTTGTTTTTCCAAAGGGCATTTATAGAAAAAAAGCCCCGGCGCTGGTAGGAGTTATCTACCACATCATCATGCACCAGGGTGGCGGTATGCAGTAACTCAACCAACGCTGCGCCACGGTGTGTAGCCTCATTTATGCCACCGCAAATACTGGCCGAAAAAAATACGAACATAGGCCGTATCTGCTTGCCTTTACGTTTTACAATATAGTGGGTAATGCGGTCAAGCAGGGGTACTGAGCTTTGCATAGAGCTTTTAAAACGCTCTTCAAAAACATCAATATCTGCAGCAATGGGTTTTTTAATTTCGTTGATGCCGGGCATTAACTAAACAGGGCTTTAAGTAATAAAATATTGCCTGCCGGCAACAAAAGCAAACATAGCTAAAATTTTTATTGACCTGCGCCAAAAAAAACTGAAGTAAACATTAAACCATTACTGCTTTTAGTAATCTTACAAATACAATAGCACGTTATTACAATTAACGTTTGTAATAAAGTGACCTCATATAGTTTTTGTTTATATTAATGATTTGTTATTTACGCGGGGTCCGTTGGTGCGGGCCCCGCTTTTATTTGCGTAATTATTTTACCTTTGCCGCTCGGCTAAATATTAAAGGGCAACCCTTTTAACTTTTACAACGTTTTAATGACATAATACGGAGAGGTGTCTGAGTGGTCGAAAGAGCACGCCTGGAAAGTGTGTATACGCCAAAAGTGTATCGAGGGTTCGAATCCCTCCCTCTCCGCAACTTATTAATCGATATTTCCCAAACCCTATAAAACTGCCATTTTATAGGGTTTTATTATTTAAACGTAGTCCAAATTCATCATATTACTTCATATTACCCTATCCCAATCATTACCTATTTCTCAAATCGAGATAGTAAGCTTGATAATTGGTATAGCTAAGTAGAAATACGACTAATGTGCATTTTATAAGGTTTTTAGTGGTTTAAATGGTAGTATAGTTTAATAAAATGACAATTCTGCTAATTTTATAATAAAATTTAAATGCTTACTTTGAAAGCCGATTAAACGTACTAATAACACTTTTTGTTTAATTAATATAACATAATGTTAAAAATAGATTCTCATCAACATTTTTGGAAGTATGACCCGGTGCGGGATACGTGGATAACCAAAGAGATGAGCATTATACAAAAGGATTTTCTGCCGGAAGATCTGGAGCCGGTATTAAAAGCAAATGGTATTGATGGTTGCGTGGTTGTACAATCAGATCAGTCGGAGGATGAAAATCAATTCCAACTGGCTAATGCCGATAAACATGATTTTATTAAAGGAATAGTTGGATGGGTAGACTTTCGATCGCCAGATGTAGAAAAAAGACTTGAATATTATAGTCAGTTTTCCAAACTTAAAGGTTTTCGCCACGTGTTGCAAGGCGAGAAAAAGCGCGATTTGATGTTACAGCCTGATTTTTTAAACGGGATCTCGCTGCTTAATAAATATGGATTTACCTATGATATCCTGATCTACCCCGATCAATTAAAATACGTAACAGAGATGGTTGCTAAGTTCCCTGAACAATCATTTGTAGTTGACCACATTGCAAAGCCGTATATTAAAGATAAAATTTTATTAGAGTGGGCCGAAGATATTGCCGCATTGGCTCAATTTAAAAATGTGTACTGCAAAATTTCAGGGATGGTTACTGAAACTAACTGGAACCAGTGGCTGCCTGATGAATTTGAGCCTTATATGGATGTTGTGGTAGAAAGTTTTGGTATTGACAGGGTGATGTTTGGGTCAGACTGGCCCGTTTGTTTGGTATCAGCCACCTATAAGCAAGTTTACGATATAGTTAAAGAGTATTTTTCGGGATACAGTGTTAGCGAGCAGACGAAGTTTTTTGGCGGTAACGCAATTAAGTTTTATAATTTATCTAAATAAGAATGAATTCATTGGTTTGTATACAGCCCGGGAGGTTTGAATATAAAGAGTTTGATAAACCGGTATTAACTGCCGGAAACGCTATCATAAAAATTAAAAGGATAGGCATTTGCGGGACAGACCTGCACGCGTTTAGGGGTACGCAACCCTTTTTTAGTTATCCACGCGTTTTGGGGCATGAGTTATCCGGCGATTTGGTTGAAGCTGATGATGCCCCCGGGTTTACTATTGGCGAACCGGTTACGTTTATACCATACATTAATTGTGGCCATTGTATTGCCTGCAGAAACGGAAAACCCAACTGTTGCGAAAATATTAAAGTTTGCGGCGTACATGCGGATGGTGGTATGGCCGAGTATTTTTCTATCCCATCCCGTTTATTGATACATGGCGATGGGTTAAGTTATGATGAATTGGCACTGGTTGAACCTTTGGCAATAGGTGCTCATGGTGTAAGACGTGCTGCTATTACCAAAGATGAATTTGTGTTAGTTATCGGCGCGGGCCCTATTGGGTTAGGTACCATGGAATTTGCACGCATAGCCGGGGCAAAGGTAATTGCTATGGATATTAACGATAGACGACTTGCGTTTTGCAAAAACAAATTGGGCATTCCGCATATAGTGAATGCAGGCGAGAGTGCGAAAGAAAAAATAAGCGAAATTACAGGGGGCGACATGCCGACTGTAGTAATAGATGCAACCGGGAGCAAAAAGGCTATCAACTCCGCGTTTCAGTATATGGCACATGGTGCCCGCATGGTATTAATAGGTTTACAAAAGGAAGAAATATCATTTAGCCATCCCGAATTTCATAAACGTGAAGCTACTTTGATGAGTAGCCGTAACGCTACACGGGCTGATTTTGAGCATGTAATAAATTCGATGAAAAAAGGATTGGTTGACCCTACAAACTACATAACACACCGCACAGATTTTAGCGAGTTGAGTGCCGAGTTTGAAAGCTGGCTCGACCCGCAATCGGGTGTTATTAAAGCAATGGTATCATTATAATATAACCGTAAATGGATAGCATAACATCTATAAAGCTTTCAAACAAAACATTACCGGCAATAAAAAGTCCCGGCGTTATGATGCCGGTTGCTGATTATTTAAAACTACCGGTAAAAGTTTTACAGTTTGGTACGGGTGTTTTATTAAGGGGACTTACAGATCATGTTATTGATAAGGCCAACAGAAAAGGGATTTTTAATGGCCGTATAGCTGTTGTAAAATCAACCAACACCGGCAAAACCGATGCCTTTGCCGAACAGGATAACCTGTATACCTTGCAAATGAAAGGTATTAAAAACAAGCAATTAACAGAGGAGACCGTTATTAATGCTTCAATAAGTCACGTATTATCGGCTGCTGACGAATGGGACAATGTATTGAAAGAAGCCGAAAACCCTCAACTTAAAGTCGTTATTTCAAATACTACCGAAGTTGGCCTACAATTGGTTGAGGAGGATATTAATCAGCAACCACCGGCGTCGTTCCCGGCTAAATTATTGGCAGTACTTTACCATCGGTATAAAACCTTTAAGGGTAGCAATGATAGTGGCCTGGTGATTATTCCCACTGAACTTTTACCTGATAATGCAACAATACTCAAATCCATAATCACAAAATTAATTGCCTTTAATAAACTGGATGCAGGGTTTGAACAGTGGGTAAATGAAAACAATCATTTCTGTAATTCATTGGTCGACAGGATAGTGACCGGCCGTCCATCGGCGCACGAGCAGCAGTTATTTGAAGAAAAAAATGGCTACCAGGATGAACTGTTAATTGTGTCTGAACCATACTTACTATGGGCCATTGAAGGCAACGATACCGTAAGAGACCTATTAAGTTTTGAACAAGCAGATGAAGGCGTAACAGTAATACCGGATATAGAGGTGCACCGAGAGCTAAAATTGCGCTTGCTTAACGGAACACACACCCTAAGTTGTGCCCTGGCTTTTTTAACCGGGTTCGAGCATGTGAATACCGCTTCGGAAGATCCAAAATTTGCAGATTTTCTGCAAGGTTTAATGGCCGAAGTACGCGCGGCTATGCCTAATACTGATTCAAAACTGGCAGGAGACTTTTCTGATAGTGTTTTAGACAGATTTAGAAACCCTTACATACAACACCAATGGATAGCTATTGCACAACAATACACTACCAAAATAATAACCAGGGTTGTACCCATATTAAAAGCGCATTATAAGGTACATAATCGGGCACCGGTATATATTACTAAAGGTTTTGCGGCTTATGTGCTATTTTTAAGTACAATTAAAAAAGATGGTGATGCATATTATGCATTATATAAAAATGTGAAGTATCCTTTTAAGGATGATAAGGCAATTATACTGATAGAAAAGTTAACAGATTATGATGCAGGTAGTATGGCTGTGGCTATACTTAGCAGTAGTGAAGTATGGGGAGAAGACCTTACCACACTATCCGGCTTTGCCGATGCTGTGCAAAATTATTTAACTAAATTAACCAACGGTAATTTAACTACGGTAAGCAATGGAATTAACCTAAGCTAACATTATAAATTGCCGAACCAATATAACCTGTAATAAATGTAATGAGAGTAATTGTTAAAGCACTTTGCGTAGCTTTTTGTTCGGTTATAATATGTGTTCACCCGGCAAAAAGTGATGTCAGGCTGCCTAAATTGATTGGCGACGGTATGGTGTTGCAGCGCGATAAGCCGCTTAAAATATGGGGATGGGCAGCGCCAGGAGAAAAAGTAACGGTTGATTTCATCAAAAAAAAATATAATACCGTTGCCGGTGCTGATGGTACGTGGCAAATTATGTTGAAACCTATTGCTGCCGGTGGTCCTTATAATATGACTGTTACCGGCAACAATAAAATAGAAATAGCTGATATATTATTGGGCGATGTGTGGTTTTGTTCGGGCCAGTCAAACATGGAGATGGGCATGGGCGATATTGCAGAAAAATATGAAAAAATAATAGCTCAAAACCAAAATACCAGCATCAGGCAGTTCTTAGTGCCTAAAGGGCTAAATGATGCAACAAAAATTCACGACGATTTTAGCAATGGTCGCTGGGCGCCCGCCACAGGTACAAACGTAAACCGTTTTAGTGCCGCCGCCTACTTTTTTGCTATAAACTTATTTGAACGTGAGCATGTACCTATTGGTTTGATCAATTCCAGCTTTGGCGGCACGCCCATTGAATCGTGGATAAGCGCCGACGGCTATAAAACATTCCCGGAGATAGCTAAGCAGGTGGTACGCTTGAGTGACACCGCCTATGTAAACCAAATGAACAGGAACAATGCCGCAAACAATCGTTTACAAGCTGCGCGGACGGATAAAAAATATGACGATGGGCTAAACGAAACGCCCAAATGGTATGAAACAGCTTATCAACCAGTGGGCTGGAAAGATATCATGGTTCCGGGTTTTTGGACCGGGCAGGGGTTGAATAATTTTAGTGGTGTAGTTTGGTACAGAAAAGTGATCAATGTGCCGGCAGCCGACGCTTCGAACGCGGCAAAATTATATTTCGGGCGCATAAATGATAACGATGAGGTATACATAAATGGTCAGTTAGCCGGTCGTACGGGCGGGCAATACGCAAACCGTATGTATACATTAAAATCAGGTCTGCTGGTTCCCGGCAAAAATGTTATAGTGGCAAGGCTAAGCAATAATGCCTCGGCTTTGGGGGGCTTTGTAGGCGATAAACCATATTATATTACGGCCGGTACGGATACTATTCAACTAAGCGGAAAATGGCAGTATAAAGTAGGCCAGGCTTATCCGGCGGTAAAAAGCAGTTACGAGAGTTACTCGGCGGCAAACCAGCCTACCTTATTGTACAACACCATGGTTGCACCGGCGGGCAATTACGTGATTAAAGGCGCATTATGGTACCAGGGCGAATCAAACGTAACCCGTGCAAAAGAATACGAACGTTTACTGCCCGAATTGATAGCAAACTGGCGCGCACTTTGGCATGACCCTAAATTACCGTTCATTATCGCGCAATTGCCAAATTACCAGGAAGTAACTTATTTGCCTGTAGAAAGCGGCTGGGCTGAATTAAGAGAGGCCGAACGCAAAGCCCTTGCCATACCAAATACGGCAATGGCTGTTTTAATTGATGTGGGCGAATGGGGCGATATACATCCCCGCGATAAAAAAGATGTGGGCGAACGCCTGGCGCTTGCAGCCGAAAAACTGGTGTACGGGCATACCACTTTAGTTGCCTCCGGACCAACCTTACAGGGTGCAAAAAAAGACGGTAATAAAGTAGTGCTAACTTTTACAGATACAGGCAGCGGGCTGATTGCTAAGAATAGCAATAAATTGCAGCATTTTGCAATTGCCGGTGCAGACAAGCATTTTGTTTGGGCAACAGCACAGATAAACGGCAACCAGGTAATTGTTTGGAGCGATGAAGTTCCTGATCCGGCTTATGTGCGGTATGCCTGGGCAAATAATCCCGATAGGGCAAATTTGTATAATAAAGAGGGCTTGCCAGCCTCTCCTTTTGAAGCAGAAGTAAAATAATTATAAACCCAATTAATAACCTTAAATGAAATTTTTTATAACAATTGTTTGTGGCATTGTACTATCAGTTTTGATACCCTTTGCCGGCATGAGCCAGGCTGTTAAAAGTGATAACATCATACCCGAAACTAATATGCGGGGAGGGAAGTACCCACAGATATTACCTAACCACCATGTGGTTTTTCGTATCAAAGCACCCGACGCCAAAAAAGTGCAGATAGATCTGGGTAAAAAATATGATATGGTAAAAGAAGGGGATGGTACCTGGACCACTACAACCGATTCCATAAGCGAGGGCTTTCACTATTATTCATTAATAGTTGACGGTGTTACCGTTGCCGACCCGGCAAGCGAAAGCTTTTATGGTATGAGCCGTATGGCCAGTGGTATTGAAATACCTTTTGCAGGTGGTGATTATTACGCCCTTAAAAATGTACCCCACGGTGATATCAGGATTAAAAACTATTACTCAACTATAACCAAATCATGGCGCAAAGTATTTATTTATACCCCTCCGGGTTATGATGTTAATACCGCAAAAAAATACCCTGTGCTTTATATTTTGCACGGCGGTGGCGAGGATGAGCGTGGTTGGGCACAGCAAGGCAAAACGGATGTGATACTGGATAACCTTATCGCGCAAAAAAAGGCAAAACCAATGCTTATTGTTATGCCTGATGCAAATATTGGAGGCGGAGGCTTTGGTGAAGATGGTTTAAAAGCCTTTGCCAACGAGATGAAGCAAAATATAATCCCATTCATTGAAAAAAACTACCGCACATTAAATACTTCAAACAACCGCGCTTTAGCAGGTTTATCAATGGGTGGCATAAATACGTTATATACCGGTGTTTATAATACCAACCTATTTGGTTACCTGGGTGTATTTAGTTCGGGATGGATCGCCCCTTCGCAAAAAGACCTAGCCAATGCGCAATACGATTATTTGCAAAAAAACCGGGCGATGGTAGAGAAGAACCTGAAACTACTTTGGGTATCAACCGGCATGAAAGAAGATATAGCTTACAACAATTGCAAAACCATGCTTGCTAAATTTGATGAGCTAAAAATAAAATATACTTACAGCGAATATCCCGGCGGACATACCTGGCCGGTTTGGAGAAACAACCTATATAATTTTGCACCTTTATTATTCAAATAGTAAACCTAAAACATTAACCAACAATGACCCGCTTTTCAAAATTATTTAACCCAATATCCTTAGCTGCTGCTTTTTGCGTGTTGGCCATGCCGCTTGTATCAGGTGCGCAAGGGTATCAAAAGACTGCCACAGGTGTAAAAGCAACTGTAAATGGCACATCGGTAGAAGTTCAGTTTTATAGTCCTGAGATCGTGCGTATTGTTAAAGTGCCTGATGGCAAAACCTTTAACAAGCAAAGTCTTTCGGTAATTAAAGACCCCGCGGCTACGCCGGTTACCGTAAAACAGCAGGGTGATGTTTTAAACGTACGCGGCAGTAAGTTGGACGTTATGCTAAACCTTAAAACCGGCGAGGTTGATTTTGCCGGTATTAACGGTGCTTCTTTATTAAAAGAAAAACCCAATAGCGCAACCTTTACACCATTTAATGATGCTGGTAGTAGTACCTACAATGTTTCGCAGGCATTTGTTTTGGATAATGATGAATCTATATATGGACTTGGGCAACATCAGCGCGGCAACCTGAACCAGCGTAACCAGGTGTACAAAAACATGATACAGGGTAATACAGAAGATGTGGTGCCATTTTTTTTATCAGTTAAAGGTTATGGTGTTTTCTGGGATAATTATTCGCCCAGCACTTTTGCTGACGGGAAAGATGGAACCAGTTTTAAATCGGACGTTGGCGACGGTATAGATTATTATTTTATGTCTGGCGGCAATGCCGATGGCGTTATTGCCAATATGCGCGACCTTACCGGGCAGGCACCCATGTTCCCGTTATGGACCTTTGGTTACTGGCAAAGCAAACAGCGTTATAAAAGCCAGGACGAATTGGTTGACGTAGTAAAAAAATACCGCGAGTTAAAGGTTCCTTTAGACGGTATTATACAGGATTGGCAATATTGGGGAAATAACTATTTATGGAACGCCATGGACTTTCTAAATTCCGAGTTCCCTAATCCTAAAAAGATGGTAAATGATGTGCACAATATGAACGCGCACATGATCATTTCTATCTGGGCTTCATTTGGTCCGCAAACATTGCAATACAAAGAAATGCGCCCTAAAAATATGCTGCTTGATTTTAAGACCTGGCCAGAATCAGGTTCAGATAAATGGCCGCCTATGCAGGATTATCCGTCGGGCGTAGTACCTTATGATGCTTATAACCCACAGGCACGTGATATTTTTTGGAAATATGCTAACAAGGGCTTGTTTTCAATTGGTATTGATGGCTGGTGGATGGATTCTACCGAACCGGATCATAGCCAGTTCAAGCCTTCTGATCTTGATATAAAAACTTACTTAGGTTCGTTCCGCAAAGTGCGTAATGCTTTCCCTTTAATGACCGTAGGTGGCGTGTATGACCATCAGCGTGCAACAACTTCGGATAAACGCGTATTTATACTTACACGCTCGGCATTTGCAGGGCAACAGCGATATGGTGCCAATACATGGTCAGGCGATTTGACCTCATCATGGCAGGTACTTAAAAATCAGATCCCAACCGGGCTTAACTTTTCATTAAGTGGTATTCCATATTGGAACAGCGATATAGGCGGTTTCTTTTTATCTAAATTCAGAAGAAAACTGGAAGATCCTGACTATCGGGAACTATATGCCCGGTGGTTTGAATTTGGAACGTTTTGCCCAATGATGCGCTCGCACGGCGACGACGCCCCGAGAGAGATATACCAGTTTGGAAGCAAAGGCGGTAAAGTTTACGACGCGATAGAAAAATATATTAATCTGCGTTACAGTCTGTTGCCTTATATTTACTCAACTTCATACGATGTTACAGCGCACCAATCAAGTATGATGCGTGCCCTGGTAATGGATTTTGCAAATGATAAAGATGCATGGAATGTAAACACTGAATTTATGTTTGGTAAATCGATGCTGATAAGCCCGGTTACTCAGCCTATGTACACAAAGCCCGGACAGATAACCGGCCGCGACACGGTAAAACTGGAAGATTTCAGCACGGTAAAAACCAAACAAACCTACCTGCCTAAGGGTACAAGCTGGTATGATTTCTGGACCGGCGAAAAAGTAACCGGCGGTCAAAATGTTGCTAAAGAAACACCTATTGATATCATACCAATTTATGTAAAGGCCGGATCTGTTTTACCGTTTGGCCCTAAAGTGCAATATGCCACCGAGAAAAAATGGGATGATTTAAAAATTGCCGTTTACCCGGGTGCCAATGGCGACTTTACGCTATATGAGGACGAGAACGATAATTACAATTATGAGAAAGGTAAATTCAGCGAGATCAAGTTCCATTGGGATGATAAAAGCCGTACTTTAAAGATAGCCGATCGTACCGGCTCATTTAACGGCATGTTAGAGGACCGCAAATTTGATATAGTTATAGCACCAACAGGAGGTGATGTTGAAAGCTCAAAAATTGTTAAATCTGTTCCTTATAATGGAAAAGCTGTAAGCATTAAACTTTAATAGTTGTGATTATTGGTTCTCGAAAAATAAACAATTGAAAATATGAAAACAGCCTTTTTATATGTCGCTGCTCTATTGTTTATAGCAGTTGAATCAAAAGCGCAAATGATAGTTGACCCCAGTAAGCCGTTAACCAACAAGCCTGAGGAAACTGAAATATTTCCGCCGCAGGCTGCACTGCCAAAGGTAGTGCAGCCCGGCAAGACATTTGACATTGCACCATCAGACGCGATTATTCTTTTTGATGGCAAAAATTTGGATGAATGGGTATCAACAAAAGATAAAACCCCCGCAAAATGGACGTTGGCAGATGGTGTTATGGTAGTTAACAAACCTGCGGGTGATATTGAAACCAAAAGAAACTTTATCAATTACCAGCTACACATTGAATTTAGGATACCCGCAAACATAACAGGCAGCGGGCAATCGCGCGGTAACAGTGGTATTTTTCTGGCAGCCACAAATGGCAAAGCAGGTGGGTATGAAATACAGGTACTTGATGGCTATAACAACGAGAACAAAACTTATGTTAACGGCATGGTAGGGAGTATTTATAAAGAAAACATCCCCCTGGCTAATCCTGCCAAAAAAGCCGGCGAATGGAATGCTTATGATATTGTTTGGACGGCCCCCACTTTTAATGATAACGGTACTGTAAAAACACCTGCACGGGTAACCGCTTTTTTAAACGGCGTATTGGTGCAAAATAATTTTGAGGTAGAGGGCGAAACCAATTATATAGGTAAGCATGAATATGTAAAACATGGTCCTGCCCCAATAAAGCTACAAGCACATGGCGACAAAAGTGAGCCTATAAGCTACCGTAATATTTGGTTAAGAGAGTTGTAACATATTCATCAAAACAGAATGACCTGTGAAAAATAAAATTGTTTTATTCTTAGGCGCTTTAATGGGCGTACTCGCTCAAACGGCCATTGCGCAGGCACCTAAAGTAACTTCGCCCGATAAAAATATTGAGGTGGAGTTAGTGGCTCCAAAAAACCAAGGTGCAGTATGGTCGTTTGCGGTTAATTATAAAAACCAGGTAAACATTTTACCCGAAGTTAAATTGGGACTGCTAAGAGAAGATGCCGACTTTGCCCATAATTTAACATTAAAGGGTTCAGGCAAAATAAAAGCTATTCATGATCAATACACCGCTATCCACGGTAAAAAATCATTGTGTATAAATGATGGTAATGAAATGAGTTTTCATTTCATTAATGCCAATGCTACCGCGATAGATGTAATACTCAGGGTTTATAACAATGGGATTGCGTTTAGGTATGATTTCCCTGAAAAAAAGCCGGGCCAATTTAAAATGCTTGATGAGCTTACTGCCTTTCACGTGGCAGATAGCTCGAAGCGATGGCTGCAAAAGTTTGTTAGAAGCTACGAAGGGTTTTATCCAATACAGGAAAACAATTTTAAAACCGGCGAATGGGGATACCCGGCATTATTTAAAGCTCCCGGTGCCAATGAGTGCTGGGCATTAATTACCGAAGCTGATATTGATCGCAATTATTGTACAACCAAACTCACCAATACTGTTGCTGCTAAAGACGAATTTAAATTGACCTTCCCATCGCCCGGAGATGGGAATAAAACGGGGGATGTTAACCCAACTTTTTCTCTTCCGTGGCAGTCGCCCTGGCGTGTGGCAATTATTGGACAACTGGCAGATGTGGTGCAATCAACCTTGGTTGAAGATGTAAGCAAGCCACCGTTGGCAACCGAAAATTTTGATTGGGTAAAGCCGGGCACAAGCTCGTGGATTTATTGGGCGGATAACCATGGCACAAAAGATTATCAGCACGTTACCAAATATGTTGACTTAGCAGCCCGCATGGGATGGCCTTATACCTTATTTGATTGGGAATGGGACCAAATGAGCAATGGCGGCGACTTGGAAAAAGCGGTAGGCTATGCTTTAGCTCATGGCGTTAAGCCGGTTATATGGTATAATTCGGGAGGTAAGCATAACACCGTAATGTCAACCCCACGAGATCGTTTATCAACGCATGAAAGCCGGGTTAAGGAATTTGAATGGCTGAATAAGATAGGGATTGTTGGTATAAAGGTTGACTTTTTTGAAAGCGATAAGCAAAACATCATCAACTATTATATTGACATATTAGAGGATGCCGCTAAATATAAGTTAATGGTATATTTTCATGGCTCAACGGTACCGCGTGGCTGGAGCCGCACTTATCCTAATTTAATGACCATGGAGGCAGTGGCAGGGGCAGAACAATATAACAACGGGCCGGTAATGACCACTGAGGCACCGGCCCATAACGCTACTTTGCCATTTACGCGTAACGTAATTGGCCCAATGGATTATACACCTATTACTTTTACAAATTCGCAATACACCCATACCACAACCTATGCGCACGAGTTGGCACTGGCCGTAGTATTTGAATCGGGCGTACAAAATTTTGCCGACCGCCCGGCAGGTTTTGACAATTTGCCCTACGCCGAAAAGCTATTTTTAACCAAAGTGCCGGCTGCCTGGGATAACACCAAACTGCTTTCAGGCTATCCCGGTAAATCGGTAGTTATAGCCAGACGGAAAGGTAAAGAATGGTATATAGGCGGCATAAATGGCGACAGAAGAGGCGGGCAAACCAGTATTGACCTTGGGTTTTTACCCGCAGGAAAAAAATATAAGCTTACACTTATGAGCGATGGCGAATATGACAGCGTTTTTCAGGAGCAGTATATAGTTGTTGAAAACAAAGATAAGGTGCCGGTTAAATGGCTCCCACGCGGCGGGTTTGCCGCTTATCTGGAAGAAGAACTATAATAACAAGGGCTGTTATATCTTCCGGCAGTATCAGCATCCAATCCCGCCCACCTAATGGTGGTTGGCAAATAAACCCTTAATTAATCTATATATATAAAACCGCTCCCGAAAAATTTTCAGGGCGGTTTTTTTTATTGGAATTTATAATTACGATAAGCTATGCGCAGCAAACTTGGCAGCACTATTAATAGCAGCGGCAGCGCAACAATAAAGCCACCTATAACCGCAATTGCTAAAGGCTGATGTAATTGCGCACCGGCGCCAATACCCAAGGCCAGCGGCATTAAGGCTATGATAGCGCCCAATGCTGTCATTAACTTAGGGCGAAGTCTGGTAGAAATAGAATAAATTATAGCCTCATCAACGCCCTGTTTCATGGCGCTGTCTTTAAATTGCAGGAAGGTAAATATGGCGTTTTCGCCAATTATTCCTACTATCATAATAAGCCCTGTATAGCTGCCAACGTTTAACGGCGTATGGGTAATAAATAAAGCCAGCAAGCTGCCCGATACACCCAAAACAGATATCAGTAATATGATCAACGCTACCCTGAACTGTTTGAACAGGAATAATATCACCGCGAAAACCAACAGGCTTGAAGTGATCAATATGATCAATAACTCCTTAAAAGATTGTTGTTGCTCGGCATAGGCCCCGCCATATTCAACGTGGTAACCAGATGGCAGACTCACCTTTTGGGCAATACCTTTTTTTATAGATGCCATAGTGCTGCCCAGATCGCTGTTCTCCAGTCGTGCGCTTATCACTCCCATGGATTGCAGGTCCTGTCGGTTTATTTCGGCATCGCCGGCCCTTAATTCAACATTGGCCAGTTGGGCAATGGGCACCAGCTTGCCGTTAGGTAAAAATATATTCAGATTTTTGATACCTGCAATGTTTAAGGAACGGTTACCCGGGTAAACCAAACGTATGGGTGATAGCTGCCTCGACTCGTAAACACTGCCTACCAGGTTCCCTTCCTGTGCGGTTTGCGCCTGGTATTGTAAATTAGTTGGGGTTAGGCCATATTGTGCCAGTTTGCTGTAATTAGGCACTATGCTTACCGCCGGGCCTGCTATTACGATGCCGTCAAAAACATCGGCGGTACCTTTCGCATTACGCACTACACCGGCTATTTGTTTGGATAACTCCTGTAGTTTTTGCTGATCATCACCAAAAACTTTAACCTCAATCGGTTCAACAGAACTCATCAAATCGCCCAGCATATCGCCTATTACCTGGCCAAATTCAATACGTAACGCAGGCTGTGTTTCGGCAATGGATTTACGGAGATCGCTTATTACATCTTCTGTTGTTTTATCACGTTCCTTTTTAAGCTGAATTAAATAGTCGCCGGTGTTAGGTTCAGTAATAAAAAAGCCCATTTGGGTACCTGTTCGGCGCGAATACGCTTCAACTTCCGGCTGTTTTACAATTATTTTTTCTACCTCGCGCAGTATACGGTCGGTCTCTTCTAATGAGGTGCCAGGAGGCGATGTATAATCTAAAACTATGGCGCCCTCATCCATTTCAGGTAAAAATCCTGTCTCTAATCCTGATGGGATGGCTATCATGGCAACAATTAACAGCAATATGATAACGCCGCCAACGTAGGGGCGTAAAATAAAAAAGGAAACCCACTTTTGGCGTTTAACCTCATGTACTTCTTCCTTCTTTTTAGTTAAGCCAAGTTTGTCTTTGCTCAACAATAAGTAAATTACTGGCAAGCCTATCCATGTAACAAAAAACGAGCATACCAACGTAATAATCATGGTATTGGTAAGCACCTTAAAATAGGCCCCCGCGACCCCGCTCATCAACACAAAAGGGATAAAAATTACAATGGTACTTATAGACGAACCAACCATCGCCGGAAAAAGATAATCAACTGCTTTGCGTAGCAAATGCCTGGTCAATTCATCAGGGTGTTCCTCATGGGTACGGTGTATTTGCTCAACCACCACAATGGCATCATCAATAATTAAACCTATGGCCGCGGCAATGGCGCCCAACGTCATGATATTAAAAGTATATCCAACTGCATACAGCACAATTAAGGTTAAACTTAATGTGATGGGTATGGTAATTAATATGGTAGCGCTTGCCTTTAACGAGCGTAAAAAAATTATAGCTACAATAATGGCCAATACTAACCCTATCCATAAACTGTCGGTTACGCTTTTAACAGACTCGTTAACAAAATCGGCCTGAACATAGTAGGGCTTAATGGTAACGTCATGAGGTAATATTTTTTGCAGGGCCTTTATTTTTAAAGCCATATCGTTTGATAGGTCTATCAAATTGGCATTAGGCTGCTTAATTACGGCTATTAATACCCCATCATGGCCATTGGCATTTATTTTAGTGTACTCAATACCCTCGCTAATTTGTACATCGGCAATATCTTTTATCCGGGTAATACGTTTGCTGTTATTACTGATTACCAGGTCCTCTAACTGGTCCTTTGCAACCAATGTGGCATCGGTAACCGTTAGGTACAGCATTTTATAATCTGCCAGGTACCCGCCTGATTTTACAAAGTTTGTTTGCGATAGCGCAGTGCTAATATTATCGGGAGTGATGGATAGCGCGCTCATTTTTTGACGATTAAGCACCAGCCAGTATTCTTTGGTTTTGCCGCCTATAACCCTTATTTCAGAAACCCCGCTTACCTGCGATAGAAAAGGCTTTACGGTAAAAGTAGCCAGCATTTTCAGTTCAATAGGCGACCGGTTATGACTCTCCAGCGTATAACCACTTACCGGTAAGATAGAAGGGTTCATCTTCTCGGCGGTTATTTGTACATCGGCAGGCAAATCGCCACGAATTTTATCTATTTGTGCCTGTATACGTTGCAGGCTTAGATCTATATCGGCACTCCAGGCCATATAGGCTGATATTTCGCAAGTACCGCGGCTGGTGGTGCTGCGTACCATTTTTAAGTCGGGCACTTGTTTTACGGCATCTTCCAGAGGCTTGGTAACCGTTATCATCATTTTATTTACCGGCTGCAGGCCCGCGTCGGCAATGATCTTTATTTTAGGGAAGGTGATCTCCGGGAAAAGCGAGGTTTGCAACTTACCATACACAAACACCCCGCCAATTAAAATTAGCGCCAATACCAGGCTAATGGGCTTTTTATAGGATATAAAATAATCTTTAACCCGGTTTATCATGGCTTCACAATTTTTATCTTGGCGGTATCAGCCAGGCCATAATTGCCGGTGGTAATTATCCTGTCATGCACCGAAAATTTAGGCGAAACGATCTCAATCCTATCTGCTGTTTCAATGCCCTTGGTTACCGGTACTTTTACCGCAAGGGTATCGTTTATTAACTTCATTACCCAAAAATCGGTTTGTGTTTCATTGGCCAGCACTGCCGATTTTGGCAATGATGTTGTATTAGCTTTGGCCGTTTTAATAATACGTGCTTTAGCTACCAAATTTTCGGGAATTGGATGCGTGCTATTTACTTTTACTACCACACCCTGGGTTTGAGATAAAGTATCAACCGATGGCATTAAGGATGATACACGGCCATTTAGCTTTTCGCCATCAGGTAGCGTAAGGGGTATCTCATTTCCAACCTGCACCAACCTGCGCAACTCGTAAGGAACCTGCAATACAAACGCAAAGCTTGATTCATCGCTAATAATGGCCAGCTGTTCGCCATCCTGCACATAATCGCCAACCTGATGGTTTAATTGGGTTATAAAACCATGCTCGGCCGCTTTAATACGGTTTACCCCCGAAAATTTAAAAGTAGTATCTAATACATTGATACTATTGCCAATGCTTTGCGCCTCTTTTGTTTTTATAGTGAACAGCAAAGCGCCCTTATTTACAAACTGGCCCGGTTTGGCATTTACCAGTTGGATGTAACCGTTGGCATTAGCCTTTACGTAATTTTTTTGCATAAAAACCGCCGTAGCGTTCATATCCACATAATCAGCCATTGGGTTTTCATCAATCGTTGTTACCGCAACCGGGGTTTGCGTGGTGACATCCGCAGCCTCATCATCTGCTGTACCCTGTTGTTTACAGGCAAATAATAACATAACCGCCATAAAACAGGCAGTGGTAATGGTATAATAGGTTGAGCGTTTCTTCATACTATTTTTTCCAGTAGTTTAACTGATTAATAAGCTGTAGCTTGTTGACATTGGTTTGCGTAAGCAAATTTTTTACAGATAGGTAATTGTTAATAGCGATGATCAGGTCGGCTATGCGCAGGTCGCCGGTTTGTAAAAGCTGCGTATCCACCTTTATCAAGCTTTCTGAATATTTAAACTGATCTTTTATTTGTTGTTCAAGGTTATTATTATCGCTTATCTGTTGGTTTAGCTGGGCAATTTGCTGCCGGTACTGCACATCAAAAAAGGCCTTGTAGTTTTGCCTTGTATTTTCCTGTAAAGACAGTTTTTTGTATTGAAGTTTCCGTACGCCGCCATCATAAATGGGTATTGATACCGAAAAGCCAACACTGGTGCCAAAATTTCTATACGGCTGATAGCTAAAATCAGAATTGTACCCGCCATCAGCAAAAATATTTACACGGGGCTTGTAACTATAATCAATTAATGTTCGGGCATTTTCCAGTCGTATGCTATCTGTTTTAAATTGCTGAAAAAATATGCTGTTGTTTTTATCGGCAAAAAGTACCGGTTGTATAGCGGGGTCTTTTATGTCAACAACAGAGGTGTCGGCTATACCCGCTAAATAATTAAGGGTAGTGTATTCAATTTTATATTGCAGACGAGATTGGTATAGTTGTAACTGCTGCTGCTTTAATGTAACTAAAAAAGTTAGATAATCGCTTTGGCGGTATACATTTGCGCGGGTAAGTTTTTTAAGCAGGTCCTCTTCACTGGTTAGCAAGTCAACAACTTCTTTATTAAACTGGTATTGCAACAGGCTGCCATAGGCAGTAATGTATTGCGTAGTGATAGTTTTATTAAGATCCTGCTGAGATATTTTAATGGTATTACCCAACGAGTCGCGGCTTAGTTTTAAGGCGTTAAACTGGGCATTTAAATAGTTTCTGCTAATAAGTGCCTGGTTAACACCAACCAGGGCGTTTAAAGTT
Source organism: Mucilaginibacter sp. (assembly GCF_039935595.1). GTDB lineage: Bacteria > Bacteroidota > Bacteroidia > Sphingobacteriales > Sphingobacteriaceae > Mucilaginibacter. The sequence continues at coordinate 6,537 of NZ_JBDTJZ010000096.1, read as the reverse complement.
TGACCGTTGGTGATGGCCTGTTCATAACCATATCCACCTATAACAGGGGCATAAATGCCGGTACTGCTGGCGCCAACCTGAGGTTTTAACCCTGCACGTATCCTGATGCTGTCCAGTTTGCCCGATTCTATCTGGTTTTTAAGATCATTAAGCAACGGGCTGTTATGTGCGGCGGTTTGCAAATAATCATTTAATGATCGCGATTGTGCCTTTACAACTTGAGCGGTTACCAGTAATACTAAAAATATATATACGTATCGCATTATAAGCTAAAACTATGAATGAATTCTGTATAAAAATTGAAAAGTTATGATCTGTTAAAATCTATGATAAAAGTGTGCCTGCTTTGCTCATAGGTATAGGTTAAATTAAATCCAGATGCCTCACAAATTTCGCGCGATAACGTTAGGCCAAGCCCGCTGCCGTCAGAGTCTGCCGACTTTTGGAAGCGCTGGAAGATAACGTCCTTTTTTAACTGCTCAGGTTGCCCGGTATTGGCAATAACCAATTGGTTTTGATTAAGGGTAATTAATATTAGCCCGCCAACATAATTATGCCTTATAGCATTGCCCAGCAAGTTGTTTAATAAAATATAAAGCATTTCCTTATTCATTAATACTTCAACCTGTTGTAAACTGGGGTTTAGGTGCAAACTTTTGGCTGCTAATAGTTCCTGAAAATCATTAATAACATCCGTTATTCGCTGCTGTATATCCAGCGTTTCTTTTTCATTAATAATGCGGTTTTCAATTTTCGAAAGTAACAGCATTGATTTATTTAGCTTTCGCATTTTTGATACCATGCCATATACCTCGCCAATTAAGGTTCCCTGCCTGTCTGTTAGCTCGCCACTTTGTACCAGGGTATCGAGTTTTGAATTTATTACGGCAAGTGGTGTCATTAACTCGTGCGAGGCATTTTCTACAAAGCTTTTTAATTCCTGGTAATCGTTATTTACCCTTAATGACATGGCTGTTACTTCCTGGTTCATGTCTTTAAATTCATCAATAGCCGTTTCCAGTTCAATGATGTGGCTATTGTCTGTAAGGTTAAATAGTTTTATTTGTTTCAGCATTTGATAAAAAGGCTTCCACAGGTTGGTAATTACCAACCTGTTAATAACCATCAGGGTTAATATGAGCAGCAATATTATCCCCAGTGTTATAAGAAATATAACCTGGATCAAATCATCAGTTTCTACTGTCGATTCAATAATACTAATGCGATAATTTATGCCACTAACTTGTACTGAGCTAATTAACTCTCGTCCTAACTCTCGTTCTTTATGGGATTTATCCCAAACAAGCACATCTGTAAAATGCCTTTTCACAGAATCCCTGCCAACAGGGGTAAAGCTAATTTTAAGGTATTCTGACCTGTATATTTCGGGCAAACGGTTATCGCGTTTTACATGGCCAAATATTTCAATTTCTTCTGCCTGTAGGTCCTTGTCTATTTCTTCTGTTAAAACAAAGCTTATGGTGAAGTAGTAAATAATGCCGGTAATAATAATAACCACTATGGTTACCATTAAACTGATGCGGTTATATTTAGCTAATAATTTCATCCGTCAGTAAATTTATACCCCATTCCATAGGCCGATTGTATGTAATCTTTGCTTCCGGCATCTATTAGTTTTTTGCGGACATTTTTTATGTGCGAGTATATAAAATCAAAATTATCAGACAGGTCTATCTCATCGCCCCAAAGGTGCTCGGCCAGGGCGTTTTTTGAAATTACTTTTCCCTTATTGGCAACAAAATATAACAGCAGGGCATATTCTTTTTTGGTGAGTTTAAGTGTTTGCTGGTTAACAGTAACTGATTTAGCCAGGATATCCATTTGTATCTCGTTAAAAACAATCAGGTGATTGCCGTCAAACGATTTACGGCGAACAATGGCCATTACGCGGGCACGTAACTCTGATAAGTGAAAGGGTTTAGCCAGATAGTCATCGGCACCAAGATCAAGGCCCTGCAACCTGTCATCCAGCGAATTTTTAGCCGAGATGATTAATACCCCGTCCGGAAACCGACTTTGTTTAAGGCTTTGCAAAATATCCAGTCCATTGCCCTGTGGTAAGGTAATGTCCAATATAATACAGTCATACCGGTAAACGTTTATTTTCTGCAATGCGGCAGGATAATCGCTCACCGTTTCGCAAATATTACCGGCATCGGTAAAATAATCCCGTATGCTTTCTCTTAACCCGGTTTCGTCTTCAATAACAAGTAACTTCACTTATTAAAAATCGTTATTTAATCTGGAGAAAATCTGTTGATTGCCTTTTTACTAAGGTGCGTATAAATTTAAGGTTAGTTAACCATATTATGGTATATACCTAATTTATATTGACAAAGAACCAACTCTCCTAAGCTTACTAACTGGAAATTAAATTAACGAAACGTAATAAAAGGATTACCGAGGGGTATTAAAACCTTCGGCCAATAATCATTTTAACAATTGCTTTATCGGTACTGTTGGTTAATCCCAGACCAAAGCCGGCGTTAAATTCCCAATCTGGGCTAACATCCAGATCCGTTGCTATAAATATTTGATGTTGTTGCTGCTGGATAGGGTCATAATGAAAAAACGGGCCCGTACTGCCGTAATATTCTAATCCTAAAGCAACCGCCTTGCTTACATCATAGCTGCCTTTAACATTTGGAGAAAATATGAACCCCGCGTTTTGATCAGGGCCTGCAAAACTTTTGTCTAAAGTAGGATTTATAGCAAGGTATAGTTTGTTCCATTTTTTATCTATAATGGGCCTTAACTCTAACGAGGATGTATTAGCATCGAAAGCACTTTTTTGAAAGCCAAATTCGGCAGATAAACTAACGCCTACTGGCCATTTCCAACTTTCAGGTACAGCTACTCTTGGCCTGATGTGCGAACCAACATAGGCGGTTCGGCCGTCACTTCCAATTGAATTAAAAATGTAAAAGCCTGTTTCAAACCAACTTGTCCAGCCGTGGGTTATTTCAATAGTTTCGTGTATTACATGGTTAGTGGGCAATTCAGGGCCTGACGAGGTGGTGCTGCCATTAAGCGTATAATTGCTATGCAATTCAAACATGGTTTTGCCTTTATCCATAGTTGGTGCCCCGTAAACCTGTATTTCGTAATTATTTTGGGCGTATAAGTGTGCCGTAAATAATAAGGTAGCAAACAGTAAGTAGATTTTTTTCATTCGATTATGTTAAGGATAAAAGCAAAATTGCCTTCAAGCTATAGATCAATTCTGTGCAAATTCAGAAGATTTGATGTTTGGTTGAGCTGCAATCGCGGCCAAATTATAAATAATCAGACAGTTAAATATTATACATAACATAAATTTTACACGTGTTATTATCTCGTCGAGTCATTATCCCCATTGGTCGATTTGATTTCGGGTTGCTTGTAAACATCGCTTTATTTGAGTAGATAACCCCTAAATAATCGAAAATGAAAAAGATCAATTTAATAATAATGCTTGCTGCACTTGCTACACAGCAGGTGTTTGCCCAGGATTCAAAATTAAAAAATGAACAACCCGAGGCAGGAATATGGGCACAGCCCATTAAGGTTGATGGCAACCTGAAAGAATGGAATGATAGTTTCCAGGCATATAATAAGCAAACCAAACTTTTTTATACCATAAGTAATGATGATAAAATGCTTTACCTGGTGGTACGGTCAACAGATATGCAAACCTCTAATAAAATAGGTGCTGGCGGAATAAGCTTTATTATTAATACCGATGGTAAAAAGAAAGATAAGGATGCGTTTAAAATTACTTATCCGGTAATAGCCCGAACAGCCGGCGGCGGCTTTGGTGGGTTTGGTGGTCCGGGTGGCGCCCGTGGCGGGGGCGGTGCCCCCGGAGGATTTGGCGGCGGCCGACCAGACGGTGCGCGTGGCTTTAATGCAACGCCCGATTCGGCAACGCTTGCAGCCAGGCATAAAACGGTTATTGACGGCGCAAAAGAGATAAAAATATTCGGATTTAAAGATATAACCGATAGCCTTGTATCCATTTACAACGAATATGGCATTAAGGCGGCGTTAGGCTATGATGCTGCAGGAAATTACGGATATGAACTGGCTATACCGTTAAAACTTTTAAACATCAGTACTGAAAACAACAAAGGTTTTGCGTATGATATTAAAGTTAACGGCATAACAAGACCCGATTTTGGACAACGTGACGGAAATCCTGGTGGTGGCGGCCCCGGCGGTGGCGGTCCCGGTGGTGGCGGTCCGGGCGGTGGCGGTCCGGGCGGTGGCGGTCCCGGCGGCGGGTTTGGTGGCGGCCCTGGTGGTGGCGGTCCCGGTGGCGGGTTTGGCGGCCCAGGCGGTGGTGGCATGCCCGCCGGACTTAATGATATGTTTGCTGCGACAGATTTTTGGGGTAAATATATACTTGCCAAAAAATAGACCTCACAAAACCTGTATAATATTTATTGTTTCTGCCGGACACCTTAATAAGCTGTGCTGGCAGAAACAATTTTTTATTAAAAACGATCAATTAAGATTTTAATAAATACAGCAATCTCAATGGGTAATTAAAAAGCGGGTTTATGCGCATAACTGTATAACCTAAGTGAGGTGCTAAGTTGCCTAAACGTACACCTAAATACTGTTGGTCTGTTTTTGTTAACAAAACCCCATGTTGTTTTAAATTTAATATTCTTCCAAACGGATTGTCAGTCGTAAATGAGCTGTTTACTTGTGCTAATTTTCCTGCTACAGTGGGTGTAAAAAGCTGAGGTACTATAGTAATATTTAAAAATGCAGCTAACTGTTCAATAACCTGTTGAGTATTATTGCAAATATTTTCATAACGTATCAATAAAAATCGCTGATCGTTATTTTTTTCCTGCTGATTGGCTACGCTAAACGATAGTTTGATATCATTTAGTGCATTGCGTAAGGTTATACTGGGTTCCATTTTTTTGCGGGATGCAAGAATATTAACCGGATTACGTATAAGCTGTATGATCAGGGCCTGGGGGTTTTCAATCCATATCCTTTTTAAATAGCGTTCGTTAACGGGTGTTTTATCAACCCAGGCCTTTGCGTCAAGTTTATTTTGGCAGCTGGCGTAAGCCAGTATAATTGCGTGGTGCGGCCATTGGGGGTTGGTCTTGTCTGCAACTTCCCACCAAGCCATAACATACCGGGCAAAGTCAACATAAGCCGAGTTTTGATCATCGCTTCTCTCTAATAACCAATAAGGCGACTGATTTATAGGGTTGGCCAGCCTGCGTAACCATTCTTTACCCAAATAAGCCATTCGCTTGTTTTCAGGTATTGCTTTTAGTTTAGCTTCAAGGTTGGTATAAAAAGTACCTTCAGAGGGCAACACTACCAGTTGAGGATGGTCATCTAAAATATCCCTTACCAGGGTAGTGCCGCTGCGGTGCACACCGCATATAAATATTGGTCGGCTTGCCAGACTAAGGCCCGCAATAATTTGTTGCTTTGATAAAGATATGGGCCCCCGCTTTTTGGCGGCGGCCCATACTGTATCTGACCATGCATGGGCGGCATTTATGAGTGCCGGCAAACTTTGCTGTAAACGCGAAACGGGCAATAAGGTATTTAATTTTTCTTCTGCCGTTATTATGTCCGCGTTGTGGCCCATTTTATTTTTTATTTTTTGGTCTGAAATCAAACATCCTCGAAATAGTAAAACCTATACGGTATTGCCCTTGAGAAAACCTTGATTGCGAATTACTGAGATAATTAACCTCTGCAATAGCGTTTGAGTTGGTAATATTAACCGTAAACACATGCCCGCCGGTTTCTACTTCGTAGCCAATACCTATTGGATCTTCAAAATTTACATTATTGGTCCTGAAGCTCGAAAACGGGTGGGCATAATCTAACAATAAGCCTGTATGGTTGGTTAATTTAATACGGGCCGCTGTTTGTATGGCAAAAAATTGCTGCTCATTACCGGGCAGTTGGGGGTAAGGTGTATTATCGCGCACAAAGGTTGGCGCTACCTGTAATGATAATCCTGAAAATTTGCGTGCTATAACCGCTTCGGCCAGCCAGGTCACCCTATCTTCAAAGTTTTGAAACACACTGTAAGGGCGTGCGCCGGCCTCGCCAATAAAGGTTAATGCAAATGGCGAACTATTATCAGTAGTTTGGTGCATTACTGCATACTTAAGTTCAAGTTGTATTAACTGGCCAATAGTGCTGCGGTTTAAACCAATGTTAAAGTTATCGCTAACGCCATATTCAAAGCCGAACAAAACATCGTTTACCCTGTCTAACCCAAAGGCGGTTTGCCCTCCGCCATTTTTGCCCGCTATATCGCCAAAACGGTGGATGATCTGGAAGTTGAAATTTTGTTTTTTGATCATTTCGGTGGTTTGCGAATTAACCAGCCGGGTAGCTTTAAATATTACTACACGTTCTGGTTTTGCGGGGCCTTCAATAGCGTTTAATAAGGAGTCGGCAGATGACCGCTGCTGGGCATTTAAGTTGATTGCCATTGCAAGCAGGGCTGCTACAATTAAGGTATGTTTTAAAATAATTTTC
>NZ_JBDTJZ010000095.1:0-17872 GCF_039935595.1 Mucilaginibacter sp. | reverse complement strand
CAACACCAGTGTGTTGATACCAGCGTTTGCCTAATATTGTCATAACTTGTTTATTTTGCTACCGGAATATTAAAATTCACATCAGGAGGCAGCACGCATTTTAAGTTGTTACAAACCTCATATTCTATTTTGCCCTTAACGGCTGTAGCATTTGCTGTTTTTAACTTAATTTTTTGTTGAAAAATAACTTCTTTTTCAAAATAGGTAACGTTCATTTTAAACGAAGGTTCAAATTTCGTTACAGGCTTTGGCTCAGCAACTTTACCTGCCAATACATAATCTTTTGACGGCGCAAAGGTGAATGATGTTTTTATTGGTCCGCCTGATTTTACGTTTTGCGAGTAAATATGCCAGCCCGGCTGTATGGTTGCTTTCAAAAGTATTACCGCCTCGGTTGCAGCTGTTCTTTTAGCGAGATATGCCCATTTTACAGGTGCTTCAATTTGCGCATAAGCGCCAATGGCTATAGTTAGTGTGGTAATCAATACCAATAGCTTTTTCATATTATTTATATATAAATTCAATTTCTTTTAAACTAAACTCGCGCTTGCCGTTATCGGTATCTATCACCAGCAAGCCGTTGTTGCGTACATTTTTAATCATTCCTTCAAAAACCTCGCCGCCCGATTTAAACAACCGCTGCTTATTTATAGCATATAGTCGGTCAAGATAAGCAAACCTTACAGTTTCTTTTTTTCCCGCCCGCAAATTTAAGTACCAGCTTTCAATATGGCTGCAAATGTCAGCCAATAACCCGTGTAAATCGTAATCCTTTTGTAATATCTGTTTTATGGATATAGCGTTGTTTGCATCATCCGGAAACGTTTCCTGGTTAATATTTAACCCTATGCCTATTATGGAATTTTTGATTTGGCTGCCTTGTATCAAATTTTCAATAAGCATACCACCCAGCTTTTTATCGCCAAAATAAATATCATTTGGCCATTTAATCGTAAGGTTTTCGCCCAGTAATGGTTCAAGCGCATCAATAACACCCAAACTTATGGCGCGGGTAAGATCAAATTGCTCTCCAATGGGTAAAAATGAAGGGTTTAATAACAGGCTAAAAGTTAAATTTTTGCCCGGCTCACTATGCCATTTGTTTTGTTGTTGGCCACGCCCGGCAAATTGTGTTTCTGCCATAATGACCGTTCCCTCTGGCAATGGCTTGGAATTTGACAATAAGTTTTTAAGGAAATCGTTTGTAGAGTTAACTTCTTTTAATGTCAGTAAATTTTGACCAACAAATAATGCCGAAAATATGTTATTTTGCAAAGTGATTTATATGTTTAACACCAAAACATTCAAAACTAATTCTTTTTAATGGTAAAAAACAAAGCGATAAATGAATCTGCTTACATTTCTGAATTAGCCATATATGGCATACAAGAAAAAAAAGGGAATGATATTGTCAGGTTAGACCTCAGAAATATAAATAGTTCCGTGTCTGATTATTTTGTCATCTGTCATGCAGACTCGGCAACACAAGTTAAAGCAATAGCCAATAGTATAGAAGATGAAATATTTAAGGCCCTGCAGCAGGATCCCTGGCGCAAAGAGGGGCTTGAATATGGCGAATGGATACTGCTTGATTATGTGAATGTGGTTATCCATATTTTCAGAACAGATAAACGCGAATTTTATGGCGTAGAAGAATTGTGGGGCGATGCAGAAATAAAAAGTTATAAAAGCGCCTAAACACCACCCCTATTAGTACTTACAAGTTGAGATTTTAAAAAAAATGGAAGATAAAAAATTGGATAAACCCAAGCCCATACGTAAAATACCTAATAAAAAAATAACGCCCAAACCACCTAAGTTTAATTTTATGTGGCTTTATGCGGTGCTTATAGCATTGTTTGTTGGCTTTGCCTGGTTTTCTGGCAGTAACGGAGGCATACCTATTGACTTTAAGCGATTTGAAACCAAAATGCTTAAAAACGGCGATGTTGATTATTTGGTAGCCTATAAAAACGGCGATCTGGTAGTTGCTGATGTGCACATTAAAAAAGATAGCCTCAAGAAAAAGCCGGAATATGCCGACTATAATAAAGCACAGCATTCTTTTACAAGTACTGATGCCGATGCCCAGTATACGTTTACTGATGGCTCTTACGAAAGTTTAAAGCAATCAGTAATTGCGGCTCAGAAAGATGTACCCGATGCGCAAAAAGTAGCTATTAAATATGAGCAGCACGAAAGCCTGTTATCAAGCGCGTTAGTACAGTTTATAGTAATGATTGTTATCATCGTTGCCGTATGGGTATTTATTATGCGCCGTATGACTGGTGGCGGCGGCGGAGGCCCGGGCGGACAAATATTTAATATTGGTAAATCAAAAGCTACTTTGTTTGATAAGGAGGCGCAGGTAACTGTAACTTTTAATGATGTTGCCGGCCTTGAAGAGGCTAAGCAGGAAGTAATGGAGATAGTCGACTTTTTGCGGAACCCTAAAAAATATACTAACCTGGGTGGTAAAATTCCTAAAGGCGCATTGCTGGTAGGCTCGCCGGGTACAGGTAAAACTTTATTGGCCAAAGCCGTTGCAGGCGAAGCACAGGTGCCTTTCTTCTCACTTTCAGGGTCTGACTTTGTGGAGATGTTTGTTGGGGTGGGTGCATCGCGTGTTCGTGATCTGTTCCGCCAGGCTAAGGATAAAGCCCCTTGTATTATTTTTATTGATGAGATTGATGCCATTGGCCGTGCCCGTGGTAAAAATAATATGGTTGGCGGTAATGATGAGCGCGAAAACACCTTGAACCAATTGTTAGTGGAGATGGATGGCTTTGGCACTGATTCGGGTATTATTATCCTGGCTGCAACCAACCGTCCGGATGTACTGGATTCGGCATTGTTGCGCCCGGGCCGTTTTGACAGGCAGGTATCTATTGATAAACCCGACCTGATTGGCCGTGAGCAAATATTTAAAGTACACCTTAAGCCGGTAAAACTGGCCGAAGGGGTTGACGCTAAAAAACTATCGGCACAAACTCCGGGTTTTGCCGGTGCCGAAATTGCCAATGTTTGTAACGAGGCTGCTTTAATAGCCGCACGTAAAAACAAAGAGGCAGTTGATATGCAGGATTTTCAAGATGCTATTGACCGTGTAATTGGTGGTTTAGAGAAAAAGAACAAAATCATATCGCCGGAAGAGAAACGCATTGTGGCCTACCACGAAGCGGGACACGCTATTGCCGGCTGGTTTTTAGAGCATGCCGACCCATTGGTAAAAGTATCTATTGTTCCGCGCGGTGTTGCTGCCTTAGGTTATGCACAATACTTGCCGAAAGAACAGTTTTTATACACCATTGAGCAATTAGAAGATGGTATGTGTATGACCTTAGGCGGTCGCGTTGCCGAAGATATTACTTTCGGTAAAATATCAACCGGTGCGCAAAACGATTTGGAAAGAATAACTAAATTGGCGTATGCTATGGTTACCATATATGGCATGAACGCTAAGGTTGGTAATGTATCATTTAATGATGCACAAGGCGAATACCAGTTTAACAAACCATATTCCGAAAAAACGTCGCAGTTAATTGATGAGGAAGTACGTAACCAGATAGCGGTTATTTATGAGCGGACCAGGCAGTTGTTAACCGACAAAAAAGAAGGATTAGAGAAACTAGCCGCCAAGTTGTTAGAAAAGGAAATTTTGTTCCAGTCTGATCTGGAAGAGATATTGGGTAAACGTCCGTTTGAAACACGTACCACTTATGACGAATTTGTAAACGGTGCGACTGAATCAAACCAGGAACCTGCTGCACAAAGTCTGGTTCATGAAGGCGTTGGCGACCATTCAGGCACATTTGAACGTAACCCGGAAGAGAAAGAAGCTAGCGGTGAGTAGCGAATAGTTAATAGTGAGTAGTTGGATAAGATTCCGGTTACTCACTATTAACAACTCACCACTGCCTACTCATTACTCACAACATGAGGGACATAACCACATCCAAAGAAAAGTTGCTTAAGAAAATAAGGCAGGCGCTGCTTGAAAAGCGCGATAACCCTTATCCGCAATTGGAGAGTATGCCGCATTACCCCCCGCCAGAGGATGAACTGTTGGAGGTAGTATTTGCCGAGGCGTTTACCAATGTTTCGGGCCAGTTTGCTTATTGCGAAGACGAGGTACAGTTTATTGAAACCTTACTAACTCTTGCCGAAGAGCGCAAATGGCGTAAAATATATTGTTGGGAACCCGCCCTGCAGGAAGTTTTGAACCGCTACGAATATCCTTTTTTTGAAACCGATAAAGACTTTGATGATGCCGAAGTTGGCTTTACACTCTGCGAAGCTTTAGTTGCCCGTAACGGCAGTATATTATTATCAAACGCTAATGCAGCAGGTAGGCGGTTAAGCATTTATCCACCTGTGCATATTGTGCTGGCTTATTCATCACAACTGGTGCTCGACCTTAAAGACGGATTTAAACTCATCAAAGAAAAATATGGTCAAAACATGCCATCAATGATCAGCAACGTTACCGGCCCAAGCCGTACTGCTGATATCGAAAAAACACTGGTTTTAGGTGCGCATGGCCCTAAGGAATTGTTTGTGTTTTTGCTGGATGGATAGTCCCGCTGTTTGTGTCCTCACAAACAGTTGGTTGTCTGTGAGGACACAGACAATAGGATATAATTAATCGATGTAAACTATTAGGGACAACTTGTCTATCAATTCATCAATACCAATTCCATATGCATTCATCTTATCACCATCAAAACCTTTCTCTAATAATTCATCTGAGGCGATGTCTAATAACTGTTTAAACGCCGATTTAGCGGCTTGGATGGTAATTGTTTCTCCTTCTTGATTATAAAATAGTTGGTCAAATAATTCAGTTGGAATTATTAGTTTAAATAGATCAAATTCAACAGCGTGTAGTTTTAAAGTTTCGTTGGCCATCATTCTAATTTAGCTATTTTAACTTTAAATCATCCAACAGGCTTTCCTCCAATATCATCCTCACACTTTCCTTTCCCTTATACTCCCATTTAATTAAACGGATATAACCGTCTTCAATTTCTATCCCGGTTATATCGCCATCATCAAAACAACAGCACCCACTATTAAAATAAGTATCAAGGTAGCCCTTAAAATCAGGCATAGTATTTCCTTCTAAATGAAGTTTGTCTATCCGATTCTGATAATCTGCAACCTCTGCTTCGTTTTTGGCTTTTTTGGCCGCGTCCAGTTTCTCATAAATTATTTCCAGTTCTGTTAATGAGCGGAACACCGGCTGGTGCGTGTGTCCGGTTATCAGCAAAGTGTTTTTTCGCTTGGAGCTCCATTCGTACATCAAACGGTTATGATCGGTTTTTAATTGATCGTTATTTGCCGGAGTATTTGGATTGATACGCAAATACGCCTGGAACGGCCCCCAGATATCAGACACAAACCATTTGCTGAACCAGTTGCCATCACTTTGCAGATCGCCCTGATGACCGTGAGTAAGATAAATATTTAACGGTTTGTTATTTACGTTGGTTTGCAGAATAGCCCCTTCGTATATTTTTACCACCTCTCCATATATTTGCAACAGGCTTACCCCGGCCAGCGGATCGTTATCCCAATACAGATCATGATTGCCGAATATTTTAACGAAGGCTTTGCGTGCCAAAAATTTCTTCTCGGCCTCAAAGGTGCTTTTGTTATGCCTTTTTATAGTGATAAACAGGTTTTCCCAAAGCTCCTCGCTATCGCCCAAATTAATGTATACAAACTTTTCGCGGTTATAATGATCAAGCGCTGCCAGGTAGTTTTTGGCCGACTTAGCAAATATGTCCATACCATCCCGGGCTCCCTTATGCTGATCGGATAATATTATAAACTTGTCTTTATCCGTATCAAATGGCATAACCATACCACGCTTGCCGGGCTTAGTGGTCATGTTTTTATAAAGGTCACTGAGCGCTTTATCAACCCGCCTCTTATCCGGCCTTGACGATAGCCGGTTGGCTAAATTAATAACGGGTTTTGTTAATAAGCGTTGTAGCAGTTTGCGCATATTTGGTTTGAACATGTAAAGTAAGTTACTGTTTTAACACAACAATGTTTAAAAAAAATTTATTGCCCCGCATTGTTATTTGCTAAAAATATTAGCAAATTTGTTTTATGGTACATCAGAAAAACGCTGAATTTTTTAAAGGGCGCGGGGCACAGGTAAATACCGACAATAAGTTTTTAAAACGCAAATATGTACTGGACCATATTGAGGGCCTGGATGAGCCGCTGTTAGAAAACACAGCCACGCAACTATTTGAAGAAACGCCTAAAAAAATTGTAAGCGAGTCTAACAGCCCCGACTTGAGCCACATGTACTCAATTAACCCTTACCAAGGTTGCGAGCATGGCTGCATTTATTGCTATGCCCGTAACAGCCATGAATATTATGGGTTTAGTGCCGGACTGGATTTTGAGCGAAAGATCATTATAAAAAGAAACGCGCCCGAATTACTGGAGCAATATTTTAATAAGAAAAATTATAAGCCGGTAGCCATACTTTTGTCGGGAAATACGGATTGTTACCAGCCTATTGAGCGCAGGCTAAAAATAACACGCGGTTTATTACAGGTTTTTTTACAATACAAAAACCCGGTAAGCATCATCACCAAAAACAACGTAATACTGCGCGACCTTGATATTATTAGCGAACTGGCTAAACTGAATTTAGTACATGTAAATGTATCCATCACTTCGCTTAATGAGCAACTACGACAAAAGCTGGAACCGCGAACGGTTACGGCAACCGGTAGGCTTGGCGTAATACAAAAGCTGTCAGAAAAAGGGGTACCAGTAAGGGTAATGGCTGCGCCAATAATACCAGGGTTAAATAGTAATGAGATTCCTGATATCATCAAAGCATCGGCAGACAGGGGCGCTTTGGGGGCGGGTTTTACCATTGTGCGCTTAAATGGCAGTATTGCTGAAATATTTACGGATTGGATACACAAAGCTTATCCGGACCGTTCCGAAAAAGTATTGAACATGATACGAGCCTGTCATGGAGGACATTTAAACGACAGCGATTTTGGCCGGCGCATGAGCGGCGAGGGCCAAGTAGCACAATCTATCCACCAGCTTTACCGTATGGCTTGTAACCGCTTTTTGGCCGGACGCGAAATGCCGCCGCATGATTATAGTTTATTTGTACCTAAGGGCGGTAGGCAAACGGAGTTGTTTTAATGGGCATCCGCTGCCAATTTATGCCCCAGCTTTATAAAAAGACACGCAGCTAATCCCTTAATTTCGTCGGTTCATTAACATAGAAGCGTAGTAAACCAAAGTAGCCAAGGCGCTTAGCGCGGCAACTACATAGGTCATTGCGGCCCACCAAAGTGCGTCTTTAGCTTGTTCATGTTCCCCGGTGGTTTGCATTACGCTGTAGTTATTATTTAACCAGGCTAACGCACGCCGACTGGCATCAAACTCAACCGGCAGGGTAATAAAGCTAAATGCCGTTACCACGGCCAATGCGGCAACACCAATAGCTAGTATGTACGGGTTATGTGCAAAAAACAGCAGCATTACGCCTATAAACAAAGTCCATTGCACTAATGTTGATGCCACATTAATAACCGGCACCAGGGTTGAACGTAGGGTTAACCAAGCATAAGAACGCGCATGTTGCACCGCATGACCACACTCATGCGCGGCTACTGCGGCTGATGCTACGCTGCGGCTATGGTATACATCCGGGCTTAGGTTAACGGTTTTATCTTCGGGGTTATAATGGTCGGTTAATTGCCCCTCAACAGATATTACCTGCACATCATAAATGCCATTGTCGCGCAGCATTTTTTCGGCAACATCTTTACCGGACATGCCCGATAATAAAGCAATCTCCGAATATTGGTTGAATTTACTTTTAAAGCGCCACTGTACTATAAAGCTCACTATAGTAATAATTATCATGAGCAGCCAGGCCGAGCCGTAGCTTATATATCCTAAAATGAATGATAAATGATCCATATTAATTTTAATTTGATTAATAAGCATCATTCAAAAAGTATTCCGATGTATAGTATTGAATAAGGGGCTGACAAAATAGCATATTTTACCACTCGTCATCACGAGCGTAGCAATCTCTACACGATAGGTCGCAGTTTACCTGGTGTGTAGAGATTGCCACGTCGTTTCACTCCTCGCTTATTTAAGTGTAATTAAAACAACTCAACCAACCGCTCCAAAGCCATGCCCCTTGAGCCTTTGACCAATATGGTTGAGTTTTTTATAGGATTGGCTTTTAATGCTGCAATGGCTTTATCAGCACTACTGTAAAAACTTGCGTTTTGAATTTTGAATTTTGAATTTTGAATTGAAAATTCCTTTCCAATAAATATCCGCTCATCTACCTCTGTTTGCAATGCCTTTTCAATTATAGCGGTATGCTCGGCGGCGGCTTCATCGCCTAACTCAAACATATCGCCCAGTATTAAAACCTTACGATTGGCTTGCAGCTTACCAATGTTTTCAATAGCTACAGCCATACTGCTGGGGTTAGCATTATAATAATCGCAAATAAGGGTGTTGGTAGCGGTGTGTACTATTTGCGACCGGTTATTTTTAGGTTGATAGGTTTCAATGCCCTTATTAATTTCGGCAGCAGGTAATTTAAAATATACGCCAATACAAATTGCTGCCAGTATATTATTCAGGTTATAGGCTCCGGTAAGCTGCGTTTTAACGGTATAGCTTTCGCCCGAACTATTGTTGGTCCACCGTAAAGTAAGCAGCGGATCGTTGGTAGTTATTTCGCCGCTTACCAAATCATCAATAGCATCCCCATAAAAAACAGGCGGGATAGCAAACTTGCGCCTGGCCTGCATCGCCATTAAATCCGCACTGTTATTATTAATAAATGCCACACCGGCACGCGAATCAAAAGCTCCTCCGCCATTTGGCGGAGACTGGGGGGCTAACCAATCATACAGCTCACCCTTAGCAATTTTCACACCTTCCACCCCGCCAAAACCTTCCAGGTGTGCTTTACCCACATTAGTAATTAAGCCGTGGGTAGGCTGGGATATACTGCATAAAAATTCAATTTCTTTTTGATGATTGGCTCCCATTTCAATAACCGCCATTTGGTGTGAGGCATCAATGCTCAAAATAGTAAGCGGCACACCTATATGATTATTCAGGTTGCCCTGGGTAGCCAATGTTTTAAAATGCTGCGATAATACCGCGTTGATCAGCTCCTTTGTTGTGGTTTTACCATTGGTGCCCGTTAGCCCAATAACCGGGATTTTTAATTGACAACGATGATGTCTCGCAAGGTCCTGCAGGGCGGTTAATACATCATCAACCAGCAGGCATTGTTCATTTACCCTGTACTCAGCATTGTCAATTATAACATAAGCCGCACCCGCCTCCAATGCCTGCGCGGCAAAGGTATTGGCATCAAATTTTTCGCCCTTTAGGGCAAAAAACAAACTGCCCGGAGCAATCTTACGGGTATCAGTATTGATACTCGGGTGCTGCAAGTATAGTTGGTATAGTTGGTCGGTTGTGGTCATTTGCTTTTATTCTTTCTGTTTCGACGAGGTACGAGGAGAAATCTATACAAATTCAGGTGGCCAATTTGCTTGTGTATAGATTTTTTCGCTACGCTCAAGAGAATACTCTCTCTGTCGTTCGATTGACAATCGCTTATTAAACCAAAGTTATTAATTTCTGTTCATCCAGCCTATAACAGCCTTGATTTCGCCGTAAGTATAATCATTACCCAGTAATTCCTTTAATGGTGCCAGCCTGTCGGCGCCGTATTTTTCAATGGCATCCTGTATGGCGGGGATTTTATCCTCCGTCACCATTTCAGATACATTCATATCGCCCGATTGTACAAAATAACTTAAATGGCCTTCAATGGTCGAGACGGATAGACCACGCTTCCGGGCTACCTCGGCAATGCTTTTGCCCGAGCGATATAAATTTAAACTTACCAACCGTGTATCGCTGCTGCGCATGGTTGTGGGCTTATCGGCTCGTTGCGCGCGGGTTTTGCGTTCGCGCTTGCGGCTTTTCTGGTCTATTTTGGATGTTAGCCCGTTTTGCTGCGAGTAGCTTTTTACTGTAGTCAAAAACTCACGGCCATATCGTGCCAGCTTTATATCACCAAAGCCGGATATCAGCCTTAACTCATCCAGACTTTGCGGCAGGTAGGTGGCTATCTCCACCAAAGTAGCGTCAGAAACAATGATATAGGCCGGTACATTTTCCTGCTGTGCGATATCGTGACGGGTCACTTTAATCAGGTTTAATAAGGTTTCGTCAAATGGTAAAGCAACCTGCTCTTGTTCTTCAATTATTTGCGACGCGATAAGTTCAATCTTTTGTAGTCCCTTTAATACGGCGTCGCTTTTTGGGGTAAGCTTTAGCACCGGGTAAGCATCGTCGGTAACCTGTAAATAACCCAGGGCTACTAATTCGCGCAGGTAGCGCTGCCAATCAGTTTTGTTGATGTCGGCACCTACGCCATAGGTTTTTAGTTGTTTATGTTCCTCGCGTATCTTATCGCTTTTTGATCCGCGTAAAAAATCTATCACGTAACCGCTGCCAAAACGCTCTTTTAACCTGAATACTGCCGATAGTGCCTTTTGAGCTATCAAGGTACCGTCAAAGCGCGTAAACTCGCATAAACAGATATCGCATGAGCCGCAATTTTCAGGTGCTTTTTCATCAAAATAATTCAATAAAAATTGCCGTCGACAGGTAGGCAACTGGCAAAACTTCACCATATCATCCAGCTTTTTAAGCATGATGCGGGTTTGTTCTTCGTTATTATCCACGCTGGCAAAGCCTTTCAGCTTAATGGCATCGCCGGGCGAATAGAACAACATAGCGGCAGACGGTAACCCATCGCGCCCGGCGCGCCCGGTTTCCTGGTAATAGCCTTCGATGTTTTTGGGCATATCCATGTGCACCACGTAGCGCACATTTGATTTATTGATACCCATCCCAAAAGCAATGGTGGCTATAATGATCTTTACATCATCCCGCAAAAAAGCATCCTGGTTGCGGGCCTTTAGCGCATTATCCAGCCCGGCATGGTATGCCTCGGCCAAATAGCCTTCGGCTTTCAGGTCGGCAGCCAATGCCTCGGTTGATTTACGCGACAAACAATAAATAATACCCGATTCGTCTTTACGCGCATCTAAAAAAGACAGCAATTGGTCGAAGCTGTTTTTTTTGGGCATTACCCGGTAAGTGATATTGGCGCGGTTAAAAGAGGATATAAATACGGCAGGCTTGTGCAGCGCCAGTTTATCCAGTATGTCTTTTTGGGTCAGTTTATCTGCCGTTGCAGTAAGCGCGATTACCGGCACATCCGGGAAATGCTTTTTTAATCCCGCCAACATCAGGTATTCCGGCCGGAAATCATGCCCCCATTGCGAAATACAGTGTGCCTCGTCAATAGCTATTTGTACAACGGGCAACGTTTTTAAAAAGTCGATAAGTTTGCTTTCTGAACCAAACAAACGTTCCGGGGCCAGGTATAATAATTTGATCTGATTATGGTTAAGCCGGGTGATGATCTGCGCCTGCTCATCGGGTGTTTGTGCCGAGTTTAAAAATGCTGCCGCCACACCCATTACATTCAGGCTATCTACCTGGTCTTTCATTAAGGCAATGAGGGGCGATATAACAATGGTGAGGCCATTTAACAAGATGGCAGGCAACTGGTAGCATAATGACTTGCCGCCGCCCGTAGGCATTAACGTTAATACATCCTTTTTATTTAAAACATGCGCTATGATCTCTGCCTGCTGGTGTCTGAACTCGTTGTATCCAAAATATTTTTGCAGGGCCTGTAATGGGGTCATTTTGATGTGCAGATAGCTGATGTGCAAATGTGCAGATTTTGTTTTAAACATAGCGATGGTTTTGACACCCTCGCTATAATTAATTAGCATCATGTTAACAAAAGCATTATATTGATTTATTATTGGTTTAATGATATTTGGGGATAAAAGCTATTCAAATGAAGATCAAAAATTTATTGATACTACTTTCTTTTGTTCCCCTGCTATTATCGGCACAAACAAAAAATAAACCCGCTGTTTCAACCGCCCTACCTCGCCCAAAACTGGTTGTAGGTATAGTGGTTGACCAGATGCGCTGGGATTATTTATACCGCTACTATAGCCGCTACGGTGCCGGTGGTTTTAAACGCCTGTTAAATGAGGGCTTTAGCTGCGAAAACACGCTGATAGATTATATTCCAACGGTTACCGCCGCAGGGCATACCGCTATTTATACCGGCTCGGTACCTGCTATACATGGTATTGCAGGTAATGATTTTATTATACAGGCAACCGGCAAGCCTATGTATTGCACCGATGACAGCACGGTACAAACTGTGGGCAGCACCTCAATAGCCGGCAAAATGTCGCCGCGTAATTTATTAACCACTACCGTTACTGATGAGTTGCGCCTGGCTACCAATTTTAAATCAAAAGTGATAGGGATTGCCTTAAAGGACCGCGGCGGAATTTTGCCGGGCGGCCATACAGCAAACGCGGCCTATTGGTTTGATGATAAAAGCGGCAACTGGATAAGCAGCACTTATTACATGAAGGACCTGCCGCAATGGATGAAAGATTTTAACAACCAGAAAATACCGGAAACCTACCTGAAAAACGATTGGAACACCATTTACCCAATCGAAACTTACACACAGAGTACCGCGGATAATAATAAATATGAAGGCCCTTTTAAAGGAATGACTACGCCGACTTTCCCGGTAAAAACCTCTTCGTTGTATAAGAGTATTGGCTTGGGTTTGATTAGAAACGTTCCGGCTGGAAATACCATGACGATTGATCTTGCCGTGGCTGCTATTAACGGCGAAAATATGGGACATGGTGCCAATACCGATTTCCTGGCGTTAAGTTTATCATCTACCGACTATATTGGCCACCAGTTTGCCGTAAACTCTGTGGAAATAGAAGATACTTACCTGCGCCTGGATCGCGATCTGGCTACATTTTTTACCTACCTGGATGCTAAGATTGGCAGCGGCAACTACACCGTGTTTTTAACTGCCGACCATGGGGCGGCGCATAACCCTACGTTTTTAAAAGACAATGGCATTCCGGCGGGTACCTGGGATGATGCTGTCGCGCTTAAGGCACTTAATAAAATACTGGGTGAAAAATATAAAGCCGATCGCCTGATTTTAAATTTTGATAACTATCAGGTTAACCTGAACAACCCGGTTATAAAACAATTAAAGCTAAATGTGGATGATATTAAAGCTGATTGTATACAATACCTGCAACAATTGCCCGAGATAGCCTTTGTTGTTGATATGAGAAAAGCGCAAACCGCTAATATCCCCGATGATTTGCGTACGCGTATTATAAACGGTTATAATGCAGAGCGAAGCGGAGCTATACAGATCATCCTGAAGCCTGGCTATTACACCGGCCATGGATCGGGAGATAACGGACCAACCGGTACTACACACGGCACCTGGAACCCTTATGATGCGCATATTCCGTTTGTATTGATGGGATGGGGCATTAAACACGGCACTGTTACCCGCGAAACGCATATGACCGACATTGCGCCAACCATTGCCACCTTGTTGCATATACAAGCGCCAAATGGCTCAATAGGTAAGCCGGTTGGCGAAGCCTTAAAATAGATAATGATTGATATTAGTTACCAAAAAATAAACGCCGCGGACCAAAATCTGATTGAAATTAGTGCCACTGTGATGAAAAGGTTACTTTAGTGTTTTCTTACACAAGTCATGTCATCACATCACATCGTACGCGAAAAACAGGAGCCTGCGCTTTTAATATTTGATCTTGATAATTTTGATAGCGAGTTATTGGGCCAGTTATTAGAATGGAGCCCTACTGTAATAGTTACCCAACCAATGGCCGAAAAACTAAATAGTTACGGCATTAAAATAGATTGGATAATTGCAGGGGATAATAAGGAAGAAATACAATCGGACGTTAAAGTAATACCGGGAAATAATAAAGCGCCACTGCTATCAGCTTTAAAATTTTTAACTGATAATAATTACCCGGCGGTTAATATAATAATAGACACCTTAAACCTGGATTACTATCATCCTTTTATAGATAAAATTAACCTGGTTATATTTTATAATGGTCAAAAAATATACCCGGTAACCTCGGGCTTTAGCAAATGGAAGCCCGCCGGCGAAATCCTTAAAATATTATCTGATGACGCAACAATAAAGGTTAGTGGTTTAACCCCATTAACGGGCCATAATTATAAAACCACAAACGACGGGTTTTTCACGATCCTTCTTAATCAGCCCTACACTTTTATAGCCGAGGGGCTATAAAACACTCGCTAAAAAATCTAATCCTGTTTTAATGCGTATATGTTTACATTTATACCTGTTTTCAGCTGTAATTTTATTTAAAATATATTAAACCTTTTTGCGTTTGTTAGTCTAATAAATAACAAACCAGAAATTATATCATATAACCATGAAAAGATCATATATAAAATTAATGAGTATCGCCTTCAGCGCGATACTAACATTGGCATTTGTGTTGCCCGCCAGTGCCCAGCGTGGCGTGCGTGGTGCGGGAGGGGGTGGTGCAATGGGAGGTGGCGGTAGCATTGGTGTTACCAGAGGTGGTGGATTTGGGGGCGGAGGCAGCATTGGTGTTGCCCGTCCATCATTTGGGGGCGACCGTTCAAACATTGGCCCGCAGCGTAGTGCAATTGCACCGCGCCAGGGTGTAACGTCGTCAGGTGCTATATCTGCAGGACGTCCGGCCTATCGCAGCTATCCGGGTTTACCTACCGGCACCAATCGCGTAACCGGCAGGCCATATAATGGCTATTATAACTATCACGGCTACTATAATGCTTATTATTTACCAAGATTAGGCTATAGCTTAAGCGTATTGCCTTACGGATATTATCCGTTTTATTGGGGCGGCGACCCTTATTTTTATAGCGCAGGTTTATTTTACCAGTTTAATAACAACCAGTATACTGTAGTTGAGCCACCAGTTGGCGCTGCTATTAAAGATCTGCCGGACAATGCGCAATCAATAGTAATTAACGGCGTACAGTATTATGAGTTAAACGGCGTTTATTACGAGCCTGTTACCAAAGATGACGGCAGCGTAGTTTACCAGGTTGCCGGTAAAGATGGTATTTTAAACACCGACGAAAGCGTTGCTGTACAAGGCAACGTACAAGGAGGAGACCAGGTTGCTGCGCCTACTGTTACCTTACCAAAGGTAGGCGATAAGGTAATGAGCATACCCAGCGATAGCCGCACAGTAAAAATCAACGGTCAAAAATACTTGGTAACAGCTGATGGCTATTACTATCAGGAAGTGTTTGATAATGACAATAACAAGAGTTATAAGGTTGTTGGCACACCTGATGACGAGCCTAACAGGTAACCATATTTAAAAAGAATTTTTAAGGGGGGGGCGTATGTCTTCGCCCTTTTTTATTGGTGCCCGTCAATAAAATCGCGGCAGCCTTTTTCTATTAATTTAAATACAGGGGCAAACTGGGCATCGTCATAATAAGGGTCGGGTACGTGGCTTTCGCCTAATAACAAACTTACTTTATTACGGTCATTTTCGTCGCGAGCTTTTGCCCATACATCGCGCAGATTGTTTTTATCCATTACCAGGATGTGATTGAACCTGTCAAAATCATTTACATTAAAAACACGGCATACCTGCCCGCTGATGTCAATGCCGTTATTACGGGCTACGTGAACGGACCGCCTGTCGGGGCCCTGGCCAACGTGCCAGTTACCTGTCCCCGCCGAATCAACTTCCCAATCCAGCCCATGCTGTGTAACCAGGTGCTGCATAATGCCCTCCGCCAGCGGCGACCGGCAAATATTACCAAGGCAAACCATTAGTATTTTCATTTTTTAAAGGTGAAAGCCAATAGCGCAAGGCGGAAAGCTTTTTGCCTTATGCTTTTAGCTTACTATCCAAAAATCTCATTTAACACCCCGGCTAACCTAACACCACCTTTTAGCAGTTGCTGATTAATAGTAGCGATATATTTGAAGTTGTAAGTATAATTGAGGTTACTGTCGGGCTTGGTATCGGCATAAATTTTTTCGGCCAGTTGGCTCGATTCAAATATCCATTGTGTAATTGGGGCCTTTTGTAACTGTGCCCTTTGTTCGGGCGTGGTGTGGTTAATAGCGGCTGTATATTCGGTATAACTTAACCCCTGGAAGTCTATCAGTTCGCTATCCCAAACCGAATGCAGGTTGGTTGGCTTTCCAAACCAGTTCAGCTTAACGTCGTTACCCCCTTTATCGCTTGAATGAGCTGTATGCATGGGCTGGTGAAGATCCTCCGTTATGTGTATCAGCATACGCAGGTAAAGTAATTTATTGCTCTGCGAAAGATCCTTCTTTTTTAATTCGGTTATTAAAAATTTCAGCTTAACATAAGCATCGGTATTATTATCATGTTCCAAAAACTCCACCATTTCGGGCTGGCTCATGGGGCGGTCGAAATCAACATAATGCCATGATGACAAATATTTATAATTATCATCTGATTTTATAAAATCGGCCCAGTTGCTGGCTAACGCTATGGATTCATTACCCAATATTTTTTTAATAGCGGCCCTGGCTTTGGGGGTAAGGTAGCTATCGGCTATTTGCCCGCTTATACGGTGACCCTCATTGCCCCAGGCTGATGCCAAAGCAGGTGTTAAAAGTACTAAAGCCGCTATCGCCAGTTTTTTAAATAATTGCATATTATAATGGTTTTACTTTACAGGTTAATTTATTAATAAGATGGATATTAACCGGAATAAGGCTGGCAGTCCCCGTTAATTGCAATACTGAATCGCTTTGTTTATTTACTTTAAAAAACTCTTTATAGTCTCCGGATCTTAAACACCCGCCCAACTCTTTCAAACTATAATCAGCATTGGTAAAAAAACCTTTTAAAAACAAGGTGTCATGCTGTTGTTTGTAGGTACCACCCATGTATTCTGTCCATCTTCCGCTCTTTGTACAGCTATCGGTACCATAATTTATTTTACTGATAGTTTGCTGCTGCACAAAAAACGAGTCGCACGTAAATTTAAACTTATACAACGAATAACTCAACAACTGTTTTTGCACCGGTGTGGAATCCTGCTGCCACTCGCCCTGCAAGTATTCCTCGCCTTTACCCTGCACGTTCGGGTTAAAAGAGCAGGCTGCCGTTAGGAGGCATAGGGTGGAAAGGATGAGGCGGAAGGGTTTATGCATGGAAAATTATTAAAGCGTCATTGCGAGCGTAGCGTAGCAATCTCTACACGATAGGCGTACAACTATCGTGTAGAGATTGCTACGTCGTTTCACTCCTCGCAATGACGCGAGGTTTTATTATTTCAAACTGCCTATCATATCTTCGGGCTTCACCCATTCGTCAAACTGCTCGTTGGTAAGCAGGTTTAACCCAATGGCGGCTTCGCGAAGCGACAGGTTTTCTTTTAATGCTTTCTTGGCAATTTTAGCCGCGTTCTCATAACCGATATGCGGATTTAACGCGGTTACCAGCATTAATGAGTTTTCCAGATGCTTTTTGATACCGGCGTAGTTTGGCTCAATACCTTTGGCACAATGATCGTTAAACGATACGCAGGCATCGCCAATTAAACGGGCCGACTGTAAAAAGTTGGCTGCCATTAACGGTTTAAATACATTCAGCTCATAATGGCCGTTTGATCCGCCGATAGATATGGCCACATCGTTACCCATTACCTGTGCTGCTACCATAGTAACCGCCTCGTTTTGGGTTGGGTTTACTTTACCCGGCATAATGGATGATCCCGGTTCGTTATCCGGTATATGTATCTCGCCAATACCCGAGCGCGGACCAGATGC
>NZ_JBDTJZ010000094.1:0-13171 GCF_039935595.1 Mucilaginibacter sp. | reverse complement strand
AAAATCGGGGAGGTTATCGCCGCATAGCAATACAACATTATATTTTTTAAGTACCAGTTGCCGGCGCGCTTCTTTGCTTGATGTTTCCTGTTTTAAAATCAAGTGAGCGTCATCAGTATTGGGCATATTATAAAGCTTCAGGTTTTTAAGCGTGCCCGCGCGCTCGTCCTCATCGCGGTTGGTGATGTAAAAAACGGCAACCCCTTTTTTTGCGGCGTATTTAAAAAATGATGGTGCACCGGGCACGGTATCGGCAATGCCTTTGGCCGTCCATTGTTTCCAGGTAGTAATATCAAAATCCAGATTATTGATGGCACGTGCTGCGTCGTAGGGGCTGTTATCTAATACGGTTTCGTCAATATCGGTAATTACTGCCAATGGTTTTTTACCG
Organism: Mucilaginibacter sp.; assembly: GCF_039935595.1. Lineage (GTDB taxonomy): Bacteria > Bacteroidota > Bacteroidia > Sphingobacteriales > Sphingobacteriaceae > Mucilaginibacter. The sequence continues at coordinate 12,780 of NZ_JBDTJZ010000094.1, read as the reverse complement.
GGATGTTTTAAAGCCTCATCCAGGCGCAATTTGGCTATGTTATATGCCTGGAAACACAAGGCCCTATACTCTGCGGCCTGCTGCTGGTAAAGCAATGCCCAAACCTTGCCGCTGTTTGTTATTGATGAAAGAGGGGCTTGCTGCGCTTTGACCTGTTGGTGAAAAAGGGAACAGATCAATAATCCCGGCAATAATAACAGTTTGTATTTTTTCATGTAATTTTTATCCAAAGAATTATTGCAGCAATTCGGGCTTTATTTTATCTAAAAACTCTTTGGCAAACTTATTAAGTTTAGGCTGTATCACAAACGCGCAGTATGATTTGGTAGCATTATGCGTAAAATAATCCTGGTGATAATCTTCGGCCCTGTAAAACACCGAAGCAGGGGTTATTTCTGTTACTATAGGATTATCATACACCTGTTCATCAGTAAGCCTTTTTACCATAGCTTCCGCGATTTGCTTTTGCTCATCCGTATAATAATATATAGCCGAGCGGTATTGCGTACCAATATCATTACCCTGCCGGTTAAGGGTGGTGGCATAGTGCGTTTTAAAAAAAATCAATAGTAATTCATCTAATGATATTTCGCTGGCATCATACTGTACCTCAACAACTTCGGCATGGCCTGTATTGCCGGTGCATACCTGCTCATAAGTTGGGTTTTGTACATGCCCGCCCATATAGCCGGATATAGCGCTTTTTACCCCTTTAACCGTTTGAAATATAGCTTCGGTGCACCAAAAGCACCCACTGCCAAATGTTATTTTTTGCATTTTCATAGTTATATTAACGAATGTAACACCTGTTTGGTTTAAAAACCAGCACAACATTTGATTATGTCAATTTAATTACTAAATTTTGAATAAACTCACATATAAACCATATAACTATGAAAATTGCAGTATTAATAGCCCGTACCTTACTGGCGCTTATCTTCGTTGTATTCGGAATAAACTTTTTCTTTCCTTTCCTTAAAATGGCGCCACCCGTAATGAGCGCACCGGCAACGGCTTTCAGTACCGGACTTTTCGGGTCTGGATATTTTTTTCCCTTTCTAAAAAGCCTTGAAATAATTAGCGGATTGTTTTTATTATTTAACCGATTTACACCATTCTTTTTATTAGTGCTATTGCCTATCAGCGTTAACATTTTTCTGTTTCATTTAATATTAGCTCCGTATGCCATAGCCATGGGTACAGGTATATTGGCGCTTGAATTGTTTTTATGTATTGCCTACCGTAAATATTACCAAAGCGTATTTACTGTAAATCCTACTGTATAAGCAATTATGAAAACTACTGTATATTGGGCCTATTTAACCATTATGCCCCTTTTGCCGTGGTGGTGGCTTTTCATATTAGCTTAAATGTTTTTTTATTTCATACCATACTAGTACCTTCGGGCTGGTATATGGGCTGCCTGTTGCTTGGCCCCAATTTATTATTGGGTTGGGGCTACCGTAAGTATTACGCAGGCATGTTTACCGCAAAACCAATTTTATAAACTATTTACTTATTACAAATGATGTTTAAAAAACCACTTTTATTTATTGGATTGCTATTGCTTGCGTCGGTAACATTTGCCCAGCGCGGACGCTCTGTTGCTGATTTTGACAAGGGATGGCATTTTTATTTGGGCAACGCTGTTAATGGGGAGTCGCCAACTTTAAACGATGCCAACTGGCGGTCATTAAATTTACCACACGACTGGAGCATTGAGGGCGCATTTAGCAAAGATGCACCTGCCACAACCGGCGGCGGCGCATTACCCGGCGGCATTGGCTGGTACCGTAAAACATTTACCGTACCCGCTTCGTCAAAAGGGAAGATGATCTATGTAGATTTTGACGGTGTTTACGAAAAAAGCGAGGTTTGGATAAACGGGCATTACCTGGGCTTCAGACCAAATGGCTATATATCCTTCCGTTATGAACTAACCCCTTACTTAAATTACGATAAGCCCAATGTTATTGCCGTTAAGGTTGATAATTCTGAGCAGCCAAACTCGCGCTGGTATTCAGGCTCGGGTATTTATCGTAACGTTTGGTTGGTTACAACGAGCAGATTAGCAATTGACCATTGGGGCACTTACATTACTACACCAAAAGTGAGCAGCCAGTCGGCCACGATTAATCTGGATGTTAAAGTAAGGAAGTACGAGGGTAAAATATCACCATATTCAGTAAAAACAACTATATATAATGCTGCGGGTATTGCCGTGGCTAATCAATCAGCAGACAACATCAGCTCAGGTGATAGCATAACTGCTGTTAACCAGGTTTTTGTTGTTAATAAACCGGTGCTATGGTCGGTTGCAAAACCTTACCTGTATAAAGTTGTTACCCAGGTTATTGCCAATAATGCTGTGGTTGATGAATACACCACACCTTTGGGCATCCGTTATTTTAATTTTGATGCGGATAAGGGTTTTACTTTAAATGGTAAATCATTAAAAATACAAGGGGTATGTGATCACCACGACCTGGGCAGCCTGGGCGCGGCATTAAATACACGCGCTTTAGAAAGGCAACTGCAAATTTTAAAAGGCATGGGCGTTAACGGTATACGTACCTCCCATAACCCACCTGCACCCGAGTTGCTTGACCTATGCGATAAAATGGGTTTCATTGTAATGGATGAGGCCTTTGATTGCTGGGAGAAGGGAAAAAACAAATACGACTATCACCTTTATTTTCGAAAGTGGCATAAAAAAGATCTGGAAGATCAGATACTGCGCGACCGTAACCACCCGAGTGTATTTATATGGAGCATTGGTAATGAGATACCGCAGCAAACCGATACCAGCGCCTTGCGCTTAGCACCCGAACTGGCTGCCATTGTACATAGTTTGGATAAAACACGCCCTATTACTACGGCAAACAATGATCCAAGCCCGCGTAACCAGATCATAAAATCAGGCGCGTTGGATTTGGTGGGTTATAATTATGCTGTAAATGATTTTGCTAAGTTTCATGATCGTTACCCGGGCAAGAAATTTATAGGTACCGAAACTACATCCGCTATTGAAACTCGTGGCCATTATGATATGCCATCGGATAGTATTCGCCGCTGGCCGGGAAGACGCGGTTCAAAAATGAATGATGACCTTACCGTATCGGCTTACGATAATATTTCAGTACCATGGGGTTCTACCCACGAAGAAACCTGGAAGGTCATTAAAAAGTATGATTTCCTTTCGGGGATGTTTATTTGGACAGGCTTTGATTATTTAGGCGAGCCTACGCCATACCCTTGGCCGGCACGCAGCTCGTATTTTGGTATAGTTGATTTGGCGGGGTTTCCTAAAGATTCATACTATATGTATCAAAGTGAGTGGACCGATAAAACGGTTCTGCACGTTTTTCCGCATTGGAACTGGCAACCGGGCAAAACCGTTGACGTATGGGCATACTACAACAATGCCGATGAGGTGGAGTTGTTTTTAAACGGAAAATCGCAGGGCGTTAAAAAGAAAGTTGGGGATGATCTGCATGTAATGTGGCGACTTACTTACCAACCGGGTACTTTAAAAGCGGTATCGCGCAAAAATGGCAAAGTGGTTTTAACGCGCGAAATACATACCGCTGGTGCACCTGCCAAAATTGAATTAACTGCCGACAGGAAAAATATTAAAGCAGACGGTAATGACTTGTCATTTATCACCGTTAGGATTTTAGATAAAGACGGTAATTTGGTGCCTGATGCAGCTAACAAAGTAGACTTTAGTGTAAAGGGCCAGGCGGCTATAGTTGGCGTTGATAACGGCGATCCTACCAGTTTGGATTCATTTAAAGTTAACTATCGCAAAGCCTTTAATGGTATGGCGCTGGCTATTTTACAGGCTAAAGAAAAAGCTGGAGCGAGCACATTTGTCGCTACCAGCCCGGGCCTGCAAAGTGCTACTATAACTATTAACAGCAAATAAGCATATAACTCCATAAAAAATGGGCCGTTAGAATCATCTAACGGCCCATTTTTTTATATATTATTTATTCGGTTTATATGATGGGGCACGATTATATCCCCAGTTTTTTGACAATTGATCAGGCTAACCTATCCTCAAAAAACAGGAATGGCAGTAGGTTTTCAATGCCGTTTATTACCCAAACCGGCCCGTCAATACAATACAGCAACACACGGATGGGCTTACCCTGCTTTTTTTCATACTCGGCCATTACCTGCAGGCATGAGCCGCATGAGGTAACTGGTTTAAGCAGTTTAAATTCGTTGGTATGAGCGGTTACGGCCATACTTTCTATCAGGTCATCAGGGTGGTTAGCGCCCCAATGAAACAGCGCCACACGCTCGGCACATAAGCCTGATGGGTAGGCCACGTTTTCCTGGTTGCTGCCTAAAATTATTTTGCCGCTTTGTAGTTTTAATGCCGCGCCTACACTAAATTTTGAATAAGGCGAATGGGAGTTTTCCATCGCCTTGACGGCTTGCAGGCAAAGCTCGCGATCGGTTATATCTAATTCCTGTAATGAGCTGTACTCATCAAAGGCCACTTTTATTTGGTGATTAATCATTTATCAACCCTACTGAAAAAAGCAGGGGTAACAATATAGGAATTAAATTTTAAAGTGCGGTAGTAAAGGGATAAAATGATCGCGTTTCTCCTTTATATTGCACAGAATTTTCCGTTAAATATTCGCTAATACCAGAAAGGTCTTTTAGATTAATGGGATTGAGTTCCCTGAGTTTGTTATCCTTTGTTTTTATGATAATACCATAAGTAACTCCGGTTCTGCTATTAAAAACAGAAGTATTATAACCTGCGATGTCAGATACCAACACCTCACTTCTAGAATAGAATCTAATAAATGTAAACTTTTCTGTCGATTTATCTAATTCTACTTTAATGATTCCAAAAAAACCAACCAGTAAACTAACGAAAATATACGAGGATACTAAAATCAAGAATAAAACTATATAAAAGCTCGGCTGGCCAATAGGATTGTTATACACCATTAAACCTATACCAATTAATGACAAAGCCGTTATTATTAGCCTGAATATAATTTTTTTCCAATTAGTATCAATGATTATCATAACGTGTACGTTACACCGCTACAGGCAAAACTTCTTCATCCTCAACTATGGTTGGGTTAATGCTTTCGTCATCCTTCTCTACCCGTAAATTACCGATGATATGCTGCTGGCGCGATGGCGTATTTTTACCCATAAAGTATTCCAAAAGGCCCTTAATGTTGGCATCTTTTAAAATAACCGGGTCAAGGCGAATATCTTTGCCAATAAATAAACCAAACTCATCGGGCGATATTTCGCCCAAACCTTTAAAGCGGGTTATCTCCGGCTTTACGCCCAGTTTAGCTATGGCATCACGGCGTTCTTCATCACTATAGCAATAAATGGTTTCCTTTTTATTACGCACCCTAAACAGCGGGGTTTGCAAAATAAACACATGCCCAGCTTTTACCAGGTCAGGGAAAAACTGCAGGAAGAAGGTCATCAGCAACAAACGTATGTGCATACCATCCACGTCGGCATCGGTAGCAATTACAATATTGTTATAGCGCAGGTTATCCAGGCCATCCTCAATATTTAAAGCGTGCTGTAGTAAGTTAAACTCCTCGTTCTCATACACTACTTTTTTGGTTAGTCCGTAGCAATTTAGTGGTTTACCTTTCAGGCTAAATACCGCCTGTGTCATCACATCGCGCGATTTGGTGATTGATCCGCTGGCCGAATCGCCTTCGGTAATAAACAGCGTAGTATCCTGGCGTCGCTCGTGTGTATCTTCAAAATGCAGCTTACAATCGCGTAGCTTACGGTTGTGTAACGATGCTTTTTTAGCGCGCTCGTTAGCCAATTTCTTGATGCCGGCAATATCCTTACGCTCGCGCTCCGACTGCATAATGCGTTTTAACAGCGCATCAGCAACGGCCGGGTTTTTATGCAGGTAATTATCCAGTTCTTTCTTTACAAAATCGTTGATAAAGCCACGAACCGACGGTCCCTCCGGACCAATATTTTGCGAACCCAGCTTGGTTTTGGTTTGCGACTCGAATACCGGCTCCTGTACTTTAATGGCAATGGCCGCTACTATGGATGCGCGAACATCCGACGCGTCAAATTCCTTTTTATAAAACTCGCGTATGGTTTTTACCACCGCTTCGCGGAAGGCCGCCTGGTGCGTGCCGCCTTGCGTAGTATTTTGCCCGTTTACAAACGAATAATATTCTTCGCCATATTGCTGTCCGTGAGTCATAGCTATTTCTATATCCTCGCCTTTTAAATGGATAATGGGATAGCGCAGTGTTTCTATATCAGTATTGCGGGTAAGCAGGTCATACAACCCACGCTCCGAAAAATATTTTTGACCATTAAAATTGATGGTAAGCCCCGAGTTAAGAAATACATAGTTCCATACCATGCTATCCACAAACTCGGGTATAAAACGGTAATGCCTGAATATGGTATCATCAGGCAGGAAATTGATTGCGGTACCATTACGTTGTGTGGTTTCCTTTTCGGGTTCATCCTTAACCAACTCGCCTTTTTCAAATTCGGCTATTTTTGTGCGGCCATCACGGTAGGATTGTACAATGAACGAGTTAGATAAAGCGTTAACAGCCTTGGTACCCACTCCATTTAAACCCACCGATTTTTGGAAGGCTTTGCTATCATATTTGCCTCCGGTATTTATTTTTGATACGCAGTCGATCACCTTTCCCAATGGGATACCCCGGCCATAATCGCGCACGGATACTTTATGATCACTAATATTTATTTCGATAGTTTTACCGGCGCCCATTACAAACTCGTCAATAGAGTTATCAATAATTTCCTTCAGCAAAACATACACGCCATCATCATAAGCCGAGCCGTCGCCCAGCTTACCAATATACATGCCCGGGCGCAGGCGTATGTGTTCTTTCCAATCTAACGACCGGATGCTATCTTCACTATAATTTACTTCTTCAGCCATATAAAACAATAAAGCAGGGAGATGCCCCTAAAAACAAAAATAAGCTTTGATGCCGAACTTTATGTTCAAACACTTTTAACTTATCCACATTTGGAAAGAAAAATCAATTAAATTTTAAACAGCTACTGGCTTTATTGAGGTTTTTGAAGAAACCGGGGCCTAATTCGTTGGCGAAACATACCGCCATTACTGTGCCCACTTTATTTTTTTGTAAAATAACCAACATGGCAAATTTATAATGCTTGGTTTCCTGCTCATCAGGCAGGCTTATCAGGTAGGTTTTACCCAAATCGGCATTATAACGGCTAAGGGTTATTGGCGGGATACTACGAATAAATAATGGTCGCTCGTCACTTTTATTTTTAAAGGCGTTGGCTTGCGAAAGCCCTATATCCTGGTATAACGAATCGGGGTTAATTATCCGCTTATCTCCTTTTTTTAAACATTCAGCCAGGTTATCCTTCTGCGATCGTATTTTGAACCATATTTCGCTTTCGTCTTCAACACTTGCAATGCCATAATCAAATCCATAATCATCTGTATATCCGGGTTTAACTTCTTTAAATCCGGCAGGAAAGGTAAAGGTTATACCTGTTTTGGCCAGATGCTTATTAAATGCTTTAAGTTCGGGGCTAAGTTTAGCTTGCCCCAAAACAGGACCAAAGCCAAAAAATAATGCCGCATAAAGGAGTATATATTGTATTTGCCTGGCCACTTCTTAATATACAATGTAAAACACTTCTTTCAAAAATGAAATATAAATATAAAAATTAAACAAATAATTAAACCAGTATAAACATACAAGCTAATGCTTATTATGTAAAAAGCGTAGCTGTATTTTTACAATTGGTATTCAATAATACGCTTATTGGGGTCGAACGGAGAAAGTTCATCCAAACCCATGCTTTTAACGGCAATAGCTATCAGTTCGGCTTCATTAACAGTTTGGGGAAGATGTTGTTTGCGCAAAAAATATTTTCCGGCTTCTAACAAGGCATTTAAGGGGATCATGCCTATTAACTCGCTTCCGGTTACTTTAACGGAATATGTCGCTGCCCGGTTGCACACTTCATCAAATACTTTATGAACAGGTGTAACCGCAATATTGGTTAAATTCATTGATACCTGCGCCCGGCCATATTCCTCAATATACCAGCCTATAGCTTTTACCTTTTTAAAGGTACCCGGTATTTGGGTTCTGCTTCCATCAGCATTGGTAACCGTGTGGCCCGATTCACGTATAGTCAAAGCAATATCATGTGCTATAGTAGTTGAAACGGTGTTTAAGTTGATGTTATAGGCCACTAAAATATCGCGCGCGCCTATAACTGTGGCACCGCGTTTAGCATCTAACCGGGCAGGGCCAAAATCGGGCTCCCAATTTGGCATCACTATCTTTTTAAAAAAACCTTCGTATTCGCCCTCCCTTATTACTGCAAGGTTACTGCGTGCTTTATCGGGCTGAGAATACTCATATAAATAAACGGGAATACCCAACTCATTACCTACACGTTTGGCCAACCTGTTGGCATATTCAACCGTTTCGGCCATGGTAACATTGCTAATGGGAATAAGCGGACAAACATCTGTAGCCCCCATACGCGGATGCTCGCCGGTTTGGGTGCGCATATCAATTAATTCGCCGGCTTTTTTTATAGCTAAAAATGCTGCTTCAATAACACCTTCGGGTTCGCCTGCAAAGGTCATCACCGTACGGTTGGCACCTTTACCCGCATCAACATTTAATAGTTTAACCCCTGCAACACCCGAAATTTCGCGGGCAATACTATTGATGATATCATTATTTATACCCTCGCTAAAATTGGGCACACACTCTATTATCTTCTTCATTACAAAACAACTACTTAATAGTCACAGCCAGTCGCTGTACGGTATGTGCGCTAAAATAGCCTAAAGCGCCGTTACTTAAATTTGAAGGCGGGTTTGATGGTGTAGGCCCGTTACCGTTATCCTGTTGCTGGCTCAAGCTAAACCAGTAAAAAAACATGTTCCTGTCAATACATTGCGCTTCAACTAAAACGTTGTCGCCTACCTTAATATCGCTTTTATTCTGGTATAGGTCAAAATCTACATATTTACCATTTGAAAAATTATCGTCGTTAACAAAAACAGTTTTTGCCTGTACGCTATTTACAAACAATAAAAAATGATAGTTATTGGCAACATTTAAGGGGTCCTGGTAATGCACCGTCATGATTTTTTTATCAGGGCTAAAAAAATCGTCTTTATAAGATAAGTCATCAAAACGTACCGGAAATGGCATTGTAGATGTTGCCGTATAAACTTTGCTGTTGGTCTGTACCGTTAAAGTATAAGTGTACCCTACGCGGCCCTGAAATTTTGCACTTGAGTATGTGCCCGGTATGCCCTCGGTTAAGCTATAAGTGTTGCCATGATTATCGGCAATGGTAACTATGGCGCCACTCACTGCCGGAAAAACATTACTGTTACTAAACGGTACTGACTGACTTATTTTTACCGTTTGGTTTATTAACTGGCTGGTAACTATACCCTCAATAACCAACTGCGGTTCGGCATTGTCTAACTTTAAATCAATTACTCGTTGGCATGATGTGGCCGTAAGCAAAACCATTACAGCTAACAGTAGGTGATATTTTAATTTGCCAAACATTACTATTAAAATTTAAAGTTCCAGGTTACCGAAGGTATAATACCAAACAAACTGGTCTCAACCGCTTCGGTTTTTGTAGGGTCAGTTTTGCTGTCGCGGAAAGTTATGGTGTATGGGTTTTTATGGTTATACACATTGTAAATACCAAAAGACCAGCTTGAATGGTATTTTTTATGTTCCTTACCTTCAAGTGTTGCACCAATATCAATACGGTGATTAGCCGGTTCGCGGTAGGCATTACGTGCGCTGTAATAATACGTAGTTACCCCGCCAATATTGTATTTACCATTGGGGTAAGTAACCGCGTTGCCCGTACCGTAAACAAAGGTAGTTGAAAATGTCCATCGGTTGTTTAATTTATAAATACCTACTACGGATATATCATGTGTACGGTCGTATTTTGACGGGAAATATTTGCCGTTATTAATGTCGTCAAATTTTCTTTCGGTTCTTGATAGTGTATAACCTACCCAGCCATTAAACCTGCCATAACGCTTTTTAAAAAATAGTTCCATGCCATAGGCGCGGCCAACGCCATATAATAACTGCGACTCCACATTGGCATTGGCTATAAGCTGCGCACCATTTTTATAGTCTATCTGGTTTTGCATCCACTTGTAATACGTTTCGGCAGAAAACTCAAACAGGTTATCGTTAAAATTCCTGAAATACCCTGCCGAAACCTGGTCGGCAATTTCAGGTTTTATATTATTACTGCTCAGCACATACAGGTCAGTAGGTGTACTACTGGTTGAATTGCTGACGATATGAATATTTTGTGTATTACGGTTATAAGATGCCTTAACCGACGTTTGATCGTTTAAACTATAACTGGCAGATAAGCGGGGCTCGAGGTTAAAATAGCTTTTAACTACGCCATTGTCGGTTTTAGTTGTTGAGGTTTTAATATTACCGGCGGCATCGTAAGTACTAAAAGTACCCGGCCCTAATAAAAACATACCGCTTAGCCGCAGGCCATACTGTATGTTAAGTTTATCGGTTGCATGCCATTCATCATTAATATAAGCGGCGCTTTCTAACCCGTAGCGCTGTTCAATACTTTTATTGTTTACGCTCGAATTTTTTGTTGAGCTAATATTGCCCGGCGCCAAAGTATGGTTAATAGCATTAATACCAAACCTAACCGTATGTTTGGTATTAACGTAATATTGTATGTCTTCCTTTAAATTAAGATCGGTAATTTTTGAAGTGGCCTTAAAATCGTTATCGGCTATAAAACTTTGAATCACATAGTTATAATTGCTATAAATAAGTGATGTATTTGAAAACAGCTTATTGCTAAACAAGTGGTTAAAACGCAGCGTACCTGTGGCATTGCCCCAATCAGTACCGAAGGTGTTTTTTAGGCCCAACACATCCTTACCGAAATATCCTGAAAGGTAAATGGTATTTTTTTCGTTAAAATGATAATTAAATTTGGCGTTCAAATCATAAAAATAAATAGTACTGCCTTTTACCGTCGTGTCTGACGATGCTTTTAAAAACATATCAATATAGGTACGACGGGCACTTATCATAAACGAGCCTTTATCCTTCACAATAGGGCCTTCAAATTTTACACGCGATGATATTAACCCCAGGCCCCCCTCAACGGTATAATTTTTATTATTACCCTCATTCATTTTTATATCCAGTACAGAGGATAAACGGCCACCATATTGTGATGGCATACCGCCTTTATATAAGGATACATCTTTTATAGCGTCTGAGTTAAAGGTGGAGAAGAAACCAAATAAATGCGATGCATTATAAACAGTAGCCTCATCCAGCAATATCAAATTCTGATCAGAACCACCGCCACGTACGTAATAACCCGTATTACCTTCGCTGGCCGCCTTAACGCCGGGCAGTAAGGATATGGTTTTTAAAATATCCTTCTCACCAAAAATAACGGGCACATTGTTTATTTGCGACATGTCCAGCTTCTCTACACCCATTTGCGGCGAAATAAGATTACTGTTGTTGGGCCGTTTATCATTTATCACCACTTCCTGCAGGTCATTTTTTACAGCGAGGCTAATATTTGATACGGTGTCTTGATGCAATGAAATAGTTTGTGTTGCCGGGGCATAACCTATATAGCTATACGTTAATGTATAATTACCTTCGGGAACAGAGAGGGAGTAAAACCCATAGCTGTTACTTATGGTTTGGCTTTGGGTTGCCCCTTTTAAACTTACAGACGCACCTATCAACAACTCGCCGGTTGCCCCATCTTTAATGTTACCGCTAACCGTAAACTTTTTTTGTGCGGCAGCATACATTACCGATAAAAAAAAGCAACATATAAAAAGTAAAAATTTTATTTTAACCGGGTATCTCCGGGAAATATGTAGGGGTTTTAACATTAACATTTTATCAGCGGTAAATATTAGTCGCCATTGTACAGGTTTACCGTGAGCGCAAAACTACCTTTTTAATTAGTAAAGTCCACGTGCAATCAACTACTTAACTAAAATTTATTTTAAGATTAATATAACCGGCTATTGTTACAACCATTTTGAAAACCAATCCAGCGTCATCTGTATATGTTTGGGGGTTGAGCGATGGGGCTCATTAGGTTCTACGTCCATTTTTAATTTATCTGATGCGTTTTGACTTGCATAAGCCGCCTTTGCCGAATCAAATGCTATAAGTGCGCCGGGCAATGGGCAATTCTCGTCCTTTTCATTACTTAGTATCAGCGTTGGTCGTGGCGCTAAAAGGCGTATCATTGATGGGCAATCAAACTCGCCGGTTATCCCCGGCAGTATTTTATCCCAAACGACTTTAACATTTTGCTTGTTTATTTCAGTATCGCCCAGATCATGTGCCGCTTTTAAATGTGCATCTTTAATAGTACCGGTACGGCCCTGCCATTTATCATTATCTAACGACCATTTAAAACTTTGCGCCGCAATATTTAAAACTACAACCTTTACCCTTTTATCTATCGCTGCGGCCATCCAGGTTTGCATACCCCCCATTGATATGCCCGACATACCAATGCGGTTGGCCTGTACGTCGGGCCGGGTAACCAAATAATCCATCAATCGCCAAAGGTCATAGCTGGTGTCATACAAAAACGGGTACGTTTGCTTTTTAGGATCGGTATTTTTCCAGGCCTCATAAGCTGCCGTGGTGTATTCTGTACCGCCATGTGCGCCACCCG